>VBGS01000072.1:0-6040 GCA_005889445.1 Chloroflexota bacterium
TCCCAGAGCTGCTGTACGCCGCCGAGCTCGGAGCCTCCCGTGGCGACTTCGCTCACGAACGATGTCGTCCAACCGGTCGCGATGAGCCGGTCGCGCGCGGAGTAGCCGGTGTAGTACGGCAGGCCGGCGGTCTCGAAGTGACCTCCGACGCCGTTCGCACTGCTGTAGTTCGCGTGGTTGAGTGCGGCCTGCGTGAGCCTGGGATCAGCGGGCACCGTCGGCGAACCGATCGCCGACCGCAGCTGGTTCGTCAGCAGCAGTGCGTCCGTCGCGCTGGCGTTCGCGGGCGCCGCGAGCGGCCCGACAACGAGCGCCAGGCTGATCGGGAAGCTGAGGAGTGTGCCGAGCAACGCGAAGCGCGCGGCACGCGCGAATTCCCACCACATCTCTGTTGAGTGAACGGGACCGGCGGCGAAGTCGTTATGTCAGAGCCGTAGCAGGAGGACTTTCGTAACGGTTCTGGGGTACCCGGAGTGGACGGCGCCGCCCGCCCGCGGCGCTCCACAACAGCAAGGGTGCGCTTAGTGCTTCTTGCCTTTCTTGGCCTTCTTCTTTGCAGGCATTCGGCTGATCACCTCCTTTCCGATCGATTCACGCGCCACGGAAAAGGGGCGCGCGTCGCCGGCGATGCGATGCGCAGCAGCGCACCACCTTGGAAATGAAAAGGGGACGGTCGTCCAGAGGAAGCAGCCGAAACAAACGAGATCGTTCGCGCGAGCATCAACAGCGTGAGCGAATTGTCTGCGCGGTCGCCGCGTTGTCAAGCCTCCGAGCGGCTCTCCGGACCTTCGCGAGCGCTCGTTTCAGGAGCTGGCGATGCGCCGGGCCGTTCAGCCATCGCGACGCGCCGCTCGGATGCGGCAGCGCGATGAAGGTGACGCCGCCACGCGAACGCGACGTGCCGACCGCTTCTTCCAAGGCGATCCTTCCCCAGAACCGCTCGATCGCGAGGCCGCCAACGAGAAGAACGATCCTGGGCCGGAGGAGCGCGAGCTCCTGTTCGAGCCATGGTGCGCAGAGCGCGATCTCCGCCGGCGACGGTCGGCGGTCGCCGCTGCCGGTCGCCGACTTGCCGGGAAAGCACTTCGTGATCGCGGTGCGATAGGGCAGATGCGCCTCGTCGAGGCCCGCCTCCGCAAGCCAGCGACGAAGCTCGACCCCTGAGCGGCCGCTAAAGGGCTGCCCCACCGCGAGCTCCACCGCGCCAGGCGCCTGACCGACGATGGCGATCCGATCGCGGATCGTCCCGGCGACGATCGGCCGGGCGTGACCGATGTACCCCGCCGCGACGCACCGCCGGCACGCGCGGATGCGCGACTGCAGGCGCGCGAGAGCGGTCGCCGGATCGGCGGTCAGCTCGGACCCTGGACGGTAAACTCTGTGGCTACGGTCGGGGTGCCGGGATTCGAACCCGGGACCTCCTGAACCCCATTCAGGCACGCTACCAGGCTGCGCCACACCCCGATGGGCCGATCATCGCAAAGTGTATCGGGGCTACCGCCTCGCGCCGCTCGCTTGCGGCGATTCCGCCCGGGTCGCGCCGACCGGCATCTCAGGCAGGAGCACATAGAACGTGCTGCCCTTCTCGGGCACGCTCTCGACCCAGATGCGGCCGCCGTGCCGGGAGACGATCTCCTTGCTGATGTAGAGGCCAAGACCCATTCCCGCGGCGTCTCGCGCTGCGCGATCAGGGGATCGATAGAACAGGCCGAAGATCGCATCGAGCTCCTTCGCGGCGATGCCGATCCCGCTATCCCTGACCGCGATGCGGACGCCTTCTTCCACGCGGTCGACGTCGACGGCAATAGGCCCACCGGCGGGCGAGTACTTGATCGCGTTGGTCAGGAGGTTGTTGAGGACCTGCTCGAGGTGGTCGCGGTCCGCCACGATCTGTCCGGTCTCGCCGTTTTGGAGCGAGATCTGGTGCGTCGTGGTCGTCAGCTGCATCCTCGTCACGATCTCCTGCGCGAGCTCGCCCACATCGACATCGCCGTAGCGAAACTCGATCCGGCCCGTCTGGATGCGCGAGACATCGAGCAGCTCGTCGATGAGCCGGGCGAGCTTGCCGGTCTGACGGTAGACGACGTCGAGCTGGTCGAGCACGCCGCGCATCCCCGCGCGGATCTGCTCTTCGCTCGAATCGGCTTCGAGGAGGCGGCGAATCCTCCGCAGTCCGACCTGGAGGAAGCCAGACATCGCGGTGATCGGCGTCTTGAGCTCGTGCGAGGCCATCGACAAAAACTGCGACTTCGTGCGGTCGAGCTCTTTGAGCTGCTCGTAGCGCTCCTTGAGCTCGGCGGTGGCTTCGTCGACCCGTTGCTGCAGCGACTCGTTGAGGGTCGCGATCTCGCGGTTCGCGACCTCAAGGTCCTTCACGCGCGCCTCGAGCTCCAGACCCAGACGACGCCGCTCGAGCCCGCGCGCGACCGTGCTGCGAAGCTCCTCGACCTCGCTCGGCTTGACCAGATAGTCGTACGCCCCGGCACGGATGGCCTGGATGGCCGATTCGAGCGAGGCGTACCCGGTGAGCATGATCGTGACCGTGTCCGCCGACCGCTCCCGCACGGCGCGCAGGACATCGAGCCCGTCGCCGTCCTCGAGACGGAGGTCGGTCAAGACCAAATCGAGGTCGTGCTGACGCACCAGCTGTCGTGCCAGGGTGGCGCTGGTCGCCGTCAGGACGTGGTAGCCATCAAGCTCGAGGATCGCCTTTATCGTGACGACGACGCTCTCCTCGTCGTCGACGACGAGGACCTTAGCGGGTTCGCGCATCGCTGGACGGTCCCTCCACTGGCAGTGTGATGGTGAACGTGGTTCCACGGCCGATCCTGCTCCGCACCTGCATCGTGCCGCCGTGGTTCTGCACGATGCCCTGGGACACCCACAGTCCAAGGCCGGTGCCCTTGCCTGGCTTGGTCGAGAAGAAGGGCTCGAAGATCTGCGCGAGGAGCTCGTCGGGGATGCCCTCTCCAGTGTCGCGCACTTGGATCTGTACCGCCGGGCGACCGAAGAGCTCCGACTCGGTGCCAAGCCGACTCGAGGTCGCGACGCCGATCTGTCCGCCTTTCGGCATGGAGTCCGCCGCGTTCAGCAGGAGATTCAGGACGACCTGCTTCAGCTGGTCAGCCGAGGCGCGCACCTTGGGGATCGATCCGTCCAGCTCCTTGACGAAGGTCACGCCGCGTTCGCGAAGCCGCTTCGCGACCAGGGCCGCTGCCTCCTCGATGAGCGCGTTGATGTCCGTCTCGGCCATGACCTCTGTCTGTCGGTAGAAGCCGAGCATTTGGCGGAGGATCCGCGACATCCGCTGCGTTTCGCGGGCGGCGATGTCCAGGTATTCGCGGGCCTTGTCCGCGACGTTTCCGCGCTGCTGAAGGAGGTACAACGCGTTCTGGACCGCCTCGAGGGGGTTGTTGATCTCGTGAGCGATCGACGCCGCGAGCCGGCCGGTTGCGGCGAGCTTCTCCGAGTCGAAGAGCACCTGCTCGAGCCGCCGGCGCTCGAGCTCGCGAAGGCGACCGATGTCCTGCATGACCGAGACGATCGCGATGACCGCCCCGCGGCTGTCGCGGACCTCGGTCGCGCTCACTTCCATCTCCAGGCGTTCGTCGGTGGTGGGATCGGTCACCAGGACCTCGCCCCGCTTCGAGAACGCGGGCTCGAGACGCAGCTGCGCGAGGAACGACGTGAAGCGGGCATCGTTGGCGAGGGCGGGATTGGCCGTCCGAGGCGCAGCCGTCTCCGACTTGAAGAGCCGCTGTGCGGCGGGATTCATGGAAATGATCTCGTTGTCGTTGTCCACCACGATGATCGGGTTCGGGACGTTTCGGAGGATCAGGTCGAGACGGTCGCGCTCGAGCCTGACCTCCTCCTCGGCCGTCTGCAGACGCTCCTGCCCGCGTGCGAGCTCCTCACCGATGTGGCGGATGTCGGTGACGTTCTTCAGGACCGACACGGTGCCGCGCATGCCGACGCGGTAGTTCGTCGCCGGCGTGGTGATGACCTCGTAGATCAGCTCGCTCCCCTCGATCGGGTCGACGAGGGTCACCTCGCGGCTCCGCGTCGGGCCGCCTCTTTCGAGGTTCCATGTCGAGAGCGCGGCGGTGAAGAGAAAGTTGTTCATCCACATCGCGCGACGTTTGCCGGGGCTGTCTTCGTCGGCCGCTCTGAACAGCAGCTCGGCCCGCTTGTTCTGCAGGATGATGTCGTTGTTCGAATCGGTGACGATGACGGCGTCCCCGACGCCGTTCACCATCCACCACAGCCAGTCCTTTTCGATCGCGTGCGCCACGCTCGTCTCCTGAAGGAGCGACAGGTCGCGCTGCAGGCTGAGCGCTTCGCCGGCCTGGCGGGTGAACGGGACGAGCGCCTCGACATCGGCCTGTGAGATTCCCGACGAGCGAGAGAGGAGCAGCACGCCCGCCCATTCGCCTGGCGTTTCCCACCCCGGAGCGAGGCCGCGCTTGCCGTCACGATCCCGCGCCTGCTCCGTCGTGCTGCGAAGCGGAGTGGCGATCGTCGGGCCGAGGTCCAGCGCCCGGAGCCAGTCGCGAACCGACGGGAGAAGACGTTCGTCGTTCGCCGAGTCGGGCAGGCGAATGGGGTGGCCGCTGCGCAGGACGCCAACGATCGGGTCATCGCCCTGCGCGACGGGGATCACGATCTCGTGGACCGACGCGTCCTGCACGCCGATGCCGAACGATCCGACCAGCGCCGCCCGCGCATCCTCGTAGAGCAGCACGAGCGCTTTGTCGAACCCGAGCGCGCGCATGAGATCGTCGAGCAGCGGCTCGAGCGCCTCGCGCGCCTCACGCCGTACGACCCCGGCTGAGATCTGGCGCTCGAGCACGTCAGTCACTCGCGGTCACCGTTCCCGCGGTGTTCGTTAGGCGCGCTCGCCCGTCCGGGCACGGGTCGACGGGATCTCGGTGCTCACGCCGCTCGCGCCGATCGCGCCGCCGCGCTGCGCGGGCATGAGCCCGAGGGCGTCGGCGTACCGGAGATACGTGTCGATCGAGGCGACGACCACGCGGGCCTCGACGGTCACGAGGTCGATGCCCACGAGAGACACACGGATCCAGGCGTCGATGATGATGCCCTTGTCCAGAATGCGGTCGAGAACGTCGATGAGACTGCTGCCACCGGGCGCTCGTTCGACTGGCATGACGAGCTACCTCCCTCGATTTCGTGAGCGCTCGAGATCGCGTTCGAGATCCGCGATACGCGCTTCCAGACGACCGATCGCCGTTTTGTCCACGCCATCGCCGCCGGAAAGACTCTTCTCATACCGCCACCAGTTCAAGCCGATCTGCTCGGCCTTGTCGATCGAGCAGACCAGGAGCCTGATCTTGATGGTGAGAAGCTCGACATTCGCGAGAGAGATCGAAATGTCGCCCGCGACGACGAGACCCTTGTCCAGGACACGGTCGAGTAGGTCCGCGAGGGTCGTGGATTCCCGAGGCAGGCTCGGACCTCTGCGGTCGATGCTCATATGAGCTTGCCGAGCGGGCCCAGACCGACGTTCAGCTCGGAGGGATCGATCCCGAACGCTCGCGCCATCTCGTGCAGCTTCTCCTGGAGACGCATGAGGGCCAATCCCATTCGCTCCACCTCTTCGTCGGTCAACGAGCCTCCTTCCATACGCCGCACCGCCTGACGCTCGAGGAGCTGACGCAAGAACTCGACGAGCGCGAGGACGAGCTTGGCGAGTCCTTGCTCGACCTCGTCCGGATCGACGTCGACGCGCTCTGGGAGGATGCCACGAAGTCGCTCGACTTCGCGGCGGAGCTCATCGAGCTCGGTGTCCATCCCTAGTCGATCTTCGCGAAGCTATACGGCGGCCAGGGCCCGTTGACCACCCCGATGACGTCGCCAAATCCGCTGACGAAGGTCATCATGGCCTGTTTCCGCGTCATCGCTCGCTCTGTTGGCACCAGGGCAGCCAGAGAAACAGCCACGGCCTCGGTCGTGCAGGTTTCATGCCAAACGAGTGGTCGCTCGACCGCAAGCTCGGCAATAAGACGCTCGGCCAGCTCCTCGG
>VBGS01000072.1:6174-7896 GCA_005889445.1 Chloroflexota bacterium
CGTCGTCCATGAAGACGGTCCCAAACCGCACCGGGAGGCACGGCTGGGCGGCGCAGATCCGCTCGATGACGTGGTGGTGGTCGAACGCGTCATCGCGCTCGAGCCGTGTCCCGCTCTCCCACTCGGTGGTCCAGACGAGGAGACCGCCCGCCTCGCTGGTGGTGAGCGGGCGACCCCGAAGACCTCGGTGATCGAACGCCGCCGCCGGCGCCGCGGTGATGGCGTGCGCGACCAGGCTCACGATGCCTTCCGCTCGCGCGCCTGGATCGTCTCGACCGCGGCGAGCACGACGTTGAGCCCCAGGTAGATCAGGTCAACGCCCGCGACGGAGATCGTCGCCTCGCCGACGAGGACGACTCCTTTGTGCATGAGCCGGTCGACGAGCTCGAGCACCGACGCGTCCTGGGGACTGAGCTCTCTCAACTGGACGCCACGGGTTCGCGAGGAAGACCGCCGAACCGATAGGCCGGCCATGGTCCCGAGAGGCGGACGTGGTAGCCGCGCGCCGCCTCCGCCGCCGACAGGTCCCCGATAGCTCGCGCGAGCTCCCCGTCGCGCGAGCGCTCAGCCAGAACACTGAAGCGCGCCACCGCCGATAGCGCTGAGTCGTCGATGAGCTCCTCCCGGTAGATGCGATCCGAGACCTGACCGAGGGCCGCAGCGGTGCGTTCGACAACCAGAGCGTCCCAGGCGCGGCGCTCCTCGCGGGCCACCTCATCGCGTCGCTTGGTCAGGAGAAAGGCGCGACCCGGCGGAGCCTTCGCGATCTCCACCTCGAGACCGTGGAGCGCTTCGCTATCGCGTCCCGCATCCGGATCACGCTCGACCGCAACGATCCACTCCGCGCGCCCGCGCAGCTCGCGCAACCGCTCGGCGAACTCCTCCGCACGCGCCGCCAGCATCGCGGTGATCCCCTCGCGGTCGCGATAGATCGCGCCGAAGCTCAGCGGGACGATGCTGCCGGTGAGCTCGAGGAGCTTCGCGTTGACTGCCTGATGCGTGGCGGCGCGCGGCGTGAGCCAGTCGAGATCCTGTAGGTGCTCGTTCAAGGCAGCTTCCTCGTAGTCGGACGCGGGGACGGTGCTCATGGCCGCGAGGACCTTACCGTGGACGACCGGCTCGACGGTGCCACCCTCGATGCCGGATATCTTCGAGCTCTGGATGCGCGGCGCCGCCTGGGCATCGGCGACCGCGTAGAGATATCGCAGCCCACCGGTCACTCGAGCTCTTCGGGAACCTCGATCACGACCGTGCGCTCCTCGCCGAGCTCGGGCGCGCTCGCCTCGACGCTCTCCCGCGCCATCTGCCGCCGGTATTCGCGGATCTCGCGGAGTCGCGCAAGAAGTAGCGCCTCTCGCTCCGCGAATTCGCCCTCGGTCACGCGGCCCTCCTCGAGGGCAAGCTCGAGCTCAAGCAGCTCCTCGCGCACGGGCGCGTCGTCGGTCATCTGCGCTTCGGCGTACTCGACCGTCTTCTCGAGGCAGTAGCGGATGCCTGCGACCGGCGCGGTGATCGGCAGGGCAAGCAGCTTGAAGAGGATCACGACCTAGACGCCGGCCGAACGCTCGAGCTGCAGGCGGATGGTGACGAAGTTGTACGGCGGCCAGGGGCCGGTGTACTTGAACGTGAGCTTGCCTTCGTACTGCATCCCGATCCCGCGGACCTTCTCGTCGAAGAAGGTCGATCGTTCGCGCGCCACGAGGAACGCGGCGTTCATGATCA
>VBGS01000073.1:0-8655 GCA_005889445.1 Chloroflexota bacterium
TGACGTCTGCGCTGCGCCATGACGTACAACACGGCGAGCCCGGCCACAACGACGAGGAGCAAGAGCGCTGTCGGCCAGATGAAGCTCATGCGATCGCTCCCACCGCGGTGCGTCGAGCTCCGCGCCGCTTACGAGCGTACGCGAATCGCACCACCGCTTGGACAAGATCTTCGTCGGTACGCAGCACGAGCACGTCGACGCCGGACCGGGCGAACACCGAGGCGAGACGCTCCTCGCGGCGCCGAGCCGCTTCGCCGAAGCGGGCCCGGAAGCGGGCGTCATGCGTATCGACACGGAGCTGCTCTCCTGTCTCGCTGTCCGTCAGGACGACCAGCCCGATGTCGGGAATGTCGCTCTCGCGCGGATCCACCAGGCGGATGGCGAGCGTCTCGTGCCTTCGGGCGAGCTGCTCGAGTGGCTCCTCCCATCCGGCGGCGCTGAAGAAGTCGGAGACGACGAAGACGAGCGACCGCCGCCGAAGCGCTCGCATCCCCGCGCCCAGGAGCTCCGCGAGCGAGGTCAGCGGGGCGTGCTGAAGACGCGGCCGGCGCTCGAGCTCGTTCAAGATCCGGAGCACTTGGATCCGTCCGCCGCGCGGCGGGATCGCGCGCTCGACGCGCGAGCCGTAGATGGTCGCGCCGACGCGGTTCCCGTGACGGGTGAGCAGACGCGCGAGGACCGTGGTGAAGTCGAGGAGCAGGTCGCGCTTACGGCGGTCGACGGTCCCAAAGTCGACGGACGGCGAGAGGTCGAGCAGGAAATGCGCGTTGATCTCCCGATCCTCGAGGTACTCGCGGACGTAGGGGGCGTCCAGACGCGCGGTGACGTTCCAATCGATGTGGCGGACGTCGTCGCCGAACGTGTATTCGCGGATGTCGGCGAGGTCCAGCCCCTGGCCTTTGAAGATCGTGCGGTAGTCGCCCTGGAGGAGTCCGTCGAGACGACGGATGACCGTCCAGTCCAGCCGCTCGAGGCGGCGCTCAGCTCCGGATCGCGACATGTCCCTGCAACGGCTCGGTCGGGACGGGGATGCGCTGAAGCACGCGCTTCAAGAGGTCGTCGGCGCTGACGTCATCGGAGAGCGCCTCGAAAGACAGGACGAGACGATGCCTGATCACGTCGAGCGCGAGGTCCTGCAGATCCTGACCGGTGACGTACCGGCGTCCACGAAGGAACGCGAGGGCGCGGCCGGCGAGGATCAGGTTGATCGACGCGCGCGGACTCGCTCCGTAGCTGATGTACTTCGCGATGTCCCCGAGTCCGTACTCGGCGGGCTGTCGCGTTGCCGACGCCACGCGCACGACGTACTCCATGAGGCTCGGATCGACGAAGACCGAATCGACCTCACGCTGAAGAGTGACGAGACGGTCGGTGGTCATGACCGGAACGACCGGTGAAAGGCGTCCGGTCATCCGCTCGACGACGACGAACTCATCCATCTCGCTCGGATAGCCGACGAGGACCTTCATCATGAAGCGGTCGACCTGCGCTTCCGGGAGCGCGTAGGTGCCCTCGGTCTCGATCGGATTCTGCGTCGCCATCACCAGGAATGGATCCGGCACCTTGTGGGTCTCGCGGCCGATGGTGACCTGGTGCTCCTGCATCACCTCGAGCAGCGCGCTCTGCACCTTCGCCGGCGCGCGGTTGATCTCGTCGGCCAGGAGCAGGTTCGTGAACACCGGGCCGAGCGAGGTCTGGAAATCGCTGGCGCGCTGGTTGTAGATCCGCGTGCCCACGAGGTCCGCGGGAACCAGGTCTGGGGTGAACTGGATCCGTTTGAACTCTCCGCTGATCGCCTGAGCGACCGTCTTGACGGCGAGCGTCTTGGCGAGACCGGGAACGCCCTCGACGAGCAGGTGGCCGCGTGCCAGGAGCGAAACGAGGATCCGCTCGAGAAGATGGTCCTGGCCGACGATGACCTTCTTGATCTCGAAGAGCAGGCGGCCGGTGTCCGGCGGTACGGCGACTTGTTCGTTCACGATGCTCCCCAGTCCTTCACTTAATCAGGTGGTATGCCGAGCGCGCCCGCCGCGGTGTCGATGGTGACCGCGAAGCCGACGCCGCTGAATGCGGGCTGTCCTGTCGGATTGACGAGTCCGGTGACGATCCCCACCACGTCGCCGTCGCGATTCACGAGCGGACCGCCCGACGAACCCGGATTGACCGCCGCGTCGAATTGGATGAGCCCCGAGAGGGTGCGCCCCTGGTTGGGCACCTGGACCGATCGGTTCAGGCCGCTGATCACGCCGGTCGACAGCGATCTCGTCAGCGAGAACGGATTGCCGATGACGATCGCGTCATCGCCGACGCGCAGGCTCGACGGGCTGCCCAGCGTCGCGGCGACGAGCTGAGGCGGTAGGCTCGCCGGTCGCAGCGCCGCGATGTCGCTCTCCGCGACCTCGGCAATGATCACCGCGGTCGACTCGGTGCCGTCCGCGAAGACGACCGAGACCCGAGTGGCGCCCTGGACGACGTGCAGCGCGGTGAGGATGTCGCCCGCGTCGTCGACGACCACGCCCGAGCCCGCGGGCGCGAGCGTTCCATCGGGCCTGGCGGTGCGGATCTGGACCACGGCCGGGGCGACCTTCGTGTAGACCGCGCTCATCGACGGGACCGGTGTCGGCGAAGGCTGCGCCTCGCCCGGCTGGGGCACCGGCGTGAGCGCGAGCGCCACGAGAAGCAGCGGGATGACGAGAACGCCGAGCCAGGGGAGCGCGCGCCGCACCACCGCGCCGAAGCGGTCCCGCTTGGGAGTCGGCGGCGGGCCGGCCTCCAGTGCCGCATCGGGACGGCCCCGCGGGAACGAGCCATATGGCCGATCCGCTCTGGTGGGCACGAACCTCGTCCGAGTGTACGAACGGCCTTCGGCCGGCGGGTATGGGTTCGCTAAGAAGGGGCGCACCTTGACCGTCTAGAACTAATGTTCTATCATATCCAAGTGGACGGTGAGGGCAAGAAGCGCGCCGCCCTCTATGCGCGATCAAGCGCAAACACCAGGACTACTGACACACAGCTCCGAACGTGCCGTGCGGTCGCGGATCAACTAGGCCTCGATGTGATCGGCGAGTTCGTTGACGAGAACGTGTCAGGAGCGGTTTCTCTGCGGGTGCCCTCATGCGTGCCGGTACTGCTTTTCACGTGCCTACCACGCGCGTTACCGCGAAAAGAACGTCGGCTCAGACTTCGACAGCAACATCGAAGTTCGCGTAAACATAGCGGATACGCTGCGTCACGAGCTCCGCCGTCCCAAGGAGGGATCGCTCGCCATCGGCACCGCGACCGATCCCTATCAACCGATCGAGGGCAAATATCGGCTCACGCGCAAATGCCTCGAGGTGCTGATCGACCACCCCATGCCGATCGGCATCGTGACCAAGGGCCCCCTGGTCATCAGAGACATCGATCTGCTCCTGGAGCTGGACCGCAAGACCGAGGTCACCGTGTTCTTCAGCGTCCCGTGCGTCGACGAAGAGGTCGTCCGCAAGACCGACCCGGGCACGGCACCGCCCAGACAGCGCCTGCGCGCCCTTTCGATGCTGCGCGAGGCCGGCCTCGACGCCGCCGTCCTCTGTATGCCGGTGCTACCGGGCATCAGCGACTCCGAGGAGTCGCTCGACCGCGCCGCGCGCGCCGCCAGCGAAGCCGGCGCGACGGCGTTCCGTCACCGTCCGCTCAAGATCGACAGCGAGATCCGTGACTACTACTTCGATTTCATCGCGAGCGAGTTCCCCGTCCTCGCGCCAAGGTATGCCGCGCTGTACGCGGGCGGGAACCTCCCGACGCGCGACTACGAGAAGGAGCTCGAGCGGCGGGTCGCGCGGGTGACGCAGCGCTACCGGTTCAGCGAGCGGCCGCCCCGCCGCCGTCGGGAGCCCGGACCCCAGACCGAGCAGCTGCAGCTGGCTATGTAGCCGCAGGCACCTCCCTCGGCTCGGCGCTCTCCTGGTTGGCGTCCGCCACTGCTTCCTCGGCCATCTTGTGGATCTCGTCCGCGAGCGCGATCGCGATGCCGCCGGCCGTTGCCGCCATCGCCAGAAGCGAGAGCCACCAGGGCACGCGGATGCGAAGGAGCCGATCGAGCGAGAACGCACCGGGTCCCGTGAGGATCAGGGCGCACGCGATCGTCAGGTTCGTGGCCGGGAGCTCGGCGCCGCCCTTGTTCACCCAGATCGGCTTGTCGCCGTGGCCTTTTCGCCAAGCGACGACCATCGGCGCGATCGCGATGATCGGCCCCAGCGGCGAGAACAGGCCGAGCGCGGTGAGCGTGCCGCCTGCGACTTCGCTCGTCCCAGCGATCCGCGCCCAAAGCCAACCCGGCTTGATGCCGAGACCTTCGAAAGACGCTGCGGTCCCTTCCAGACCTCGGCCGCCGAATGCGCCGAACAGTTTCTGCGCGCCGTGGCCCATCAAGAAGAATCCCGTCACCGCGCGAAGCAGCAGCAGACCGAGCGATGCCATCGTCACACCTCCGTTACGGATTCATCGCTGCAGCAAAAACAGCGCCGCGACAAAAAGGCACGGGAAGTGCGTATCGCTTCAATATGGCAACCGGGAAGCAGCGAACGGCGGCAGGCCGGAACATTCGAAAGGCAGCGGCCGCGGCGAAGCGGAAGCGGACGATCGCGCACCTACCAAAAAAGACCCGTACCGCGCTTGCGAAGCAGGCCAACGCGGTCAAGCGTCGGAAGGCCCATGCATGAGCTGGATCGATCAGCTCATCCGTCACCTCGAGCAGGTCACGTGCAGCGGATGCGGCGAGTACTACCGCGGCGGTGACATCGCCGCGGTCGTGACCGAGCCAGCGAGGCTAATCGTTCGTCTGCGCTGTCGCTCGTGCGGTCAGGACGGGATCGCGATCCTCGATTTCGGAACGAACACGGTCGCGGCGAACCCGATCACCGTCGACGACGTCCTCGACACGCATGACCTGCTCGCGATCGCGCAGCATCCGCCGGTCGATCTGTTCCCCACGCTGATCGGCTGATCTAGGCCGCTCGGCGGGCCGAACGCCGCGCGGCACGCGCCAACAGCGATGCGACCGCGGCTTCGTGTGACGACAGGCCCGCATCCCTGCGTTCGCGCTCGGCGCGCCTCAGCGCCGGCGGCAGCGCGTCGGTCATGTAGGCGTCGATGACGGCGGGATGGACGTAGCACTGGCCGCACACCGCTCGGGTATTTCCAAGACGCGACGCTACGACATCGATCGCTTCGTTGATGCGCCTGTTCGCGATCCGTTGGCTCCGTGCCGGACGCAGTCCGGCGAGAGTCCGCGCCGCGAGCACGGTGCCAGCCCACGTGCGGAACTCCTTCGCTGAGATGTCTTCACCGGCGACCTCGTGCAGATACGCGTTCACGTCCTCCGACCCGATCGGAACCGGCGAGCCATCCTCGCCCAGGTACTGGAAGAGATGCTGCCCGGGAAGCTCCTGGAGACGCGAGACGATCCGCGCCAGCCGGCGATCGCGGACGTCCACATCGTGCTCCTTGCCGCTCTTGCCGCGGAACCGGAACCGCAGACGGGAGCCCTCGACATCGACATGTCGGTCACGAAGCGTGGTCAGACCGAACGACCTGTTCGCTTTCGCGTATTCCGCGTTGCCGACCCGGATGAACGTCTCCTCGAGCAGGCGCACGGCTGTGGCGAGCACCTTCTCGCGTGGGATACCGGAGCGGCCGAGGTCAGCCTCGATGCGCGACCGTATCCGGGGAAGCGCCTTGGCGAAGTCGGACAGCCTCTCGTACTTCGCCTGGTCACGGACCGTCCGCCAACGCTCGTGATAGCGGTACTGCTTGCGCCCGCGCGCGTCCCGGCCCGTTGCCTGGATGTGCCCGAGCGCGTTCGCCGAGATCCAGACGTCGTTCCAGGCCGGCGGGATCGCGAGCGCACGTATCCGCCGCAGCTCACCGTCATCGCGGATCGGCTTGCCGCCCGGGTGGACGTAGACGAATCCACGACCCTTCCGACGCCGCCGGATCCCCGGTTGCTCATCGCTCGTGTAACGAAGCCTGGCCTGCCGCGCGGTGGCGAGCCCATCGCTCTCGATCTCGTTGCTCATCTGAGCGCGCGAAGCACAGATCAGGCCATCGCCTGCTCGCACTCCGCTCGGTCCGTCGCTCGCTCTCGTGAAGTTGCGCGGCAATGAAACGAGGCCGTGATTACCGCGACGTATTGACTTCGTTACGCCGTCGTGACTATTTTCGTGGCGAAGCCAGGGGAGGCTGCGTATGTCAGCGATCGTGCACTTCGAATGTCGTAACCCGGATCACCTTCGCAGTGGGTCGCGCCGAGGGAACGGGGGGCTCGTGATCCATCACGGCTCGGTCGGCTACTGCGACGGGATGCACGTCGACGGCGCGCATCGGTGGGTCGCGACGGGCGGCATACCGATCGAGTACCTCTACGACACGTCGGCTCCGCTCGACGCCGGAACATATCGAGCGAGCGGCGGCGCGCTCGTGCATGTCCGCCCCGCGCGGAACGGAGCCCTCCTGGTGGAGGTCGACGGCGCCCAGCGCGGTCACGGATCGGATATCGAGCTCGGCGCGAAGCTCTCGGACGATCCGAACTGGCCGGATCTGAGCGACGCGAGGGTGACGCTCCTCCAGGCGGACTAGCCTCCTCCGCATCGACAATCTCGCGATCGCGGAGCTGCTCGCGCGTGAGTCCGAGCGGACCGAAGGACGAAAACAGCGCGCGCTCCGCAGGGCTGCTCGCCGCGCGCTCATGTGGCCGGAAGAAGCGACCCAGCTGGTCCAAGCGGATCGCAGCCTCACCGAGCTCACCGCGGTCGGCCCGTTCACGGCGACCTTCATCAGGACATGGCTCCGCGACGAGCCCGACACTCCAGCGCCTCCGCCGATCCGTAGCGGGTTCATGACCCTCGCGCGCGCCCGTGCCGTCGTCGCCGCGCATCCCGAGTGGCGCTCGGCGCTGCGGGCCGATCATCAGATGCACACCGAGGAGACCGACGGGAGCTCGTCGATCGACGACATGGCCGTCGCCGCGGCCGCGTTGGGGCGGGCCCGCATCGCTATCACCGATCACAGCAAGACCCTGAGGATCACGAACGGCATGGACGAGCCCAGACTCGCGGCGCAGGGACGACTGATCGACGAGCGCAACCTTCGCGGCGATCCGCCACGCGTCCTGAAAGCTATCGAGATGGACCTCACGCCCGAGGGCGCCGGAGACATGGACGCCGAAGCGCTGGCGCGGCTCGACCTCGTGCTCGGCGCGTTCCACTCGAAGCTCCGGTTGAAGGACGATCAGACCGACCGCTATCTGCGTGCGCTGGCGAATCCCGATATCGACGTGCTGGCGCATCCCCGCGGCCGGATCTACAACTTCAGGCTCGGCCTGACCTGCGACTGGGTGCGGGTCGCGGGGCGGGCGGCGGAGCTCGGGACGGCGCTGGAGATCGACGCGTATCCCGATCGCCAGGATCTCGACGTGGAGCGTCTCGGGATCGTCGCAGCGCAAGGCGCGTGGGTTTCCATCGGCACGGACGCGCACACCCCTGATGAGCTCGCGTACCTCGAGATCGGCGTCGCGGCGGCGATCGAAGGAGGCGTGGGGCGAGAGCGGGTCCTCAACTGTTTGTCCGACGACGCGCTCGCCGCGCACGTTGGTGCCGTTCGTGCACGCAAACAGACCAGCGGCGACGATGCGACGAGCACCATCGCGAGCCGAAGGGGATAGATGACCGCGGCGACGAGCGCGCGACGCCGGTCGCTCTCTGAGTACCGACGCAAGCGCGACTTCGCGACGACACCGGAGCCGAAGGGCGGACGGCGCAAGAGCACCGCGCGCCTCTTCGTCGTGCAGAAGCACCGCGCGACCGCTCTCCATTACGACTTCCGACTGGAAGCCGGCGGCGTCCTCGTGTCCTGGGCCGTCCCGAAAGGGCCCTCGCTCAATCCGGCGGAGAAACGGCTCGCGATGGCCGTCGAGGACCATCCGCTCGACTACGCCCGATTCGAAGGGGTGATCCCGGAAGGCGAGTACGGCGGCGGCACGGTGATGGTCTGGGACATCGGGACGTACGAGCTCGAGGGTGACGAGACCTTCGAAGCGGCGATGCGGCGCGGCCGCATCGTGTTCACGCTGCATGGGAAGAAGCTCCGCGGCGGATGGACCCTCGTCCGCACGGGCGGACGAAAGTGGCTGCTGATGAAGCGCCGGGATCGGAGCGCGTCGGAAACGGATATCGCGAGCGCCAAGCCGCGCTCGGTGCTGAGCCGCCGGCTCCTCGCCGGGATCGCGCGGGACGAGGGCGGGGACATTGCGAAGGCGGCGACCGGCGATCCTGAGTGACGCGGGCGGCGCGAGCACGCGACCTGGTTCCTCCGAGACCAATGCTGGCCACGCTCTCGGACGGGATCGTGGAAGGCCCGCAGTGGGTCTTCGAGGAGAAGTACGACGGCATTCGCGCGCTCGCGACGCGGCAGGGGGGTCGTCCGGTGAGGCTGTGGTCGCGGATGCTGCAGGAGTTGACGGCCGGGTTTCCCGAGACGGTGGCCGCGGTCGGAGCGCTTCCCGACGGCACGCTGATCCTCGACGGGGAGCTCGTGTCCCTCGACAAAAAGGGCGTGTCGCGCTTTCAGCTGCTGCAGAGGCGCGGCGCTACTGGCGCCGCCGCGCCGCGCTACGCCGTG
>VBGS01000073.1:8682-14548 GCA_005889445.1 Chloroflexota bacterium
AGGCGAAGGTCTTCCTCTCGCGGCGCCTCGTTCGCGACGGAAAGGCGGCCTATCGCGAGGCGAAGCGGCTGGGCTGGGAAGGGGTCATCGCCAAGGACGAACGCTCGGTCTACGAGCCGAACACACGGTCACGCTCATGGCTCAAGATCAAGGTCCGCAAAGAATCCGAGTTCGTGATCGCCGGATTCACGAGGCCGAAAGGCGGGCGCCTGCATTTTGGCGCGCTTCTCGTCGGGCTCTATGACGGGCCGTCGCTTCGATACGTGGGGAAGGTCGGAACGGGCTTCACCGCATCGACGCTCGCCGAGCTCTCCGCGAAGCTCGAACGGCTCCGCACCGAACGACCGCCGTTCGATCCGCCTCCGCGCATCGCGGATGCGACGTGGGTGCGTCCAAAGCTCGTCGGCCAGATCGCGTACGCGGAGTGGACCGCGGACGGAAAGCTCCGGCAGCCCGCGTTCCTCGGTCTGCGCACAGATAAGGATCCGTCCGAGTGCACGTGGAAATCTCGTGAGCGCTGACGCGGTCAGGATCGCGGGCGTCCCCATAAGCAATCCTGACAAGGTCTGGTGGCCCGAAGAAGCGATCACGAAGGCCGACGTGGCCCGGTTCTACGACGGCATCTACGGACACCTGTCGCGCTGGCTTCGCGACCGTCCACTCACCGCGGAGCGCTGCCCTGACGGCATGCGCGGCAGCTGCTTCTATCAGAAGGACTTCGCAAAGAAAGCGCAGCCGCCCGGACCGCGACTGGTGCTTCGCGCGGCGAGCACCGGAAAGGATGTCCGCTACCTCGTCGGAGGGTCGCGCGCGACGCTTGCCGGCATGGTGAACCTCGGCTGCATCGCGATCCACGTGATGACAACGCGCGCCTCGCGGATGGACGAGGTCGACTGGCTGGCGTTCGACATGGATCCGGAGAGCGGTGAATTCGCCGACGCGGCGCGCGCGGGCCTGCAGCTCCGGCGCGTGCTCGACGAAGCGAAGCTCATCTCGTACCCGAAGACGTCCGGCAGCAGAGGTCTCCATGTATTCGTACCGCTCCGCGCCGGCGTCTCGCCCGCGACCGCGGTCCAGGCGGCCGCCGGCTTCTCGGCCGAGCTGGCTCGTCGGGCGCCGCAGCTCGTGACCGTCGAGCACTCGAAGGCGCGACGCGGCGGTCGTGTCTTCGCGGACGCGTTCCGCAATGGCTATGCGCAGACGATCGTCGCGCCGTACAGCGTCCGTCGGCGCCCGCACGCGCCGATCTCCACCCCGCTCGCGTGGGACGAGGTCTCCGAGAAGCTCGATCCAGGACGCTTCGTCCTGCGGGCGTTCGACCGGCGACTCGCGCACGCCGATCCGTGGGCGGATTTCTGGCGTCGCAAGCAGTCGGTGCGCGGAAAGATCCCGGAGATCGGCCGACCCACCAGCTGAGCGTTAACGTGGCGCCGAGCACGATCCCGAGGTGAGGTCGAGCACGCGCGTGCGGCCCGTGAGGCGCAAGGCTCATCCGTAGATGCGTATGGTCTGGCGCTGGCTCGCGAAGCTTCTCGTCCGAGCGGTCCTCGGTGCCCTCTTCGACGTGTCTGTCGTCACCGAGCTGCCACGGCGCGGGCCGCTCATCGTCGTCGCGAACCACCAGGGCTGGGCGGACGGGTTTCTCATCGCGGCAGCGTTCCCGCTCGGCGCTCCGATCCGTTTCCTGGGAGACCGCGACGGAACGATGAGCACGTGGTGGCATCGCGCGATCCTCGACAGCCTCGACCTGGTGATCCCGGTCGACCGGTCGCGCCAGCGAGCCGACCGCACCGCGATCGCCCGCACGCTGTCGGCGCTCGAGCGCGGAGAGATCGTCGTCGTGTTCGCTGAGGGTCGCGTTTCCCACACCGAGGCCACGCTCGGCGACTTCGCGCGCGGGGTCGGCTATCTCGCTCTCCGGAGTGGCGCTCCGGTGCTCCCAGTCTGGCTTGGTGGCACGGCAGAGCTCTACCTGCGGCGTCAGCTCCGGGTATCGGTCGGCGAGCAACGGGTCATCGAGCGGGCGATACCGTCGAAGGAAGCCACGATCGCGCTCTCGCGAATGCTTCGCCAAGATCTCGCGCGCGTCGCGCGTCCCTGGCGGGCCACACCCCAGACCAAGCGCTGGCAGTGGCTCACCGACGTCTTCTAGGCCTGGATCTCCCTGAGGAGCAGCGGCTCATCCAGCACACGCACGTTGCGGCGCGCCACGTCGATGAGGCCGCGCCGCTCGAAGTCGGCGAGCAGCTTGTTGACCGTCATTCGTGTCGAGCCAATGGCCGCCGCGAGGTCGTCCTGGGTCAGCGGGATGGCGCGCTGCATCCGCGAGCACTCGATCAAGTACTTGGCGAGGCGGCTGCCAACATCCAGGAAGGCGAGATCCTCCGCCTTGCCCTCGAGGTTACGGATCGTGTGGGTCAGCTTGGCGAACATGAACCGTCGGGCCTCTTCGTTGCGGCGCAGCACCGCTAGGGCGCCGTCTCGTTCGATCTGGAGCACCGTCGACGGCATGACCGCGGCGGCCGTCCCGTCCCGCGGAGCTTTCTCCTCGAAGAACGCGAGCTCACCGAAGAATTCGCCGCGCATGTGCAGCGAGACGAGTAGCTCGTGACCGTTCTCGTCCAGAAGGAGGTTCTTCACCAGCCCTTCGAAGACGACGAACGCGTGGGCGGCCGGATCGCCCTGGTGGTACACGATCTCGTCCTGCTTGAACTTACGGACGGTCATGTGGGTCGCAAGCTCGTAGCGATCGATCTCGGGAAGGATCTCGAGCGGAAGGACATCCCCAAGCGTCGCGCCCATTCGGCGTAGCTCTTCCAGCTGCACGGCGTGAAAGTCTACGTGGCCGCTCTGGCCGTTCCGCGAGCGCACGCTCGCCCGGCTCGCTGCTTGACTCGCCACACAACGGGCTCGAACACTGAGCGTTAGCCGATTACGTAGCTCGCGCGACACGAAGTCACGCACGGGGAAGGGAAGACTTGAAGCTGATCACTCTCGCGGCGCTGCTGGCCTACCTGGCTAGCTTGTTCGCTTCGTTTCCGTCGGAGAACGCCGTCCCGCCGACAACGGTGATGGGTGGGCAGCTTCGCGCGTTCTGGGCGGACACGTTCGGCGAGGGCCTTTACGACCAGGCGGAGATAAGCGCGCTCGTCGCCGCGACCAGGGCCGCCCATGCCAATGCGATCGTCGCCGAGGTCGTTCGTCGCGGCGATTGCTTCTGCCTCCGCTCGAGCGTGCCGGTGACCGATGCGGGTATCGCTCCCGGTTTCGATCCGCTCCAGGCGCTCATCGAGACGGCGCACGCTCAGGGGATCGAGGTCCACGCGTGGGTCATCGCCACCGCGATCTGGAACAGCACGAC
Source organism: Chloroflexota bacterium (assembly GCA_005889445.1). Classification (GTDB taxonomy): domain Bacteria; phylum Chloroflexota; class Limnocylindria; order P2-11E; family P2-11E; genus 3-1-20CM-2-70-9. Next base: position 12,044 of record VBGS01000073.1, read on the forward strand.
GCCGCCGCACGATCCGAACCACGTCTTCAATCTTCACGGCCCCGCGGCGCTGGGTCGCGACAACTGGGTCATGACGCGGTCCGACGGTCTGGGCAAGCTCAACGACGACTGGCTCCTCGATCCCGGTCATCCGGACGCGGCCGCGTGGGTCGTCAACACCGCGACGAGCATCGTGCGCAATTACGACGTGGACGGCATCAACCTCGACCGCATTCGCTACCCCGACGGGAACCTCGGGACGAACGTCCCGTCGTGGGGCTACAACCCGACCGCGCTCGCGCGTTTTCGCGCCGAGACCGGCCGGACCGACACGCCGACGAACACCGACGTGCAGTGGACTCAGTGGCGGCGGGATCAGATCACCGGGATCGTCCGGCGGATCTATCTCGAGTCCACGGCGCTCAAGCCACGCATCCGGGTCTCGGCTGACCTCATCACCTACGGGTACGGGCCGCAGACGATCGGCAGCTTCGAGGGAACGCGCACGTACGCCGAGCAGCTCCAGGACTGGCGCGGCTGGCTACGCGAAGGGATCCTCGACACGGCGATCCTGATGAACTACAAGCGCGACTCGCTCGCGAACCAGCATCAGATGTTCGACGAGTGGAGTGAGTTCGGAAAGGACAATCAGTACCGCCGCTCGACCGCGATCGGGACCGCCCTCTACCTGAATGACATCGCCTCGAGCGTGAGTCAGACGCGGCGCTCGATCTCGGCGACCGCCGCGGGCAACACCGGCATCGGCTGGGTGGGGTACTCGTACCGGACGCCCGACACGCTCGCCAATGCCGGCACGCGAAGCGGCGCGGCGAGCCGCGGCGAGCTGGTGAACGCGCTGACCCAGGCGTCGTCCTACGACTCGACGTCGCCGCCGGTCTTCGCCGACAGCCCTCCCGTCCCGCAGATGAGCTGGAAGGTGCAGCCGATCTTCGGTCACATTCGCGGCACCGCGACGGCGAGCGACGGCAGCGCGCTCGGCGGCGTCACGGTGCACCTGCTCGACAGCGCGAGCGGCATCGCGATCCGCGATGCGAAGACGGACGGGATCGGCTGGTTCGGATTCGTCGACCTTCCGATCGGAACGTACCGTCTGACGACCGACTCGCCGCGCGTCGCCGGTGGCGTGCTCGGCGAGGCCACCGTGGTCGCGGGTCATGTCGCGTCGGTCGCGCCGACGACGCCGTCTCCGACTCCCTCCCCGACGCCGTCACCATCAGCATCGCCATCGCCATCGCCGGTTCCCGGAGCATGCCAGCCGAGCATCGGTCCCGGCATCGCGGCGCCCGCGCGGGTGCCGTCCGGCGCCGCCGGCTTCCACGCCTCCTGGTACGGGCAGTCGGGCTACGCCACGCTCTGCCCGGGCCAGACCGCTCCAGCGGTCGTCGCCTACTACAACAGCAGCACGCGCGGTTGGCTTGCGGGAGCGATGGGCCAGGTCGCGTATCTCGGGACGTGGGACCCCGAGCCGGGACAGGACCACGCGACCGCTCTTGGTGGCGATGGCAGCGGCGGATCCCCCAACACTGGATGGCCGCGATTCAACCGCGTGGCCGTGCAGCCAGCGGAGTGGATCGGCCCGAACCAGGTCGCCTGGTTCCAGTTCACGATCGTGGCGCCGACCGTCCCCGGGACGTACCGGCTCTCCATACGGCCGCTCATCGAGGGCGCTCAGTGGATGGAGGACTACGGGGTGTTCTGGTACGTGACGGTGCGCGCGCCGTGAGTCCCGCTAGGAGCTGATCCGGAAGCTCACGGTCTTCACAACGTCCGCGGCGCGCATCGTGAAGAAATAGATGTCGGGCGGGAACGACGAGCTCGTGCGGAGGTCGATCGTCACCGTGCCGTTCGGAGGGACCTCGCCGTTCGCGTACCCGGTCACAGTGGAGCCGCGCGTGTACGAGGTGCGATAGAGCGCGGCCGGCGGTAGGCCCACGAATGTGAAGTGGAACGTGGTGCCGCCCGGCCCGATCGCTGGGGACACGAAATCGGGCGGTGGGGTCGCCGGGCGTGGCGTCGGTGGCGCGGTCGGGCGGGGCGTCGCTGGCCGCCCCGTCGCCACAGGAGCGTTCGTCGGGACGGCGCTGGGATCCGGCGACGCGGAAGGTGACGCCGCCGGTACGGCCGAGTCGTCTGGATTGGGAGACACCGCGACGGAACGCTGCGGCGGCTTTGGGGCGGTCGACGCATCGGGCGCGGGTGTGAGCAGGCTCGGTGCGCCCACCGCGACGCCGCCGATGAGCGCGAGGAGCACGACTGCGGCGACCGCGAACGGAAGGGGATTGCGGCGCTTCGGGGCCGCGAGCTTACGGACGATGGCGGAATCGGGAACGCGGTGCGCGCCGCGCCACTGTTCGGCGAGCTGCCGTCCCATCGGACCGAGCACGGTCTGGATCCACTCGTCCGTGTCGAGGAACCAGGTCTGGATCGCGTGGATATCGTTCGGAGTGGGCGGCGCTTTCGCGTCAACGCCACGTTCCTGGATCCACATCTGCTCGACAGGATTCC
>VBGS01000254.1:0-3085 GCA_005889445.1 Chloroflexota bacterium
GCGGCGAGTCGCTCGGTCGCGGCATCGACGACGCGCGCGACAAGACGCGTGGCGTGATCGGAGAATCCGCCTTCGCCGAAGACCTGCAGGGTCGCGACGCCAATGATCTCGTCGGCGGAGACGAGCGGGTACTGAAGGACCGAGATCTTGCGCGCCTGAACGCCTTCGGGCCCGCGCACGCCGATCTCGCGCACGAAGGCGTGCCACCGGCGATCGCGGCGTGTCGCGTAGCAATCCGGACCGTCATCGACCGCCTGACGTCCGATTTCGGCGGAGTCGGGATCGGATCCGACGACCTTGTACCGGTAGGCGACCTCGCGTCGCACACTGTTGAAGAGCGACACGGAGAATCCGTCGACGCCGGCGATCGCGGTCGCTGCGTCGCGAAGGACCCGGCCGATCGACCGGGCGTCGTCGAGCTCGGCGATCGCTCGCGCCACTTCTTCGACCACCTGGCGGTCGCGCTCGTCCTGTTCGTCTCTCGCATCGACCGGTTGATCGGGCTCCTCCGCGCGCGGCTGGGACTCCGGCTCGCTCTCGGGCTCGTCGGCCAGCACGACCAGACGGCGCGGCTGCTCCTGCTGCTGCTCGGGAAGTGCCGCGAAGGTCATGAGCGAGTCGCTTCCGACCGCCGCCGCGATGAGCTCGCACGAAAGGTCGAGGGCCTCGCGCGCCTGCGCGGAGATCTGCTGTCGGGTGACGAGCGTTCCCAGGAGGATCCCGACCGTGCGGTCGTGCGTCACGAGCCGCGAGATGAGCAGCCGCGGCGGGACACCGACCCACTCGGCCTGATAGGGGACCGGCCAGTCGAGGATGACGGCGCGGTTCGCGGGAAGAGTCTCGTCGGGGAGCTGCAGGCTGAGCAATCGTCGGTCGTGCAGCCACGGCATGCGGCCGACCTCCGCGGCGACGGCATCGCCGACTGCGGGCTGGCGGACGACCGCCGCGCCGATGAGATACGGCACGCTGTTGAGTAGGATCCGAAGCGTCGCCTCGATCGGCGGCGTCATCTGCACGACCCGCAGGGGCGCGGGTTCGATGACAGCGTTCTCTTCGGGCTCCTTCTCGATCTCTAGGTACTCCCGTGGTACGCCCTGGGTCGCCACCCGCCTAACTCCGGCCACGATCCCTCCCGTGTTCTGTGCGTGTTTGTATGGCGCGCGGACCACGCGTCCCATCGCCGAACGGGGGATATGGGCCGCGGGGGAGTACGGATGTACCGGGGGAGGTAGGCCAGGGAGCGCCGGCTTGATCGGGCGATTGGCCGGCTCGTGCGAGGATACCGTCGATGCGCGTTGCGGACGTCGAGATCAGGGCTTCATCGGACCAGCGGTTCCCCGACATCCTCACCCCAGAGGCGATCGACTTCCTCGCTCGGCTTCATCGGGAGGTGGAGGGCCATCGGATCGGCCTCCTGGAGGCGCGGGCGCGAAAAACGGCGGAGCTGCGAGAGGGGGGCACGTTCGGTTTCCTGAGCGACACCACGGATCTGCGGGAGACCGACTGGCGGGTCGCGGAGGCTNTCGGTCTACATGGCCGACTTCGAGGATGCGAACACGCCGACCTGGAACAACATGGTCGAAGGACAGCGCAACCTCATCGACGCCATCCAGCGCACGATCTCGTTGAAGACTCCCGACGGCCGCGAGTACAAGCTGAACGATCGAACCGCGACGCTCGTCGTCCGACCCCGCGGCTGGCACCTTGTGGAGCGTCACTTTCAGGTCGACGGGATCCCCATCGCGGGAGCGATCTTCGACTTCGGCCTCTACATCTTCCATAACGCCAAGCGGCTGCTGAAGCGCGGATCGGGGCCGTACTTCTATCTGCCGAAGCTCGAGAGCCACCGCGAGGCTCGCCTCTGGAATGAGGTCTTCGACTGGGCCGAGAAAGAGCTCGACCTCGGTCACGGGAAGATCAAGGCGACCGTGCTGGTGGAAGTGCTGCCGATGGCCTTCGAGATGGACGAGACGCTCTACGAGCTGCGCACGCACTCGGCCGGCCTCAACGCGGGCCGCTGGGACTACATGTTCAGCATCATCAAGAAGCTCGGCGACCGGAAGGAGTTCATCCTCCCCGACCGCGCGCAGGTCACGATGACCGTGCCCTTCATGCGCGCGTACACGGAGCTGCTCGTGAAAACGTGCCACCGGCGCGGCGCGTTCGCGCTCGGCGGCATGGCGGCCTTCATCCCGAACCGGCGCGACCCGGCGATCACCGAGACCGCGCTCGCGAAGGTGCGCGACGACAAGAAGCGCGAGGCGACCGACGGCTTCGACGGCACCTGGGTCGCCCACCCGGATCTGGTGGAGACGGCGATGCGCGAGTTCGATGGCCTGCTCGGAAAGCGCCCCAACCAGCTCGATCGGCAGCGCCCCGAGGTCGATGTCAGCGCGAAGCAGCTTCTGGACGTCCAGGTCCCCGGCGGCACGATCACCGAGGCCGGCCTGCGGACGAACGTGAGCGTCGGTATCCAGTACATCGCGTCGTGGCTTCGCGGGACGGGCGCGGCGGCGATCAACAACCTGATGGAAGACGCCGCGACGGCCGAAATCTCGCGCTCACAGATCTGGCAGTGGATCCATCACGGCGTGTGGCTCGCGGAAGGCGCCCCCGTCACAGAGGATCTGGTACGGGACATCGAGCGCGAGGAGCTCGCAAAGATCAAGACCGCGGTCGGCGATGAGTTCTACGGGAAGGGTCGGTATGACGAGGCGCAGGCCATCTTCGAGCAGGTCGCGCTCTCGGACGACTTCCAGGAGTTCCTCACCCAACCCGCGTACGAACACCTCGCCTGACGCTCGGCTTCACCCGATCCGTTCCCGCAATATTCGGTTCACCACGATCGGGTTCGCGCGGTTGCCAAGCCGCTTCATGACCGGCCCGACGAGCGCGCCGAGCGCGCGATCGTTTCCCGCCTTGTAAGACACCACCGCCTTTTGGTTGTCCCTCAGGATCGCGTCGACGGCGTCGGTGATCGCCGCCTCATCGCTGACCTGCGCGAGGCCCATGGTGTTCACGATCGCCTCGGGCTCGCCGCCATCCTTCCAGAGCTGAGCGAAGACCTGCTTTGCCGCGGTGACGC
>VBGS01000254.1:3119-4262 GCA_005889445.1 Chloroflexota bacterium
ATTCGCCGCCGCCTTTGGATTCGCGGGCTCGAACTTCACGACCGCCTCGAAGAATTCCGCCAGGGCGGGGTCTGCGACGAGGTTCCTCGCGTCGTAGTCCGACAGCCCGAGCTGCGACACGAGGCGCGCTCGCCGGTCGGTCGGCATCTCAGGTAGTCCCGCCCGCAACTTCGCGACCAGGCCCGGGTCGGGCGTGAGCGCCACGAGGTCGGGCTCGGGAAAATACCGGTAGTCCTCGACCTCCTCCTTGGTCCGCTGCAGATACGTCCTGCGCCGCTCGGGGCTCCAGCCGACGGTGATCTTGCCGCTCCGCGAGCGGATGTCGCCGCCGGCCCCCCACTCGTCCCACAGCCGTGCGGACTCGAACGCGAGCGCCTCACGCATCGCCTGATAGCTGTTGAGGTTCTTGATCTCGCTCTGCGGCGGCCAGCGTGTCTTGCCGTCCTCCTGGAAGCGGATCGAGACGTTCACGTCGAAGCGGCCGCCGCCCTCCTCGAGGCGCATCTCCGCGACGCCGGCGTGAATGAGGACCTCGCGCAGCGCGCGCGCGTAGGCCTCCGCCTCCTCCGCCGAGCTCATGTCCGGGTCGCTCACGATCTCGAGCAGCGGCACCCCCGAGCGGTTGAAATCGATGAGCGTGTACTTCTTCCCGCCGTCCTCGCCGTGCTTCAGCGTCCCGGTGTCCTCCTCGAGATGCGCTCGGGTGATCCCAATGCGCTTTCCCGAAGGCAGATCCATCCAACCCTTCACGTTCAGAGGCAGGTCGTACTGCGAGATCTGGTACCCCTTGGGCAGATCCGGATAGAGATAGTTCTTGCGATCGAACTTGGTGTGATCGGGCTGCGTGCAGTGAAGCGCGATCCCCGCGATGATCGCGAGCTCGATCGCACGCCGGTTGGGGACGGGAAGCGCACCGGGCAGTCCCAGACAGACCGGGCACACCAGCGTGTTCGGAGCGGCGCCGAACCAGCGGGCCTTGCAGCCGCAGAACATCTTCGATTCGGTCTTGAGCTCGACGTGCGTCTCGATCCCGATGACGAGCTCGTATGGCGCGGCGGTGACCGTCACTGGCGCGGCGGCTCGAGCGTCGGTGTTGGCAGTGCGGTGCTCCGCTCGAGCGAGACGATGAGACGATCGAGATTG
>VBGS01000074.1 GCA_005889445.1 Chloroflexota bacterium
AGCCGACTCCCGAACAGGTCCAGGGCGAAGGCGCGCTCCTCGGCTTGTACGAGGGCGTGCCGCTCACCGCGCGCGGCTACCAGGAGCCCTACCTTCCCGACCGCATCATCATCTTCCGCGGCCCCATCGAGCGGATGAGCGCGTCCCCGCGCCGTCAGGCGGAGATCGTTCGCGACACGGTCGTCCACGAGGTCGCGCACCACTTCGGGATCAGCGATGCGCGCCTGGACGAGCTCGGGCTCGGTGACGCCTAGGCGCGCACCGCGCGCTTGAACTTCGCGAGCGCTGCGCCTGGTCCGGCGGGGTCTTCGTAGATCGCCGAGCCGGCGACGAGCACCGTCGCGCCGGCCTCGACCACCGCACGCGCGTTGTCCGGTTTGATGCCGCCGTCGACCTCGAGCTCCGCGCGAGCGCCGTGCGAGTCGAGCGCGCGCCGGATCGCCCGAACCTTGTCGAGTGATCCCGCGATGAAGGACTGCCCGCCGAACCCCGGGTGGACGCTCATGACCAGCGCGAGGTCGAGCGCCCCCAGATGCGGCAGGATCGCCTCGACGGCGGTCTCGGGATTCAGCGTGAGCCCCACCTTCACCCCGCGCGCGCGGATCGCCGCGAGGGTCGCCCCGACGTCGGCCGCCGCTTCGACGTGGACCGTCAGGTAGGAGGCGCCCGCCTCGGCGTAGCGATCCACCCAGGCCTCCGGCCGCTCGATCATCAGGTGGACATCCAGCGGGAGGCGGGTCGCCCTGCGCAGGTCGGCGACCATCTTCGGCCCGAATGTGAGATTCGGCACGAAATGACCGTCCATCACGTCCACGTGGACCCAGTCGGCACCCGCCTTTTCGACCGCGGCGACGGCCTCGCCGAGCCGCGCGAAGTCCGCCGACAGGATGGAGGGAGCGAACTTCGGTTCAGCCATACGCGCCGATCGCCTTGTGATGGGCCGATGCGGCTGGCAAAATCACCACCGGGAGGGCGCTCAATGTACCGTCCGCAGAACCTCCGCATCCCTGGTCCAACCTTCGTTCCTCAGTCGGTCCTCGCCGCGTCGGCGAGGCCGCTTATCAATCACCGCGGCCCTGAATTCGCCGCGCTCCTCGCCGCCCTGACGAGAGCGCTGCAGGACTTCCTCCGCACCGAGCACGACGTGCTCATCCTCACCGCGTCCGGCTCGGGCGCGATGGAAGCCGCGATCGCGAACACGCTGAGCTCCGGCGACAAGGTGCTCGCCTGCGACGAGCTCGCGAAGGAGAAGGGCAAGGACGGCGCGAAGGCCGTGCTGCTGACCCACAACGAGACCTCGACCGGCGTCCTCAACCCGGTCAAGGACATCGCCGCGGTCGTTCGCGAATCGGGAAAGCTGCTTCTCGTCGACAGCGTCTCGGGCGCCGGATGCTCGGAGCTCGAGATCGACGAGTGGGGCATCGACGTCTGCGTGACCGCGTCGCAGAAGGCCTGGGGCGCGCCCCCAGGGGTCTCGATGATCACGATGGGCCCGCGCGCCTGGAAGGCCTACGAGAAATCGAACCTGCCGAAGGCCTACTTCGACCTCGGCTCCTACAAGGCATCGCTCGAGAAGGCGCAGACCCCGGCGACGCCGGCGGTCACCGTCTTCATCGCGCTCCAGGAGTCGCTCCGTCTCATGGCCGAGGAGGGTCTCGAAGCGATCATCCGACGCCACCGCCACCTCGCCCGCGCGACGCGCCGCGGGCTGCAGGCCGTGAATCTCCAGCTCTTCGCCGACGAGCGCTACGCGTCGCCGGCGGTGACGGCATTCCGTCCGCCCGCGCGGGTCGACGCGCGGAACCTGATCCGCATCCTGCGCGACGAGCACGACACCATCGTGGCCGGCGGCCAGGGAAAGATGGAGGGACAGCTCGTCCGCGTCGCGCACCTTGGGTTCGTGACGCTGCAGGACATCGTCGCGTTCTTTAGCGCGCTCGAGCTCACGCTCCGGGATCTCAACCAGCCGGTCGAGCCGGGCATCGCGATCAGCGCCGCGCTCCGCACCTACGCGGAGAGCACGCAGCAGCAGTCCAGCCGCCCGGCGGCGCGCGCGGCCTCGCGGCCCGCGGCCGATCCCGTCGCGACCCGTCGCTAGCCGCCGCGGCATCGTCCACATCGCGGACCCTCTCGCGGAAGAGGGTCTCGCGTTGCTCCGTGCGCGCTGCGAGGTGCGCCAGACCACGGGCTTGAAGGAGCCCGAGCTCGCGGCGCGCCTCGGCGACGTCGACGCCCTCGTCGTGCGCAGCGAGACGAAGGTGACCGCCGCGATCCTCGACGCGGCCAAGTCCCTCCAGGTGGTGGGCAGGGCCGGCGTCGGGGTGGACAACATCGACGTCCCGGCCGCGACCGCGCGCGGCGTCTACGTGGTGAACGCGCCGCTCGGCAACATCGTCGCCGCGGCCGAGCACACCGTCGCGCTGACCCTCGCCCTGCTCCGCCGTGTCGTCGACGCGGACCGCAGCGTGCGCGCCGGCGAGTGGACCCGGTCGAAGTTCATCGGCCGCGAGCTCCGCGGCAAGACGCTCGGCCTCGTCGGCGTGGGCCGGGTCGGCGGCGAGGTGGCGCGCCGCGCGATCGGATTCGGCATGACCGTGATCGCCCACGACCCCTTCGCGACCGAGGCGTCGGCGCGCGCGGCCGGAGCTCGGCTCGTCGAGCTCGACGAGCTCCTGCGGACGGCCGACGTCATCTCGCTCCACGTCCCCCTGACGGAGAAGACCCGTGGACTCGTCGACGGGGCGGCGCTCGCGAAGCTGAAGCCGACGGCCGTGATCGTGAATGCCTCCCGCGGCGAGGTCGTCGATCTCGATGCGCTCGCCGCCGCGCTCGAGAAGGGATCGATCGCCGGCGCGGCGCTCGATGTCTTCGCGACCGAGCCGCTGCCCGCCGACGCGGCCATTCGGCGGGCGCCGCGGACGGTGCTGACCCCGCACATCGCCGGCTCCACGGCCGAGGCGCAGACGAATGTCGCCGTGGACGTGGTCGAGCAGATCCTCGACGTCTCGCGGCGCAGCTCCTCGACGATCGGCCCGCGCAGCTCTCACTCTCGTACGCGGGATCGGTCCTGGAGCTCGACCCCGAGCCGCTTCGCGCCGCCGCGGTCAAGGGGCTCCTCGAGACGTTCAGCGAGCAGCGCGTGAACCTGGTCAACGCGCTCGACCTCGCGCGCTCGCGGGGTCTGGTGATCGAGGAGCGTCGCGAGACCGAGGCCGGACGCTACGTCGCGCTGCTCTCGGTGAGCGTGGGGTCGACCCAGGTCGCCGGGACCCTCGTGCAGGGCGAGCCGCGGATCGTCTTCATCGACGACTTCTGGGTCGACGTGCCGGTCGAGGGGCACCTGCTGCTCACCAAACACCAGGACAAGCCGGGCCTCGTCGGTCGCGTCGGAACACTTCTTGGCGAGCACGACGTGAACATCTCGTCGATGCAGGTCGGCCGGCTCCATCCGCGCGGCGAGGCGCTCATGATCCTCACGCTCGACGATCCCGTCCCCGACGAGGTGCGCGCGCGCATCGGCGCGTTCGCGGACATCAACGCCGTCCGGACGGCGCGCCTCGGGGTCGGCTAAACGCGCGCTTGTAGGCGCTCTCTAGGCTGACATCTCGTGATCGAGACGATACGGACCGCCGCCCTGGGACTCATCCTCGTGGTCGCGTGCGGGCCCGCGGCCGTCGGTCGGCCCGATGTATCACCGACCACGCCTCCCTCACCGACAGCGAGCCCGGCGGCGAGCGCCAGTCCAACGCCGGTTCCGACGAACGATCCTCGCGCGCAGGGAGCGACGAGCGCCTCCCTCGCGTCTCGTGCCTCGCCGGATCCGCTCTACGAGCGTCCCTACGTGGGCGCGTACGAGCTGCCGAACCAGCCGCCGGGCGGGACGCTTGACCATGGCGCGCTGCCCAGCATCTGGTACGTCACGAAGGGAACCGTCCGCTGGACTACCACAAGCGGCACGGTCATCGATGTAGGGACCGGCGAAGCTGCCGCGACCCCGACGCTGGGATTCGTCGAGTCGAACCCTGGGACCACGAGCAACTCCGCGTACGGGTTTGTCGTCTATGCCACGCAATCGCGACTCCTCCTGAGCAACCAGGTCCAACGCGAGATCGTCGCGAGTCCGATGCTGCCGCTACCTCAGCCGGCGGGTCCGTACACGCTTCGGCTCGAGCTCGTGACGCTCCAAGGGGCTGGCAGGACCGCGGCGGCGAGTCACGCCGGCGCGGCCGTTCTCGTCGTGCTCGAGGGCGACATCGAACTCCGTCAGCAGGACGGCAAGCACGAGTACCTCGCCTCCGGCAGAGGAAGCTCGGTAATGCCCGGCAGCAGCATCCAGGTATTCAATCGCGGTTCGGCGAGCGCGCGTGTCCTTGAGTTCTTCTACACGCCCGACAGCAAGCCGTTCGAGACGCCTCTCTCTTCCCCCCTCTGAACCGCGCGACCCTCGGCGGTCATGGGGTACCCTCACGCGGCCGATGGAATCCGCGCGTTTCGAACGCACCGTCCGCACCGAATCGAGCGAGATCTTCTCGATCTATGGCGGCGCGCGCCGTGTCGGCCGCGTCGACATCCACTACGGCCGGTTCGAGGTGCACGCGACGCTCCTGGTCGAGGTCGACCTGACCGACGACGAGCTGCAGCAGATCATCGACCAGCTGGACGAGGAGCTCGTGCAGACGCACGACCCCGAGCGCGAGGATTTTCTCGTCACCGTCTTCAAGTCCGAGGAGCTCGGGTTCTACTCCGATGAATACGAGGGTGACGACGATGCCGACGAAGAAGAGGAAGAGCGCTAGCCCACCACGCGCCGACCGGGCGCGCATGCCCAAGGATTACGGGGTGCCGAAGACCACCACGGGCATGATGCCGTGGGAGACCACGCGCTCGATCCTGGAGCGCGCGACGTCGTACTGGCTGGTGACGGTCGACGCGGACGGCAAGCCGCACCTCGTCGGTCAGTGGGGCGCCTGGATCGGCGAGCGCTGGTATTTCGAGGGGAACGCCGATACCAAGTGGGCCCGCAACCTCGCGCGAGAGCCGCGGCTCGCCCTCGGCGCCGAGCGTGGGACGAGCGTCGTCATGGTCGAAGGCCGCGCCGAACGGCTTGGTGCTGTCGACCGCGACACCGCCGTCGCGATCACCAAGCAGTACGGACGCAAGTACGGCCGCGTCTACAAATACCGCCCGAAGCCCGAGCAGTGGGAGGACGGCGGCTACGTGCTGACGCCGACGAAGGTCTTCTCGTGGGACGTCCGCGGCTTTCCGCGTTCGGTGACGCGTTATCGCTTCGCGGAGTGACGCGCGCTAACCCGCGATCCTGGCCACCTTCGCGTCGGCGACCCTCATGAGATCGCGCGGGGCGATCGCGAACACCGCGTCGGGCAGACCGGCCGCGGCCCAGACCACGTCGAAGCCGAGCAGGGCCTCGTCGGCGACGACGGTGCACGCGGTCACGTGCGCGAAGGGCGACACCCCGCCGATCGCGTACCCGGTCAGCGCCTTGGCTTCGTCGGGGCGCGCACGGCGAACCGCCGGCACGCCGACCGCGCGAGCCAGCGCGGCCTCATCGACGCGCGTGCCTCCGGAGCAGAGGGCGATGACCGGCGATTCATCGGCGACGAACACGAGTGACTTCACGATGCGCGCGACGTCGGTGCCGATCTCCCGCGCCGCATCCTCGGCGGTGCGCGTCGTGGCACCGAAGCGCCGGACCTCGATGGTCACGCCGCGAGTAGCCGCGTATTCGCGCACGCGGGCGATGTTGGGGTGCTCGGCTTCGGCGATGCTCAGCGGCGCGTGAAGAAGCGAAGCATGCGGCCGGGCAGGAGCGTGAGCATCGCGCTCGCGGCGCGATGCCACGCCGTCACCGCGGACTCCTCGGTGTCGACGTCGAGCTCCGTGCCCGAGTACTGCTCGAGGACGCGCACCTCGGCGAGCGTCTTCACCGGATCGCGTGTGTCGGGGACCGCGGCGCCCAGCGAAGACGCGAACTCGTACGTCGTCTGCGACGGATGGGCACCGTAGCCGCTGTAGAGCGCGAGGGCCGCGAGCAGCACGGCGAGGAGGCCGAGGGCCGGACGCGGGTCTATCGAGCGCACGGCCGAGACGACCGCGCCACCGGGGCCGAGGTCGTCGGGGTTCGCCCCCTGGTCGAGCAGGTCCTGTCGATCGTTCGCGTCGCGCACCTGTCCACCCGCGCTTGCGTCGGATCCATCACCGGTGCCGCCGATGCCGCCGACGTCCTGGTTGTTGTCCACGCGGGCGAACGGCGCCTGTGACGGCGTGGGCTCGAATTCGATCCAGCCGTACTGCGGGAAGTAGACCTCGACCCAGGCGTGGGCGTCCTGCTCGCGCACGACGTACTGCGCGGTTGTCGAATCGAACTGGCCGGTGGTGAACCCCTCGACCAGGCGTGCTGGGATCCCGTCCTCGCGGAGCATGACGACCATCGCGGAGGCGAAGTACTCGCAGAAGTCCTGCTTCAGATCGAAGAGGAAGTAGTCGACCGGGTCGCGGCCGGGCGGGGTCGCCTTCACCTGCGCCGTGTACTGGAAGGGCGGGCTGCGCAGCCAGGACTCGAGTGCTTCGGCCTTGTCGTAGGGATTGGTCAGCTTGTCCAGCAGCTCGTGCGCCTTGTCCTTCACGCGCTGCGGCAACGTCGATGGCAGCTGGAGGTACTTCTGCCTGATGTAGTCGGGGTAGGTCGCCGGCGCCTTTCGCAGGGTCACCTTGTCGGCGACCGAGACCATGCTCGTCACCGAGTAGACCCCGGCGGCCTGCGAGCGGTTCAGCGCGTGGAGCGACGTCGAGTAGCTCTTGTCCTGGCCGGTCTGGAACTGGTACGGCACGTCCGCTCTGAGTGGTTCGTTTGCGGCGAAGAGGATGTTCGAGTGCGGGACGATGATGTCGAACCGCGCGTCGTACTTGTCGCGGTCGAGCGTCGGCAGCGAGACCTTGTCGCTCTTGTCCGTCTCGGTGGTGCGCCACCCCGCGCCGGTGTAGAAGTCGTAGGTCACGGCGCGCCAGAAGTGCCCGCCAGCGGCCTCCACGGTCATGATCACGCGGTCGCCGAGGTTCGGCGCCTGCCCCAGCCTGATCGAATCCGAGAAGGAGACGCCGCGCAGGCGGCTCGGTCCCGAGACGCCCGCGAAGAAGCGCTGCCACTCTGCCTCGACGCTGTGGTACGGGCCCTCGAACGTGCTCCACGCGCCGTTCAGAACCTCGGCCGCCCCGACGCGCGGCGTGACCAGCGACATGATCACCAGGACCGCGGTCCAGGTGAGGCCGCCGCGCAGCAGCCGCCAGTCCATCTCGCCTGACGGCACGATGTTCTGCCTCGCCCAGCGCTCCTGCAGGTTGACGATGTGGATCCGGACGAGGAGCACGAGGACGGCGAGTGTGAAGACGATGAGGTCCGGGTAGAGGTTGGTGAGCGCGACCGACACGTTGATCACCAGGCACGCGCCGTTGAAGATCACCGCGTCCCAGATGCGACCGCTCCGCGCGAGCACGAACGACCCGACGAACGTCGCGCACCAGACCGACGCGCCGAGGAACAGCACGAACACGGTCGGATCGCTCGCCGCCTCTCCGGCGAGCACCTGCGTGATCCAGTTGTTCACCAGGATCGCCAGGTGCACGAGCCGATCGCGGAAGAGGCCGCCGCCCGGCGACGCGAACGTCGTCGCGAGCATCACGACCAGCGCCCCAATGAGCGACGCGCTGACGAACGCGCGACGGAACGGCATCCGCCCGTTCCCGATGAGCGTTCCGATGAGGACGCCGACGATCGCGATCCACCAGAACTGCTCGCTGATGTCGACCCAGTCGGCGTGCTGCAGCGAGAGCGGATACATCGAGACGACGACCAGGTAGATCGGAAGCGCGAACCAGCCGCCGCGGAAGCGAAGCCGTTTGCGGTCGATCGGCGGGAAGAGCCCTTCCAGACGGCGCCTCACGACGCGATCGCCGCGCCGCTCTCGTGGAAGAGGTCCTCGATCGACGCGCCCGCGGCCAGATGCGCGGTCGGCACCGCCGCGACGGCCAGCTCTCCGAGGAGCGCTCGGCGGCGCGCGCGGTCCCGCTCGTCGGCATCGGTCGGCGGACTCACGAGTACCGCCTGTACGGCGATGCTCGTCTCGCGAAGCGTGCTTGCCGGGCGGACCCAGGCGCGGTCGAGCGAGGGCGTGATGAGCAGGACCGACGCGCCCCGCCGGAGCCGTGGCAGGGTCTCGACCAGAGTCTCCTGAAGGGTCCGCGTTCCGCCGGCGTGCACCTCAGCCAGGTACTGCATGAGCTTGCCAAACTGTTTGGTGCCGCGATCCGGATGGAGGACCTCGGCACGGTGCCCGTTGGTCACAAGACCCACATTGCGGTGGGCGCGCAAGGCCTTCGCCACGACCGACGCCGCGACGGTGACCGCCCGCTCCTCGGTCGAGTCCTCTCCGTCCCCGTGATGCCAGTGCCCGTCCAGGTCGAGGTAGATCCAGAGATCCGCGGCGGATGCCCATGACCATCGAGGTCGACTGGAGGGACCGCTGCCCGGTCAGGACGTTGCCTTCGAGGAACGAGCCCGGCAGCGCCCAGTACGGCAGGCCGACGACGCGCGGGTAGACCAGCAGCAGCGCTTCCGACGGGACGCGTGCCTCGGTCCCGAAGAGGCCGAATGGATCGCCGCTCCGCAGGATGATCGGCCCGAGGTGGAAACGGCCGCGCCGCTGGGCCTTCGCGAGGACCTTCCACTTGCGGGTCTTGCGGCCACCGATCGAGAGCACTCGACCGGGGAGCGGCTCGGGCCAGTTGGAACGCTCGAACACCTCGAGCCAGAGCTTGCCCAGACCGTGATCGTTGGTGAGCTCGTAGTTCAGCTCGATCGTGTCACCGAGATGGGCGTAGGACTGGCCGATGCTTCGCTTCACCGAGAGCCCCTCGAGCGTCAGCCGCGCCAGCGCCCACATCGCGAGCGCGACGAACAGGACGAGGTAGGAGAGGTACGAGAGCAGCTCGACACCGGTCGAGACCGCGACGACGAACAGGACGAGCCAGAGGGCCGCGAAGCGCCAGGGCTTCACTGATCAATCTCTTCTTTGACTAGGCCCGCAGCGCCTGCGCTGAACCCGACTCGACCGGGACCGACGCGAGGATCTCGGCGATGACGGTGGTCGCGGCGAGGTCCTTGAGGCGCGCCTGCGGCTGCAGGATCAGGCGATGCGAGAGGGTCGCGGCCGCGAGCGCCTTCACGTCATCGGGGACGACGTAATCGCGGCCGTTCATCGCCGCGTACGTCTGGGCCGCGCGTGAAAGCGCGAGCGATCCGCGCGGTGACGCGCCGAGGTAGACATCGGGGTGCGATCGCGTCGCGGTGACCACGTTCACGACGTACACCTTCACCGACTCGGCGAGGTGGATCTCGCGGACGCCGGATTGCGCGCGAAGGAGCTCGTCGGCGCTCATGACCTGCTCGATCGTCTCGAGCGGATGGATGATCCGCTGGGCATCGAGGATCGCGATCTCTTCCTTCTCGCTGGGATAGCCGAGCTGGATGCGCATGAAGAACCGGTCGAGCTGCGCTTCGGGAAGCGGGAACGTCCCCTCGTACTCGATCGGGTTCTGGGTCGCCATGACCAGGAACGGCTCGGGCAGCTGATACGTCGTCCCGTCGACGGTGACCTGGTGCTCGTCCATCGACTCGAGGAGCGCGGACTGCGTCTTCGGGGTCGCGCGGTTGATCTCGTCGGCCAGGACGACCTGGGTCATGACCGGGCCCGGCCGGAACTCGAACGCGTTCGTTCGCTGATTGAAGATCGAGACCCCCGTCACGTCCGATGGGAGAAGGTCGGGGGTGAACTGGATCCGACGGAAGGAGCAACCAAGCGAGCGTGCGAGCGCCTTCGCGAGCACCGTCTTGCCGGTGCCCGGAACGTCCTCGACGAGGATGTGGCCACGGCAGATGAGCGCCACCAGCGCGAGCTCGATCTCGTGGTGCTTGCCGAAAATGACCCGCTCGACGTTCTGGACGACGCCGTTGATCCGTGCGACGAGGGCCTTGTCCACGTGCTAGCTACCCCTCTTCGGTGAGTTTCCGCGCCCTATGGGTGAAGTATGGGAGTTGACTAGAGAACGCCGTACGCCGCCGCTTGGTTCATATACGGTTCTTAGACGGCCGCCGTTCCCTTTTGTTATTTGCCCAGGGCGGTCCGCATCACCTGGCCCCCGAGCGGCGCCGCGGTGACGCCCCCGTCCGGGGTGTTCTCGACGATAACGGCGACGACGACGGTCGGCGCCTCCGCCGGGGCGAAACCGATGAACCAGCCGTGCGGCGCCTCCCCGGGCCGGTTCTCAGCGGTTCCCGTCTTTCCCGCGACGTTCACGCCGGGGATCTTCGCCCCGAACGCGAAGGCTCCCGGTCCGGCGACGGCGCCGACGAGCATCGTCGTGAGCGTCTTCGCGGTGTTCGCGGAGATCACCTGTCCGACGGGCCCCGGCGCGATCGACCGGACGACCCGGCCATCGGCGTCGCGTACCTCGGCCGTGTAATGCGGGGTCGGCATGACGCCGCTGTTGGCGATGGTCGCGTAGATGAGGGCCATCTGGAGCGGCGAGACGAGCAGCTGCCCCTGGCCGTACGAGGTGTCCGCGAGGAGCGTCGGGCGATCGATCGATCCGTCGTCGGAGAGCTGACCCCTCGCGGCGGGCAGGTCGAGCTTCGGGGCCGCGCCGACGCCGAAGCGCCTCGCGTAGTCGCTCAGCTTCGCGGCGCCGATCTGGAGCCCGACCTGCGCGAAGTAGATGTTCTCCGAGAGCCTGAAGCCGTCGGACATGTCGTAGAGCCCGTGTGCGTGAGACGACGAGCGCACGAAGTAGTCGCCCCACGATTTGTCGGCCTGATAGGGATCGTCGACGCGGAGCTTCTTCGTCGCGTCGAATCCCGACTCCAGCGCGGCTGCGCCGGTGACGACCTTGAACGTCGACCCGGGCGCATATGACCCCTGCGTCGCGCGGTTGATGAGCGGGCGCGACGCGTCTTGCTGGAGCTGCTGCATCGCGGCCTGCTGCTTGCTCGGGTCCGCGAGCGGATTCGGATCGTACGAGGGAACGCTGACCGACGCGAGGATCGCTCCGGTGCGCGGGTCGAGCGCGATGATCGCGCCCTTCCGGTTGCCGAGGGCGTCCGCCGCGGCCTTCTGGATCTTCTCGTCGATCGTGAGCACGACCCCGCCGGCCGCGGAGTGCTCGCCGAGATACCGCGATTTCCAAATACCGACCGGGTCGGCGGGATCCTGTCCGATGAGCGAGTCGGCGTAGGCGGCCTCGATGCCTGCGAGGCCGAACTGGGATGACGCGTATCCGATCACCTGCGCGAGCGTGCGGTCCTTGTACGAGCGGACGTACCCGTTCGCGCCCCGCTCGCTCGCGGCCAGCACAGCGCCGGCCCGGTCGACGATCGCGCCGCGCGGCCGATCCTGCGCCGCGATGAGGCGCGGATTGAACGGGTCGCTCGCCAGCGCGGCGGACTCGAAGATGGTCCAGTAGGTGACGCCGACCGACGTGATCAGGAAGAGCGCCGCGAGCGTCAACGTCAGGGACCGGATGTTGCCGGTGATCGGCCGCCTCACGGGCTTCCTCGCATCCGGCTCGAGACCTCCGAGACCCGCATGAGCAGCGCCACGAGCATCCAGTTCGTGACCAGCGACGATCCGCCGTACGCGACGAACGGCAGCGTGATCCCCGTCAGCGGGATGAGACGCGCGTTCCCGCCGACGATGACGAGCGTCTGCAGCGCGACGATGAAGCTCAGGCCGCCCGCGAGCAGCTGGAGGAACGGTGTCGGCGCGCGGACCGCGATGAGCATCCCGCGGTAGACGAAGAGCAGGTAGGTCGCGAGAAGCGCGATCGCGCCAGCGAGGCCGGTCTCCTCGGCGAACGCGTCGAAGACGAAGTCGCTCCAGACGACGGGGATGCGCTCGGGCATTCCATTCCCGAGGCCCGCTCCGAAGAGGCCGCCGTTCCCGAGCGCATAGAGTCCCTGCACGAGCTGATATGACGTGCCGAAGCGCAGATCGTCAGCGAACGGGCGCAGCCAGATGTCGACGCGCGTCTGCACGTGCGGAAACACGCTGTACGCGAGAAGACCGCCCGCGAACAGAAGGACCATCCCGATGAGCACGTAGAAGAGCTCCCCCGTCGCGAGATACAGCATCGCGAGGAAGATCCCAAAGAAGAGGAGGGTCGCGCCGAGGTCCTTCTCGAAGACCATGACGAGCATGGCGATGAGCCACATCGCGACGATCGGGATGAGGTACGGCACCGGTGGCACAGCAAATGGGCCGATGCGACGCTGGGTCTGCGCGAGGACCTCGCGGTATTCCTCGAGATACGCCGCGAAGAAGACCACCAGGAGCAGCTTCACCGCTTCCCATGGCTCGATCGATCCCGGACCGACCTTCACCCAGATGCGAGCGCCGTTGATCTCGCGCCCGATGACCGGCAGCAACGGGGCGATGAGCAGGAGAAGGCCCAGAAGCGCCCACGTCCATTTGAACCGCGCGAGAGCCGTGAGGTCCCGGGGGATGAGGATGGTCGCCGCGAACGCGCCGGCGGCGATCACCGTCCACGAGAGCTGCTGGACGAGCAGATCCGACGCGAGCCGCTGCACGAGGACCAGACCGATGGCGGTGAGCCCCGCGGCCATCGGCATGAGGATCTGATCGCCGCGGAAGCGCCGCGCCACGAGGAACAGATGAAGCGACGCCATGAGCGCAAGGAAGACGACTGGGACGACGATCGCGCTGACGCCGAAAGCCGAGGTCTCGGCCGCGACGACGGCGAGAAATCCGGTGATCGCGAGCGCCGCCACCCAGAACAGCAGCGAGAGCTCGGTGAAGCGCCCGCGTCGTAGCTGAAGCGCCTGCGTGCGGACCACTACTGCTCCAACCTGAGCGCGACCCGGCCGATCGCGACCTCGTCGCCGTACTGCACGCGTTCCCGCGACCGGACGATCTCGCCGTTCACCATCGTTCCGTTGGTGCTGCCGGTGTCCTCGATCCACCACTCGCCGTCGGCGAACTCGAGTAGCGCGTGCTTCGCCGACGCCGCCTCGTCGTTCACGACGACGTCGTTCCCTGCGTCACGGCCGATAGCGTTCACCGCGCGGAGCGGGAGGCGCTCACCTACCCGGGGCGCCCCGCGAACGCTTCGCTGCACCACCAGATGCGCGATACCGGTCGGCCGCGCCGCGGTCGCGCTCTCGACCGCGAGCGACCCCTGCAGGGCGCCGAACGCACGGATGAGGAACAGATACAGGATCACCAGGAACGAGATGCGGACCGCCCACAACAGGACGGCGAACGTGATCTCCACTTACTCGCTGGACTGGAACTGAAGCTCGGTCCCGCCGACCGCGATGCGGTCGCCATCCGAAAGGACGATCTCGGCGACGCGACGACCATTCACGTAGGTGCCGTTCGTGCTCTGAAGGTCATAGAGCGTGTAGCGGCCGAGGCGAAGACGGACCTCCGCATGCTTTCGCGAGACGCGGCGGTCATCCAGGACGATGTCGTTCTGCGGATCGCGGCCGATCGCCAGCGGCTCATTGCCGAGCGCGAGCGTCTTCCGGTCGCTCCCCTCCTGCACCGCGAGGAATGCCTTGGGAGCGCGCGGCTTCTCGCGAAGAAGCTTCTCGCGGTCCAGCACCATGGTGTGACCGGCTTCGACGGCGCCCAGGTTCTTCGCGTCGGGTGCGACCTCCTCGCCAGAAGCATCGACGAGCGCACACGAGATGCGCAGGTCGCCGGGAGCGAGGTCCTCGTCGCGCTCGATCTCGACGGTCGGGAAGGCAAGCAGCGTGAAGTTCCGCTCGCGGGCCCCGCCGAGGATGGCTTCGGCGAGCTCCTGCTCGAGGCTGCGGCGGTACTGCGCGAATTGCTCGTGGTCGGTGGGCGACAGCGAAACGACATAGGAATTCGGCACGAAGGTCTTGCTGAGCGAGATCGTCTGGTGCGATTCCATGGTGCGGATAAGCCGCTTGGCGATCTGAACGGGCTGCAGCTTCGCCCCGAACAGGCGCGCGCTCCATCCCTCGATCAGCCGGCTCGCCATCGCCTCAAGCCGCTCCACGCGTCTTTATGACCTCCGCTCCGACGAGGATGATGATCGCGGTGAGGTAGATCCAGGTGAGCAGTCCCGCCGCGAAGGCCAGCGGCCCATATGACGTGAACGTACCGAGTCCGCGGGTGAAGAAGCCGAACGCCAGCTTGGCGACCTCCCACAGCACGGCGGATACCAGCGCCGCCTGTACGGCCACGCGCCGCGGAGGTCGCCGCCGCGGGACGGTCCGGTAGACGAGATAGAAGAAGGCGTAGCCGACGAGGGCGCCCAGAATTGGGGAGCCGACCTGGAGGGCGAGCCGCACTCCAGCGGCCTGCGCCTTGTCGCGAATGAAGCCGCGCCTGCCCTCACGGCCGAGAACGGCGGCGAGGGCCGTCTCGAGGGAGCCGTAGATCGCCGTCGCCGAGAACACCGTGCCGACCGCGCCCAGACCAAGCGAAAGGGCGCGTCCCTGGACAAGCTCGCGCGCGATACGGGTCTCCTGCGCTGTCGCCGACGGATAGATCGTTCGGATCATCTCGACGATCTCGCGCTGAGCCTGGTCCGGTCCGTACACGAAGGCGAGCACACCGACGACGAGCGCCAGGAGCGGGATGAGCGCGAAGAAGAGCTGGTAGGCGACCGCGGCGGCGAGAAACGGACATTCGTCAGCGCCGAAGCTTTGGACGATCCGCCGCACGCGCGCGAGCCCTCCCCTTAGGATGCGGCCTCGCTCTTCGGCGCGGGCTTGGCCGGTTTTGCGTCTGACTTGGTCTCGGTCTTCGTTTCGCTCTTGGTCTCGGTCTTCGTCTCCGTCTTCGTCTCGCTCTTGGGCGAATCCGACTTCGACTCGCTCTTGTCGGCTCCGCGGCTGTCCGTCTTGTACCAGCCGGATCCCTTGAAGAGGAGCGCGGGCGCGCTGAAGAGACGGCGCGGACGCTTGCCGCAGTTCGGACATTTCTCTGCGGCCTCGTCCTTGAAGGACTGGACCTGTGAGAACGCGTGTCCGCAGTGATCGCAGCGATAGTCATAGATCGGCATCTTGTGCACTTATCATCGCAGCCGGTGGCGGCGGCGGAGGTTTTGCCCAAGAACGCGACGTCGGTGAGACCCGGGCGGCGCCGCTTCCCGATCGAGGCCGCTCAGGCGTATCTCTTCATCCTGCCGGCCATCGTGATCATCGGCATCTTCAAGGTCCTTCCGGCCATCGCGGTCCTCTACATGTCGCTGTTCAAGTGGGACGTCATCCAGGGTGCGTTCCGAGGGCTCGGGAACTACACGGACTGGCTCTACGACAACTCGCTGCGGAGCCCGGACTTCTGGCGGTCACTCTCGACGACGCTGACCTACGTGATCATCACGGTCCCGCTCGAGATCGCGTTCTCACTGGTGATCGCGTTCCTCCTCTTCCAGAAGATGCGCGGCCGCGGCATCTACCGGACCGCTTACTACCTGCCGTACGTGACCTCGTTCGTCGCGGCCGCCGTGGTCTTCAACTGGCTCTTCCACCCGCAGTACGGATTGGTGAACGCGCTGCTCGGCGTGGTCGGCATCGGGCCGCAGTCATGGCTGCAGGAGCCGGATGGGCTCTTCGCCATCGTCGCGTCGGCGTTTGGCGTCGCGCTGCCCGACTGGGCCGCCGGTCCGAGCCTCGCGCTCGTGGTCGTCGCGATCGTGACGGTCTGGCACTACCTCGGCTACCAGATCGTGATCTTCCTCGCGGGCCTCTCCAACATCTCGTCCGAGTACTACGAGGCCGCTCGCCTAGACGGCGCGAGCGAACGGCAGATCTTCACCAAGATCACACTGCCGCTTCTCTCTCCGACCACGTTCTTCGTCTTCACGATCGCGACCATAGGTGCCCTTCGGTCATTCGACACGGTCTTCGTGCTCACCGGGGGAGGGCCACTCGACACGACGCGGACTGTGACGCTCCTGCTGTTCAAGACGGCCTTTCAACAGGCGCAGTTCGGGCTCGCCGCGGCGCTCGCGTTCATCCTCACGCTGATCATCCTGCTGTTCACCCTGGTGCAGTTCCGCCTCGTCGGAAGGCGCGTGTACTACGACTAGTCGAACGGTCGCACGGATCGCGCCCAGCGCCCCGCGCTTCTATCCGCGTCTGCGCTCGGGAGCGATCGCCAAGCACGCGTTCCTGATCCTGGTGGCTGTCGCGGTCGCGTACCCGTTCTACTTCATGGTCACGAGCTCGTTCAAGGACTTGCTCGACGCCACGAGGAACCCGCCTGATGTCTTCCCCGCGGTGCTGCACCCCGAGAACTACGTCGAGGCGTGGAACCGGGCGCCCTGGGGCCGCTACTTCCTCAACACGATCTTCGTCTCGCTCGTCGTGACCCTTGGCGAGATCGCGACCGCGGCGCTCGCTGGGTACGCCTTTGCGCGGATGCGCTTTCCGGGTAAGAACGTCATCTTCACGATCTTCCTCGCGACGTTGATGATCCCCGGTGAGGCGACGCTCGTTCCGAACTACGTGCTGATGAGCCCCAGCCGGAACGCCTGCCTGGGGCTGCCGTGCCTCAACTGGTTCGACACCTATCAGGTGCAGATCGTTCCGTTCATCGCCACTGCGTTCTCGATCTTCCTGCTGCGCCAGTTCTTCCGGTCGTTGCCGAACGAGCTCGCCGACGCGGCGAAGCTGGACGGC
>VBGS01000167.1 GCA_005889445.1 Chloroflexota bacterium
CTGGAAGAGGATGTCCAGACGTTCGAACGCGGTCTGGACACGCCGATCGGTTCCCGGGGGGTCCGCCTGTCGGGCGGCCAGGTTCAGCGCACAGCCGCCGCGCGGGCGTTCGTGCGGCGGCCCGAGCTGCTCGTCGTCGACGACCTCTCGAGCGCGCTTGACGTCGAGACCGAGCGTGTCCTGTGGGACCGGCTCCTCGAAGACCCGCGCCGCGCGACAGTCCTCGCGGTCTCGCACCGCCGGCCCGCCCTTCGCCGTGCCGACCGGATCATCGTGCTGAAGGGAGGCCGCCTCGACGCCGAAGGCTCGCTCGAGGAGGTGCTCTCGACGTCCGAGGAGATGCGGCGGCTCTGGGAACATGAAGCGCTCGCGCGATAGGCGACCCCGGAAAAACTGAGCCGACGGGCAGACTCGAACTGCCGACCGGCGGTTTACGAAACCGCTGCTCTACCGGCTGAGCTACGTCGGCGCCGGCGTGAAGCCAAATTCTCGCACATCATTTCGGGTCCGCTTGAAACCGAAGAGCATCGTCGAGAACGAGCTGACCTGGCCGCCTTCACGAAGCGGCGCTACTCGGTAGCAGCCTCCGTCGGCGCGCCCTGTGTGAGCTGCTCCTTGAGCTCGGCCATCCGCGTGCCCAGATCCTCGAGCTCGTCCTTTGAGAATGCCCTGCGTACCTTGGGGAACATCTCGCCCTCTTCCTCCTCGAAGGCGTGGTGCTCGATGTTCTCCATCATCACCTTGAACTTGGCGCCCCACTCCTCGGCCTCGAACGGCGTTCGCTCGATCTCCGCTTTCACCACGTCGACAAAGTGGTGCTCCTCGTACGACTCGGCCACCAGCTCCTCGAGCTTCTTGCTGTCCGCACGCTCCTTCACAGCTGGATAGAAGATCTGCTCCTCGATCTGCTCGTGGACGGTGAGCTCCTGCACGAGCCTGTTGAACAGCTCCTCACGCGTCTTCACGCCTCGCTCGGTCGTCTTCTCGAGCTCGCCCATGATCTTCTTTACTTTCTGATGGTCCTGTTCCAGCAGAGTCAATGCGTCCATCGCTGCTCCTTTCCGGCGTCGCCGGCGCGATTCTCGTTACAGACGTAAGCAACGGTGGTGCCAGTGACACGTCTTCCTCTGCATCGCGACGCCGAGTTCTCGAAGTTGTGGACCGGCTACACCATCGCGCGGCTTGGGAGTCAGGTCACGGTCCTCGCGCTCCCGCTCACCGCGGTCCTGCTCCTCGGCGCGGGGGCGTTCGAGACTGGCCTGCTCGTCGCGGCTCAGATGGCCCCCGCGGTGATCGCCGGCCTCTTCATCGGCGTCTGGGTCGATCGGCTGCCGCGGCGCCCGATCCTCATCGTCTCCGACATCGGCAGCGCGATCGTGATCGGCTCCATTCCGCTCGGTGCCGCGCTCGGGGCGCTCACCCTGGGGCAGCTCTACGTGGTCGCCTTCCTCGGCGGGACCTTCGCGATCGCGACCGAGCTCGCGCGCGGGGCGTTCGTGCCCTCACTCGTCGGCCGCGACCGTCTGGTCGAAGCGAACAGCCGCCTCCAAGCCTCCAACGCCGTCTCGCAGGTCGCCGGCCCCTCGCTTGGCGGGATCCTCGTGCAAGCGCTCAGCGCCCCGACGGCCATGCTCGTCGACGCCGCGACCTTCGTCGTTTCAGCGGCGTTCATCGCGACCATCCGAACGAAGGAAGCGCTCCGTCCACGCGAGAGGGAGCGATCGGTCTGGCACGAGATCGCCGAGGGCCTTCGCTTCCTGTACCGGCATCCGATCCTCTTCCGCTCGACGGTCGCGATCGCGCTCGCGAACATCGAGTGGTTCGCCGTGCAGGCGGTGATCGTCGTGTACGCGACGCGAGAGCTCGGCCTATCCCCCGCGCTGCTCGGGATCTCGCTTGCCGCCATCGGCCCGCTCAGCCTCCTCGGCGCCGCGTTCGCCGGACCGCTCATCGCGCGGTGGGGCCTGGGGACGGTGATGATCGCGGCGCTCTTCCTGGAGACGCTGAGCCGGCTCCTGCTCCCATTCGCCCGCGGCACGCCGCTCGAGGCAGCTGCCGTCGTCATCGCGTCGCAGGCGCTGCTCGGACTGACGGTCCCGCTGTGGACGGTGAGCTCGTTCAGCCTCGCGCAGGCGGTCACGCCGGGGCATCTGCTTGGTCGAGTCAATGCCGCGGTCCGTCTCGTCTCGTTCGGGGTCGCGCCGCCCGCGTCGTTCGGGGCGGGCGTCCTCGCCGACGTCATCGGACTTCGCGCGACCCTCTTCATCGCCGCAGTCCTGGCGGCGATCGCGTTCCTGTATCTCCTCGCATCGCCGGTCCGTTCCTTCCGGCAACCGCCTGGATCCGCGGCACACTAGGACCGATCGCTCTCAGGGGAGGTGCCAGTGGGCGAGCCGATCGAGATCGTGCAGCTCGAGGCGCAGCGCACCGCGACCATCAGACGCACGGTGCCGCGAAGCGGCCTCGGCGCGTTCTTCGCCGAGGTCACGCCCACGCTCATCGCGACGATCGCGGCTCAGGGCGCGACCCCTGCCGGGCCTCCGTACGGGCGCTACTACAACGGCGACCCCGCCGCCTTCGACACGGAGGCGGGTATCCCTTTCAGCGGGGCCGTCAACGCGACCGGCGAGATCCGCGTTGCGGAGCTGCCGGCGGGTAGGGCCGCCAAGACGGTGCACGTCGGGCCCTATGACTCACTACCGTCCGAGTACCCGCGGATCGAAACGTGGCTCAAGGAACAGGGTGAAGTCCCGGGCGTCGGTCCCTGGGAGTCGTACGTCGATGACAACCGAACGACGCCACCCGATCGGCTGCGGACCGAGGTCTACTGGCCCATCGATCGTCGCTGAGCTAACGCGCCCACCACGCGCTCGAGGTGACGTTCACGGTGTCCGCGCGCGTGACCGATGAGGTCGTTCGGCCACTGCGGCGAGCGAGGCGGATCGCGGAAATACTCGTCCGGCTTCGCGCGGAGCGCGCGAACGATGTCGCGATGCACCGAGCGGTGATAGGCGACGACCGCGCGCGCCGGTCGATCGTGCCAGCGCTCGTACAGGATCCGATTCTTGCGGTCGATCGGCTGACCGCGCAGGGCCGCGTCGGAGGCCTCGCGGCGCACGCCACGGAGGGCCTGCCGCTTCCATTCCACGATGTGGGCGAGAGCGTCCTTGCCGAGCCAGCGCTCGCGCGCGATCCGCGCGCGCGCCCCGAAGCCTGGGACCGGCCGGCGGAGTCCCGTCTCGCCGAGCTTTCGTACGACGCGATCGAGGGCGCGGTACTCCGCTTGTACGCGAGCGATGGTCTCGCGCTTGGTGTGGCGCACTTTCACCACAGAATGTCGCTGTGAGCCTCCCGTTCACTCCAGCGGAGCTGCGTAGGCTCCGTTCGCTCCGGACGCCGCACGGCATCCAGCTGTTCCTCGACACGATGCCATACCACCTCGCGACGACCGCGTGGTCGCCGCGCCGCGTTCTTCGCGAGCGGACCGCGCACTGCCTCGAGGCGGCGATCTTCGCTGCCGCCGCCCTGCGCGCGATCGGCTTTCCGCCGCTGCTTGCCGACCTCGAGGCCGAGCACGACACCGACCATGTCATCGCGGTCTTCCGCGTCGCGGGACTCTGGGGCGCGGTCGCCAAATCCAACTACGCGTTCCTCGAATATCGCGAGCCGATCCACCGCACGCTCCGCGAGCTCGCGATCAGCTATTTCCCCGCCTATTTCAACTTGCGGCGCGCACGGACGCTTCGCACCTACTCGCGGCCGGTCGATCTGAGCCGCTTCGACGCGCGCGGCTGGATGACCACGGAGAAGAGCGTCTGGTACATCCCGGAGTACCTCCTGACGATCGGCCATACGCGGTTCGTCCCGAAGGCTGTGGCGAAACGCCTCACCAGGCTCGAGGAGCGCACCTGGAAGGCGGGACTCGTCGGGCACCGCTGGTGAGCTAGCGCGCGTCGGTCACACCGACACGTGGACAGAGCGTCGCGAGGACGCACTCGGAGCAGCGCGGCCGGAGGGCCACGCACACCGCGCGGCCGTGCCGGATGAGGTTCATGTGCAGCTCGTACATCTGCTCCGGCGGCACGGTCGCTTGGAATTCCGCCTGCACGGCGACCGCGCCTGCGCGCGGCGACACCAGACCGAGCCGCCTCGCGACCCGATGGACGTGCGTGTCGACCGGGAAGTACGGGCGGTCGAGCGAGAAGAGCAGGACGCACGCGGCGGTCTTCGGACCGACGCCGGGAAGCGCGACGAGCGTGTCCCACAGCTTGGGGTCCGGCATGCCCGTGAACGTCCGCTCATCGAGCGTCACGCCGCTCTCGCGGACTCCCCGCAGCATCGCTCGGATCCGCACCGCCTTCGTCGGGCCGAGACCCCCGCGACGGATCGCCCGCGCGAGCGCCGGCAGCGGCGCGTCCGCGACATCGTCCCATGTCGTGAATCGACGACGGAGATCCGCGTAGGCGCGGTCGCGGTTGGTATCGCTGGTGTGCTGGGACAGCACCGTCAGCACCAGCTCGTCGATGGGCGGAAGGTGTCGAGGTGGTGGCGGTGTGCCATACGCCTTCGCGAGGCGCCGCGAGATCGCGCCAAGCCGTCGGCGATCCACCGGCACTGGAGCCTATCGGGAATGGCCGGAATCGCTCGAACGTTGGGATAAAGTGACCGGGTGGCGCAAGATGCGTTCGAAACGGAGGCGCTGTCGTATATCGACCCTCTGTATCGGACAGCGCTCCGGATGACGCGGTCGGAGGCTGACGCGGAGGATCTGGTGCAGGAGACCTACATCCGTGCGCTCCGGTTTCGCGAGCAGTTCGCGGCAGGAACGAACATGAAGGCGTGGCTATTCCGGATCCTGACGAACACGTTCATCAACGCGTACCGGAAGCGCTCGCGTACACCGGAGACGACGGAGCTCGACGACGTCGATGAGTTTTCGCTCTACCGGCGGATGTCGACCGAGCGGGCGGCGTCAAGCTCGCCCGACCCGGAGCGCGAGTTCCTCGACGGGATCGTCTCGAGCGAGGTGACCGACGCCCTGGAGGACCTCCCGGAGAAGTTCCGTACGACCGTCCTTCTGGACGTGGAGGGCTTCTCCTACAAGGAGATCGCCGAGATGCTGGGCATTCCGATCGGCACGGTCATGTCCCGACTTCACCGTGGCCGGAAGTTCCTGCAGCAGCGGCTGTACGACCTCGCGCGCGAGCGCGGGATCGCCGCGGTTCGAACCGCGCCGCGGACGGAGTGAGGAGAGAAGCGATGGACTGCGACGACTGCCTCGACAAGCTCTACACCTTCCTCGACAAGGAGCTCGCTCCCACGGAGCGGACCGCGGTCGCGCAGCATCTCTCCGACTGTGGCGACTGCGAAGACAACTTTGGCTTCGAGGAGCGCTTTCTAGAGGTCCTTCGCGACTGCGGAACGGCGGATATCGCCCCGAGGGAGCTTCGCGAGCGAGTCGCGGAGCGTCTTCGACGCACGCCACCGCCGCCGACGCTCTGAGGTCGTTCACGGTTTCGTTGTTGACATTTTCGACGTGAGTGTGTCTATATAACCCCACAATGCGTGGCCAGGAGGAGGTGATCCACTGATGCCGGCAAAGAAGAAGGCGAAGAAGTCCTCGAAGAAGAAGCACTAGAGTCCGTTTGTGCGACGACGAAAGTCGTCGCTCTTTCGTTCACGAGTCCGACACCTTTCGCGAACCCGCCGATCCGCGTAGGCCTCGCGGATCGGTTTTCTTTTCCCCCGACGTCATCCCTCTGACCGTTTAGTACGCTCGCCCGATCGCGGATCGAAGATCGCTTCCCCCCGTCGACTGGCCCGCCGTCGCGATCGGCCTCGCGCTCGCGATCACGCTCGCGGCGATCGGCGCGTACCTCGGATCGACATCGTCGCCGGTGCTGGCGTTCCTCGCGCCTATTTTTGATATCGCCATCGGGGCATATTTGGCCGGAAAACGGGCAAAGGCGGGGGCCGTGTACCACGGAGCGCTCGTTGCCGCGGGTTATGTCGTGCTGGAAGGGATCGGCTTCGTTCCGACCCCGTTCGCGGTCGCGGACAACGCCCTCGCCGACAGCGTCGCGATCATCCTGAGCGACCTGACGCTGCTCGTCGTGGGCGCGATCGCGGGGTTCTTGGCGCGGGGAGCGCCTTCGTCTTCTTCGGATACGGACAAAGATCGTTGACCGGACAGACCGGACACATCGGTGTCGGCCGACAGATGCGGCGCCCGTGCAGCACGAAGCACCAGGTCGCCTTGATCCAATCCTTCTTCGGGTAGAGCGCGCGCAGGCTCTCCTCGATCCCTCGGGGGTCGGCGCGAGAGAGCCCGAGACGGTCGGCCACTCGGGCGACATGCCGGTCGACGGCGACCGCGGGGACCCCAAACGCCGCTCCGAGGACGATCGATGCCGTCTTGCGACCGACCCCATGCAGCCCGACGAGGCTCTCCATGTCGCCCGGCACCTCGCCTCCGAAGCGCTCGAGAAGACCGGCGGACATCGCGCGCAGCGCTTTCGCCTTCATGTTGAAGAAGCCGGTCGCCTTGATGTCCCGCTCGAGGACGCCCTTTGGGGCGGAGGCGTAGTCCGCGGGCGTGCGGTACTTCCGGAAGAGGGTCCGGGTGACCTCGTTGATCCGCTCGTCCTGCGCCTGCGCCGCGAGGATCGTCGCGACGAGCAGCTCGAACGGGTTCGAGAACTCGAGCGTCGGACCCCAGTCGGGATAGGCGGGGACGAGCCGTCTCAGGATCGCGCGCGCCCGCGCGCGAAGGGCGGGATCGACCGGCGTGGGGCGGCGCGCCTGCTGCTTCTTCTTCGGCCGTGCGGGCACCGCCTGAACCATACTCGCGCTAGCTGCGCGCTCCGCACGTGCACCACTCCGGCCGCCACCCGCCCGGTTCGACGCTTCCGATCGGGCCGGGATGCTCGGGAGTGAAATAGAGCCACTGATCCCCGTCGTCCACCTGCAGGAGGATCGTCTTGCCGTCGGGCGACCAGCTGTAATCGAGGAAGTGCTTCTGCGAGTCGAAGAGCTCGCGCCGCTCGCTGCTGCGCGCGTCGATGACGTAGAGCCAGTGATGGTGGGGCTGGGCGTTGATGATGGTGTAGGCGAGGCTCTGCGACGTCGGCGACCAGCGCAGATCAGCGACGTGATGGAGCGCTCCCGTCTTGCCCAGCGCGAACAGCTTTGGCGGCGCCCCCGGGATCGCCTCCTGTATGTACACGATCTGCTCGGCTTCGAGCACGGGGCCGTTCTCGATCGCGGCGTACGCGATGAGCTTCCCGTCGGAGGAGTACTGCGGTCCGCCGATCAGGCCCATGCCCCGCGGAGCGATCGCGGTGGACAGACGGGTCAGGTCCGCCAGGTTGACGAGCAGCTGCGTGGGGAAGCGTCCTGGTGATCCCGCGTCGGCCAGAACGGAAAGATCCGCGGACGCGATCGCGCCTGCGAGGTGCGCGTATCCGAGGTGGGTGCCGTCGGGCGAGAAGGCCGGATGCGTCCCCGGACCGACCACCAGGTCGGTCGCCGTCCGCACCACATATATATGGACGTCGCCCACCGCCCCGACGGCGGTCAGCCCGCCGGCTGCGGCGGTCGCGCCGGAGGTCACCTCACCGTAGGCGCGGTACCGGCCGTCCGGCGACCAGACGTAGCCGTCGAGGAACGTGTCGACCTTGGTGAGGCGGACTGACGATCCGTCAGTGCGAATGAGGAAGAGCGCGGTGCCGCCCTCCCCGGGCATGAAGCGCTCCGCTGCCACCATCGAGCCATCGGGCGACCAGCGCCCGCCCGCGTAGCCCCCGCTCGCACCGTCGTTCGTGACCGCCCTTCGGCCGCTGCCGTCCGGACCGCTGGCCCAGAGGTCGAGCCCACCGCTGCTATAGAGGACGCGACCGCGCGCGAGCCCGGCCGGTGCGCCGCTGGGCGCCGCCGTCGAGGCGGGGAGGGCTCGCGGCGGAGGCGGCGTCGAACACGCCCCCGCGATGAACAGGAAGGCAGCCGCGACGGTAGCGAGGCGGGCGCTCACTTTCGGAGCGTACCAAGCACGCGGAGCGCTTCGTTGACGCCCGACGCAGCCCCACGCACACTTCGGCGAAGATCCGGCGCCGGCGCGTGGGGTAGGCCAGGGCGGTCCCGCCCGGACCGAGAGAGCAAATCAGGGAGGGCGTGCATGCAGAAGCGTTGGACGGCCGGCGTCGCCGTCGTCTCGGCCCTTGCGCTGTTGGTCGGCGCATGTGGCGGAGGCACGGGCGGCGGCGGCGGTGGAGCCTCGACCTCGAAGACCGTCAAGATCATGTCCAGCCTGCCGATGACCGGCGCGTCGCGTACCCAGACCGTTGAGATCGTCAACTCGATCCAGCTCGCGATCGCGGACACGAAGATCAACAACGTCACGGTGCAGTTCGAGGCACTCGACGACGCGACTGCGGCCAAGGGTTCGTGGGACGCGGCGCAGGAAGCCGAGAACGCGCGCAAGGCGATCAATGACAAGTCCGTCGTCGCATACATCGGGACGTACAACTCGGGCGCGGCGAAGGTCTCGATCCCGCTTCTCAACCAGGCGGGCCTCGTGATGGTCTCGCCGGCCAACACCTACCCGGGTCTGACCAAGCCAGGCAAGGGTGAGGCGGACGAGCCGAACAAGTACTACCCGAACGGGAAGCGCAATTACTTCCGCGTCGTGCCGGCCGATGACCTTCAGGGCGCGGTCGGTGCGGTCTGGGCGAAGGATCTCGGCGCGAAGAAGGTCTACATCGTCCACGACACCGAGCTCTACGGAAAAGGCATCGCCGACGTCTTCCGCGCGAAGGCCAAGGACCTCGGGCTGACCGAGGCCGGGTACGAGGGCGCGCAGAAGGCCGATAACTACCGTGCGCTCGCGAACAAGGTGAAGGACAGCGGCGCCGACCTCGTGTACTACGGCGGGATCGTCGACAACAACCCGGCGGTCCTTCTGAAGGACCTCCGCGCGGTGCTGCCGACCATCAAGTTCATGGGCCCGGACGGCATCAACTGCTCCGAGTTCCTGAAGCAGGCGGGCCCATCCGCGGACCAGAGCGTGTACTCGACCTTCGGTGGAGTTCCGCCGGAGAAGTACACCGGCAAGGCCGCCGACTGGCTCAAGAGCTACAACGCGAAGTACAACAACAACAACCCGAACCCCTATGCGATCTACGGCTACGAGGCGGCGAAAGTCGTCCTCGCAGCGATCGCGGCCGCCGGCGACAAGGCCGATGACCGGCAGACCGTTTTGACCAACGTGGCCGGCACCAAGAACTACGACGGCGTGCTGGGCAAGTGGTCGTTCGACGCGAACGGCGACACCACCCTGACCCAGTTCTCGGGCTCTCAGGCCAAGAGCGGCAGCTGGGCGTTCGTCAAGGAGCTCGCGGTCCCGCAGTAGCGGACAGCAGCCTGCGCTAGTGCACAATCGGGGCGGGGACGCCGGACTCGGATCCGGCCCCCGCCCCGTTCGTTATGTGGGGAGGGGTAGGACATAGATCTCGACCTCTTGCTCGCCGCGGTGATGATCGGCATCACGAACGGGGCGTTCATCGCTCTGATCGCCCTGGGCTACACCCTGGTCTACGGGATCATCGAGCTGATCAACTTCGCGCACGGCGACCTCTTCATGCTCGGCACCTTCGTGTGCCTCACCACTCTGACCGTTCTCGGGTTCGGGACCGAGGTCGGCGTCGCGGGAACGCCGTGGTGGGCGCTGCTGATCGCGATGGTCGCGGCGATGATCTTCTGCGGGGGGCTGAACATGCTGGCCGAGCGGATCGCATACAAGCCGCTCCGCCGAGCCCCACGCCTCGCGCCGCTCATCTCGGCGATCGGCGTCTCGTTCATCTTCGTCAACATCGGGCTCTTCTGGCAGGGTCCGACGCCGCGGCGTTTCCCCGATCTGCTGCCGCAGTACGACTTCGTCAGCCAGCTCTTCGGGCTGCACACCCTGGTGCGCTTCACGTTCAAGGACCTGTTCGTCCTCGCGCTGGCGATCCCGCTGATGCTCGGCCTCGCGTGGGTCATCCAGAACACGCGGATGGGCAAGGCGATGCGCGCCGTCGCGCAGGACACGGAGATGGCGCTCCAGATGGGCATCGATGTGGACCGCGTGATCTCGTTCACGTTCCTGCTGGGCGGTCTGCTCGCCGGGGCCGCGGCCCTGATGTACGGGCTCTACAACAACAACACGGTGTTCACGCTCGGCTTCACCGCGGGCCTCAAGGCTTTCACCGCGGCGGTCCTCGGGGGCATCGGCAACGTCACCGGCGCGGCGCTCGGCGGCTTCGTGCTCGGGCTCCTCGCCGCGCTCACGGTCACGTATGCCGGAGGCCAATGGGAGAACGTCGGCGTGTTCTCGCTTCTGGTGATCATCCTGGTCTTCAAGCCGACCGGCCTCCTCGGGCAGGCACTGGGTGATCGAGCATGAGGCAGACCCTCGGCTGGTGGTACACGGCAACGGGGGCGGCGCGCGAGCGCAGGGTCTGGGGAACCGGCGCGGTCATCCTGCTCGCGTTGCTCTTCCCGCTCATCAACGGCTGGCTGCATCTCGGGTGGGAGGCAAAGGTCATCCCGATCGCGCTCTTCATCATCCTGGCGCTCGGCCTCAACGTCGTTGTCGGCTTCGCCGGCCTGCTCGACCTCGGATACGCGGCGTTCTTCGCGATCGGCGCGTACACCATGGCCTTCCTCACCTCCACGGTGAGCCCGATCGCGTTCGTCCGCGAGGGACATCCGGTGAACTTCTTCATCGCGATGTTCATCAGCGCAGGCGTCGCGGCGCTCTTCGGCGTCCTCCTCGGTGCGCCAACGCTGCGCCTGCGGGGCGACTATCTCGCGATCGTGACCCTGGGCTTCGGCGAGATCGTGCCCCTCGTCATCAAGAACACCCCCGACCTCACGAAGGGCACACAGGGCATGAACCCGATCGGCTATCCCGAGGTGCCGGGGGTGTTGTTCGCCGTGGACCCGGTCCCTTGGTATTACCTCATCGTCGTCGTGCTGCTCGTCTCCGTGGTCATCACCGGACGGCTGCGGACGGCGCGGATCGGTCGCGCGTGGGCGGCCATGCGCGAGGACGAGGTCGCGGCGGCGTCGATGGGCATCAACCTCGTCACCACGAAGCTCTTCGCGTTCTCGCTCGGCGCGAGCTTCTCAGGCTTTGCCGGCTCGATCTGGGCGAGCTACCTGCAGGTCATCGCCCCCGAGCAGTTCGACTTCTCGGTGTCGATCTTCGTGCTCTGCATGATCATCCTCGGCGGCCTCGGCAACATCGCGGGCGTCATCGCCGGGGGCGTCCTGCTCGGTGGAGTCGACCGCATCCTCTTCGACTGGATCTCCGGCGGCGTCCACGCGATCGGCGCCGCGATCGGGAACCAGGACCTTCAGCTGATGGACGTGAGCCGCTCGCGCCAGCTGATCTTCGGCGTCGCGCTCGTCTTCATGATGCTCGTGCGTCCCGAGGGGCTGTTTCCGAGCGCGCGACGGCGCGCCGAGCTTCACGCCGCGGAGGAGTTGGGCGAGGGCGCTGCGCAGCAGGAGCGCGCGGTCTTTGTCGAGGTCGAGAATTGACCGACATCCTTCAGGCCGTCTCGGTCACCAAGCAATTCGGCGGCCTCGTCGCCGTGAGCGCGGTGGACTTCAGCATCCCCGAAGGTGCGATCGTCAGCCTCATCGGACCCAACGGCGCGGGGAAGACGACCTTCTTCAACGTGATCGCCGGGCTCTACAAGCCCACGTCGGGACGGATCACGTTCGCCGGGACCGACATCACCGGGAGGGCTCCGCACCGCATCACGCGGCTGGGAATCGCGCGAACGTTCCAGAACATCCGCCTGTTCCAGAACATGACCGCGCTGGAGAACGTGATGGTCGGCCACCACTCGCGGATGCGCGCGACACCTTTTGAGGCGATCCTGCACACGCCGCGCGAGCGGCGCGAGGAGCGCGAGGCGCGAGTGCGCGGCCAAGAGCTTCTCGAGTTCGTCGGGCTGCCTGATCGGGGCGACGTCGTTTCGAAAAATCTGCCGTACGGCGACCAGCGACGCCTCGAGATGGCCCGCGCCCTCGCGACCGAGCCGAGGCTGCTCCTGCTCGACGAGCCGACGGCGGGGATGGACCCGCGCGAGACCGGACGGATGACCGCGTTCATCCGCCGCCTGCGCGAGGAGCTCAAGATCGCGATCCTCCTCATCGAGCACGACATGAAGGTGGTCATGGGGATCTCGGAGCGCGTCACCGTCCTCGACCACGGGATCAAGATCGCCGAGGGAACGCCCGATGCCGTCCAGCGCGACCCGCGGGTGATCGAGGCCTACCTGGGGAAGGCGAAGGTCGCGTAGTGCCGCTGCTCCAGGTCGACGGCGTCCACACCTACTACGGGAACATCGAGGCACTCAAGGGGATCTCGCTGACGGTCGAACAGGGCGAGATCGTCACGCTCATCGGGAGCAACGGCGCCGGGAAGACGACCACGCTCCGCACGATCGCCGGAGTCCTGCGGCCGCGCCAGGGCTCAGTGCGGATGGCC
The DNA here is from genome assembly GCA_005889445.1 of Chloroflexota bacterium. Lineage (GTDB taxonomy): Bacteria > Chloroflexota > Limnocylindria > P2-11E > P2-11E > 3-1-20CM-2-70-9. The sequence continues at coordinate 12,539 of VBGS01000167.1, forward strand.
GAGCGCGATCTCACAAAGGTCCCCGCGAACCAGATCGTGCGTATGGGCATCGCCCACTCGCCCGAGGGGCGGCGCATCTTCGCGCGCATGACGGTGAAAGAGAACCTCGAGATGGGGGCCTACGCGCGGACCGATAAGGACCTCGCACCGGACTTCGAGCGCGTCTACACGCTCTTTCCACGGATCAAGGAGCGCCTCAAGCAGCGCGCCGGCACCCTGTCCGGCGGTGAGCAGCAGATGCTGGCGATCGGGCGGGCGCTCATGGCGCGCCCCAAGGTCCTCCTCCTCGACGAGCCGTCGATGGGACTCGCGCCTGTCCTGGTCGAGCTTGTCTTCCGGACCATCCAGGAGATCAACGCGCAGGGTATGACGGTGCTTCTGGTCGAACAGAACGCCCATATGGCGCTGTCCATCGCCAGACGCGGCTACGTGCTGCAGACGGGCACGATCGTGCTGACCGACACCGCTGCGAAGCTCGCCCAGAACGAGATGGTGCGAAAGGCCTACCTCGGCGAGGAATGACCCTACAGCTCGTCGGTGACGACGAGCGTGGTGATGGCGCGGTGCCCCGCCGGATCGGTGACCGCGAGCTCGTAGACGCCGGGCTGCAGCTTTGGGACGAAGATGCCCGCCTCGATGCGCCCCGCATCGTCGGCGGTCGCGTTGTCCACGCGCGATCCGGCGATGCTCAGGGTGAGCTCCGAGCGTGGCGCGAAGCCCATCCCCGTCACCAGGACCGGCGCGAGGACCGGGCTGCCCACGTACGTTGCCGGGTGCTCAGCGGTGATCCACGCGCCCTGCCCGAACGTCAGCGTCACCTGCGCACGAGGGCTCTTGCCCCAGACGTACTGATTCGTGCTCACCGCGGGACAGCGGTCTCCCGCGATGACGACGTCCCAGGCGAGGTTGCGGCCGGTGTTGAGCGTGATGTCCGCTTCGCGCACCGGGCCGGACGCCGCCGGAACGAGCACCGACTTCCCGAGGTAGCTCGCCGTGAGATCGGGATTGAAGCCCGATGCGCCCGTGAAGTGGATCGAGAGACGGTGCGTCCCCGTGTCGAGCTCGGGCGGCGGTGTCGCGGTCGTACGGCTGAGCGAGAACGCGGGAACGCCGAACCGGTTTGACTCCGCACTCGGGCCGAACGTGAACGTGATCTGGCGCGGGCCGATGTCCACGTAGCGAAGCTGCGTCTCCGATCCGGTCTCGCCGCCGCCGGCTGCGACGCACGAGGGGTCGCCGCGCCGTGTCGCGAGCGCGACCGTCGCGCCCGCGAACGCGATGACCAACACGGCGATGAGCGTGGAGGCGATGCGGACACTCACGGGCCGTCATTGTGCCGGTATTCCTCTCTAGACTCGCTCGATGACCCGCACCGTTCCCCACATCAAGGTGCCCGCGGACGTCGAGCGTGTCGTCGCCAGGCTCGTCGCCGCGGGGTATGAGGCGTACGTCGTCGGAGGGTGCGTTCGTGACGCGCTCCGCGGCGTCGATCCGCACGACTGGGACATCACCACGAACGCGACACCGGAAGAGATCCAGAAGGTGTTCCGTCGCTCGCTGTACCTGAACCACTTCGGCACGGTGGTCGTGCGCTCGGGCGAGCACGACGTGGAGGTGACCACGTACCGGATCGAGGCGGATTACGCCGACCATCGTCATCCGACGAGCGTGGCCTTCACCGATTCGCTGCACGAGGACCTTTCGCGCCGCGACTTCACGATGAACGCGATGGCCTGGCGCCCGGCCGCCGACGGCCGCGCGGGCGAGCTTGTCGACCCGTTCGGCGGCCAGCGCGACCTCGAGGCGCGGGTGATCCGCGCGGTGGGCGAGCCGCGCGAGCGTTTTCGCGAGGACGCGCTCCGGATGCTGCGTGCGGTTCGCTTCGCCACCGTGCTGGACTTCCGCATCGACTCGGGCACCGCGGACGCGATCCGCGAGTCGGCGCCGCTGGCGAAGACCCTGTCTGGGGAGCGCGTCCAGCAGGAGATGGTCAAGATCCTGGGCGCGCCCATGCCGTCGATCGCGTTCCGCATGCTCGACGACCTGGGCCTTCTCGAGGCGCTCATTCCCGAGCTCGCGATCGCGAAGACCGTTCCCCAGGACAAGGCGGTCGCGGAGGACGTGTTCGAGCACTCGATCGTGACGTGCGACGCGACGCCGGCGAACGACCTTGTCCTGCGGCTCGCCGGTCTGCTCCACGACATCGGCAAGCCCGCCACCTTCGCCGACGGTCACTTCCACCAACACGAGTTCGTCGGCGAGGCCATGGCGCGGGAGATCCTGCGGCGGTGGCGGTTCGACAAGGAGACGATCGTCCAAGTCACCCACCTCATACGCAATCACATGTTCTGGTACCAGACCGAGTGGACCGGGTCGGCCGTCCGTCGGTTCGTGCGCAAGGTCGGCCTCGAAAACATTCCCGCGCTCTTCGCTCTCCGCCGCGCCGACAACATCGGGAGCGGGGCCCGCTCGCCGCGCATGTACGCGCTCGAGTCGCTGTGGGAGCGCGTGCAGGAGGAGATCCGGTCGGCGTCGGCCTTCTCGCTCCGCGACCTCGCGGTCAACGGCAACGACGTCATGACCGCGCTCGGCATCCCGCCAGGCCCTCTGGTCGGCCGCGTGCTGAACGAGCTCTTCGAGCGCGTGACGGACGACCCCGCGCTCAACAAGAGAGAAGCGCTCCTCGAGCTGGCGCGGGAGATCAGCCGCCGCGACTAGGACGCGCCTGCCGCGGCGGCGCTCCTCCCGCCGCTAGCTGGAGACGTACTTGGACTGGCCGCCAACGGACGACATCGGGCGGGTGTTCCCGTTCGTCCCCATCGCGGTCGGCTCGTTCGACCGCATCTTTTCGACGTTCTCGCCGAGCTTGCGACGCGCTTCCTCGCCCGACATGGGGGTGAAGAGCAGCGAGAGCGCCGCACCGACGAGGGCCCCCAGGATGATCCCGAGAGCGAAGGTCCCAAGGAGCGTCCCGTCGGAGTGACCACCCACGACGGTGCGTACCTGGGTGCGGCCCTCGCCGAGCAGGTCGGACGCGCGCTTGCCCGCCTGAACCTTGAGGTCGTCGACGACGTCTTGAAGATGCTTCACGCTCACCATGACATCCTCCTTCGTCCGCGGCGGACAGCGACGCCTACCGCGCCCGCTCCTCGGTTGCAGTCGGGATGCCAGGTTCCCCGCTTGCCTGTCCGGGGCGCGACAGCGCTGCCTCGATGAACGGATCGATGTCGCCGTCGAGGACACGCGTGGGATCGCCGATCTCGAGGCCGGTGCGGTGGTCCTTCACGAGGGTGTACGGGTGCAGCACGTACGAGCGGATCTGACTGCCCCAGTCGGCGGAGCGGAGCTCGCCGCGCTCCCGCGCCTGCGCCTCCTCCTGCTCGCGGACCTTTCGCTCGAGCAGCCGCGCGCGGAGGATCTTCATGGCCGTCTCGCGGTTCTGGAGCTGCGAGCGTTCGTTCTGGCATGCGACGACGATCCCGGTCGGCAGGTGCGTGATGCGGACCGCGGTCTCGGTCTTGTTCACGTTCTGTCCGCCGGCGCCGGTCGAACGGTAGGTGTCGATGCGCAGATCCTCGGGACGGATATCGACCTCGGTCTCGCTCTCGACCTGCGGGGTGGGATCGACCAGCGCGAACGACGTCTGCCGGCGCTTTTGGAAATCGAACGGCGAGATACGCACGAGCCGGTGCGTGCCACGCTCGGTCTTCAGATATCCGTAGGCGTACGGACCGTCCACCGAGAGCGTCGCGCTCCGGAAACCGGCCTCGTCGCCCGCTGTCGACTCGAGGAGCTCGGCCTTGAAGCCACGCCGCTCGGCCCAGCGCAGGTACATACGGACCAGCATTTCGGCCCAGTCCGCGGCGTCGGTCCCGCCGACCCCCGCGCTGATCGCGACCACGGCGTTCCGCTCGTCGTACGGGCCGGAGAGCTGCGCCTCGAGGCTCGCTACCTGGACCTCGTCGGCCAGACCGCGCAGCTCTTTCGAGATCTCGGCTTCGAGCGACGAGTCCTGGTCAGCGACGGCGGCGAGCTCGCCGAGCTCTTTCACGCGAGCTCGAAATCGCTCCCATCGATCGAGGCGGGTGCGCGCATTCCCCAGACGTTTGAGGAGCTGTTGCGCGCGCTGACGGTCCTGCCAGAGGTCGGGCTTGCCGGACTCGGTCTCTAGCTCCGCGACCTCACGTGCGAGAGCTGGGAGGTCAAAGGAACACCGCCATGCGTTCGATCCGGTCGCGTAGCGCCGCGAGCGCCGCCTGGTCGATGCTCACGAATTCGCTAGCGCTTGCGCGGTCGTTCGAAGGTCGTCGTGACGGGCTGCACCACGGGCGCGAGCTTGCCGGCGGCGAACGACACGAACGTCACACACGGGCAATAGGTGTTGCGCGGGCAACGCGGGCAATCGCCGTCGCAGTCGAGAGTGGCGCCGTAGGAACATTTGAGGCAGTTGTCTTCGCAGACGATCCATTCCTTCATTCGGCTGGTTCCTCTCTAGAGCCGGGCTGGCCGGCGTCGGCGCGAAGCAGGCCCGCCCTCTGCGTCTCCCCACTGGCTTCTCGTGCGCGGTTTCCGTACGGAGCATATCGGCGTGAGCCGCGCTTGAGAAGGGGTTTTTCCCCAAATTTTCCGTCTCTTTCGGTCTATTTCGGGGATGGCCGGCCGGCCCGCAGAGGCCCGTAGCCTGCGAGGCTACGGCCTGCGCAGGTAGCCGAGCGCTCCCTGAAATTGCCTCGGACGGACCCCAAAGACGGGTTCCATCGCGTTGCTCCGGGGCGTGTTGTCGACCTTCAGCAGATCGAGCTGATCGACCGTCACGGGCGGGTCTTTCATGAAGAGGCCCATGACGACAGCCGGCGGCTTCATCAGAAGGACCGGGACGTGCAGCGTCGGCCGCCGCGTGCCGGCCCCACGCATCGTCTCGGCGAGCATTTCGTCGTACGTCACCGGCGAAGGCCCGCCGACCTCATGCGGACCCGAAATCTCCGGCCGCTCGAGCGCGGCGACGATCGCCTGGGCGATGTCATCGACGTGCACGGGCTGGAAGCGTGCCTTGCCATCTCCCGGAACCGGCACCACCGGAAACATCAGGCTGAAGCGAAGCCGGGGGAAGAAGTCGTCGCCTTGGCCGAAGAGCAGAGATGGGCGAAGGACCACGTGCGAGATGCCCGAGCCGGTGACGATCGCCTGCCCTTCGCCCTTGCTCCGAAGGTACGGATAGGGCGAGTCGGGATCGGCGCCGAGCGCCGACATGTGCACGAGGCGGCCGACGCCGGCGCGGCGGGCCTCCTCGATGACGTGCGCGACTCCGGCCACGTTGACCTCGGCGAAGCGCTGGCTGCGCTCCGTGGGAATGGCGACCGTATGCACCACCGCGTCGACGCCGTCGAGCTGGCCGCGGAGCGTCTCCGCCTTGCGCACGTCGGCGCGCCGCACGTCGAACGACCCGGACGGAAGCTCGCGTTCCGCGCCGGGGCGCTCGCTGATGAGGGCGCGGACGTCGTGCCTGCCCGCGAGCCGGGCGACCACGTGCCGGCCGACGAACCCATTCGCTCCGGTGATCGCGATCCGCATCGGTCCCTCCGGCGCTAAATACTACGCGCTTGTAGTAGCACGCTTCGCGCGCGGGTCAAGCCGCGCCCGGTTCGCCAACATCGGAAGCGCGACCGCGCCAGCGACCGCGTAAATGAGTCCGAGGAGCTGGCCCTCCTGCATGCCGAACAGGAAGATCGGGTCCTGGCGAAGGAACGACGTGAAGAACCGCATGCCCCCGAAGAGCAGGAGGTACGTGAAGTAGACCCGTCCCTCGGGAGAGCGCCCGCGGACCCGGCGCCAGAGGACCAGCAGGATCACGAAGATGGCGAGCATCGCCAGACCGTCGTACACGGCCACCGGATGCACGCTCGCCCAGCGCGATCCCGATGACCGCGATGTCGAACATGAATCCGATCGGCAGGCGCAGGCGGCGGGCCATCCACAGGCCCGCGATGCTCGAGCCGATCGGGGCGCCGGTCGTCCCGATGCCACCGTTCCAGAACGCCAGGACGTCCAGCGGATGCGGCGCGTACACCGGCCAGTTGTCGGCGACATGGGCGGCGCGGGCGCCGATGAGTCCGCCGATGACGACCGCGAACGCGAATGGATAGACGCGGTCGTCGCTCGCCAGGTAGCGAGCCGCGCGAAACGAGACGACGCTCCCGAAGATCATCCCGACGAGCGCGAATATCGAATGCCACGCGACGCTCGCCGACCCGACGTGAAGATTCGGGTCGAACGGGAGGTCGATCACCGGGTCCGGGTCATGCTGGCGACGGGCGCGTCGCCCGCGCGCGGATGCGCGAGCCGAGGCGGACGATCATCGGAACAGCCGCCGCGAACGCGAGCACCGCGATGGTCTGATCCTGCCGCAGCCCGAAGGCGTACGTCGGATCGCCGACGCGCAGGAAACCGAGAAGGAACCGGCCGACCGCGTAGTACGCGAGCCAGAGCCAGAAGATGAGGCCCTCCGGCCAGCGGCCGGCCGTGACCCGACGCAGCCACAGGACGAGCGCGGCACCCAAAAGATCCCAGACCATGTCGTAGGCGACCACGAGATGGACCGGCCCGGGTTGACCGAGCGTGTCGGGATGGGTGAATCCCACGCAGAGCCCGAAGGGCGCGGTGCACGGTGTCGCGTGGTGCTCGCCGTTGATGATGTCTCCGAGCCGTCCGATCGCGAAGCCGAGGCTGATCCCGGCCGCGGCCGCGTCGGCGCCGAACCCGATCGGCACGCCACGCCTGACCGCTACGACGAAGCCGCCGATGACGCCGCCGATGGCCGCGCCCCAGATCGCGATCCCACCGGTCCAGATGAAGAGGATCTGCTCCGGGTGCGAGAGGTAGTACGTGAGCTGGTCGATCACATGGACGAGCCGCGCGCCGACGATCCCCGCGATCACCCCCCAGGTCGCGACGGCGTAGCCGTCGTCCTCGTTCACGCGGCCGCGCAGAAGACGTAGCGAGAGCGCGACCCCGAAGAAGATCCCGACCGCGGTGAAGATCCCGTGCCACGCGAGGGTGATCGGTCCGATGTGGACGTTCGGGTCGAAGGGGAGCTCGATCAGGCCGCGACTCTCTTAACGCCCATGGCACTTCTTGAACTTCTTGCCCGAGCCGCACCAGCATGGGTCGTTGCGGCCGAGCTTCCCCTTCGCGGGAGGGGCCGCCGGCTCGCCGTTCCCGCTGAGGCGCGCCGTCGTGCCGCCGCCGGCGGTGGTCTGCGTCGTGCCCGGCGGCTGCTGCTCCGACTGCTCGGCCTGCTCGGCTGTGCGGACGGTCACGCGCAGGATCGTCTGCGCGACACCACTCGCGATGCGTGCCGACATCTCCTCGTAGAAGGTGTGTGCCTCGCGCTTGTACGCGACGAGTGGGTCCTGCTGACCGTAGCCACGCAGGTAAATCCCCTCGCGCAGCTCCTCCATCGCGGTGAGGTGCTCGACCCAGTGGGTGTCGATCGTCCGCAGGAGGACCCACCGCTCCACGATGCGGACGAGCTCGGGACCGAGCTCCTTCTCGCGTGCCTCGTACGTCGAGTCGACCAGGTCGGCGACCCGGTCCCGGAGCGCTTCCTGATCGGCGATCCCCGCGAAGCTCGCGGCAGTGAGCTCGGGGCGGTTCAGCATCGGCCCGAGCGCCGCGGCGAGCTTGGTCAGGTCCCAGTCCTCTGGATCCGAGGCCGCCGCCTCTGCGTCGACGATGCTCTCCGCTTCCTGATGGAGAAAGTCGAGGACCGTTTCGCGCACGTCGCCCTTTTCGAGGATCTTCCGCCGGTCGCCGTAGATCTTCGTGCGCTGGTTGTTGAGGACATCGTCGAACTCGAGCGCCCGCTTGCGCACGTCGAAGTTCCGGCCTTCCACCTTGATCTGCGCCTGCGTGATCGCGCCGGTCACCATGCCCGATTCGATCGGTGTGGAGTCGTCGAACCCGAGCCGCGCCATGAGACCGGCGACCCGCTCCGAGGCGAAGATCCGGATGAGCTCGTCCTCGAGCGAGCTGTAGAAGCGCGAGGATCCCGGGTCGCCCTGGCGCCCGGAGCGGCCGCGCAGCTGATTGTCGATGCGGCGCGCCTCGTGGCGCTCGGTGCCGATGACGTGAAGGCCGCCCTTGCCGACGATGCCATCGCCAAGGAGGATGTCGACGCCGCGGCCGGCCATGTTCGTCGACAGCGTGACCGCGCCGGGCTCCCCGGCCTTCTCGATGATCAGCGCTTCGCGCTCGTGGTTCTTTGCGTTCAGGACCTCGTGCTTGATGCCGTGCCGGCTGAGCCATCCCGAGAGCTGCTCGCTCTTCTCGACGCTCGTGGTGCCGATGAGGACCGGCTGTCCCTTGTCGTTGCGCTCCTTGACCTCTTGGACGACCGCGTCCCATTTGCCCTGCTCGGTCCGGTAGACCAGATCCGGCAGGTCCCTCCGGACCATCGGCTTGTTCGTCGGGATCTGGGTGACCTCGAGCTTGTAGACCTTGAACAGCTCCTCCGCCTCGGTCGCGGCGGTACCGGTCATCCCGGCGAGCTTGTCGTACATCCGGAAGTAGTTCTGGATCGTGATCGTCGCGTGGGTACGGGTCTCGCGCTGGATCTTCAGGCCCTCCTTCGCCTCGACGGCCTGGTGCAGCCCGTCGCTCCAGCGGCGCCCCGGCATGAGCCGTCCGGTGAACTCGTCGACGATGATCACCTCGCCGTCCTTGACGACGTACTCCTTGTCCTTGTGGTACAGGGCCTTCGCCTTGACGGCGTTGTCGAGGTAGTGGACCGCGGTGACGTCGCCCTCGTAGA
>VBGS01000143.1 GCA_005889445.1 Chloroflexota bacterium
CAGGTGTCCGGCGTCGACGTAATTCGCGTCGTAGCTGTGGACGTCATAGGCCAGGCCGCGCTTCTCGCGGAGCTCGAGGAACAGCCGGCTCGACATGCCCTCACCGAGCACGGCGTTCAGCATGTCCAGCGCGTATTTGTCAGGGTGATCGGTGTGCACGGCGCGCCAGCCGACGCACAGGTTGGTCTGCTCGGCCCGCTTTCCGAGCAGCTTCGCGCGCGTCTTGCCGGCCCGCGGCGCCGGGACGAGCGACGGTGCTGGGCGTGGTGCAAGCCCGCCGAGCGCCTCCGTGACCGCGGCGATCGCGTCGTCAGGCTTTATCGGACCGGCGAGCGCGACGACCGTCCGCGCAGGCGCGTATCCGCGGTCGAGGAACGCGCGCAGGTCCTCCGCCGTCATCGCGAGCACGACCTGCTCGCGCCCGGCGACCTCCCAGCCCAGCGGATGCCGCGGGTACAGCAGCTCGTCGATGAGCGTATGCACGCGGTCCTGTGGCTGGTCGCGGTACATGCGCAGCTCTTCGACGATCACGCGCCGCTCGGACTCGACATCCTTCGGCCGCAGCATCGGCGCGCGGATCATGTCGGCGACGACATCGAGCGCCACGAGGTAGTGCCGCGCCGGCACGCGCGACCAGAACACGGTCACCTCTTTGTCGGTCGAGGCGTTCACGACCCCGCCCTTGCTCTCGATGTCCTGGCTGATCTCGGCAGCGGTCGGTCGCTTCGCCGTGCCCTTGAACAGCATGTGCTCGAGGAAGTGGCTGGTTCCCGCGTCGTTCTTCGTCTCGACGCGCGAGCCGACGCCGACGTAGAGCGCCATCGAGACCGACCGCGTCTCAGGCATCTCCGCGACGAGGATCCGCAGGCCGTTGGGGAGGACGACGCGACGATGTTCCACCGCGCTCGATGCTAGCGGCAGAACACCATCGTCATGTACATCGCATCCGGACCGTCGATCGCGCCGATCCCGACGCGCCGGAACAGCGCGTCCATGATGTTCGTGCGGTGGTTGATCGGTTCCCACGGCTCCGCCATGAACTCGTGATGCAGCGCAGCGACGTTGTCGTTCCAAATCTTTCCGGTGTTCTCACCGAACCATCCGGTGCCGCACGCGGCCAGATCGCGCAGTCTCGCCGTCCCGTCGGGACCGTCGTGATAGACGTACCGCACCGCGGCCTCGCTGCCGCTGTGCGACCGTGCGATCGAAGCGACGCTCGCGTCGAACGCGAGCGCGGCGAGACCCGCGGCGGTACGCGAGGCGTTGATGAGATCGAGCATCCGCGCCTCGGCCGCGGTCGTGACCTCGTCCGTCACGGGCGTTGCCGTCGGCGCGGGCACCACATCCGGCGGAGGTGGCGCGGGCGTCGGCTCCGCGCTGGACTCGGGGCCTTCCTGGACGCTGGCCGCCTGGGCGATCGGGTCCGCGACCTGTTCTGAGATCGGCACGGTGTTGGGCGCCGTGGCCGATAGGTCTAGATCCTGGACGTCATGAGGTCGCGTCATCGACCGCGCCTGCGGATCGGCCCGATCCGCGAGCGCGCCGGAGGAAGCCGGTGCGCCCGTCGCTCTCGTGGCCGGCGTCACGACAAAGCTCGCGAGCACGAGTGCCCCGAGCATCGCGTAGAGCCCCGCCTGCGCGGCGCCCCTCAGCGAGCGGTCGTCACGACTCGATGACGCTCCAGGCACCAGAGGTGATAACGAAGGTTGCGCCCGCGCGTCGCGCGGCTGCCAGCTGTTCACGCTCCGCAGCCTCGGTATCAAGGGGCCCTTCCGAGGCGGCGACCAAAGGCGCGTGCTCGTCGGCGGTGAAGTACGACAGCAGCGGCCGGTCCGCGAACGCGGCCAGGCGCGCGAGGATGTCGATACCGGGGGCGCCCGGCTTGACGATCAGGGCGTCGGCGCCTTCGGCCATCTCCCGCCGCGCTCGCGCCACGGCCGCGGCGGCGTCGTCCGCGGGGGCGAGCGGGACGGCCCGCTCCGTGATCGGCACGGCGTTGACGGCGACGCGGTGCGTCCCGTAGAGAACGCTCTCGAGCTTGACCATGGCCGCGACCGGCAGGTCGTGGTGCCCGGATGAGAGCGCGCCGCGGATCGCCGCGACGGCGCCACCCAACATCCCGGAGGGGATGAGCAGATCGGCACCCGCGTCCGCGTGCACCTGCGCGATGGCGACGAGCCGCTCCAGCGTCGCGGGCACATCGGCGCCGTGCTCGCCGAAGAGCACGCATTGTCCGTGCGACGTGTACGCGCAGACGCAGACATCGGTCGCGACGGCGAGCTCGGGGACGGCTTCCTTCACCGCGTGCACCGCGCGCGGGACAATGTGATCCCGCTCGCTCGCGAGCATCGCGTGCTCGTCCTTTCGATCGGAGACTCCGAAGACCAGCAGGCCCGCGAGGCCGGCCGACGCGGCGTGCCGAGCTTCGCGTACGACCTCGGTCACCGAGAGACGCTCCAGCCAGGTAGCCCCGTCGACCTTTTCGCGATCCTCGACCGCGCTCGACACGATCACCGGCAGGATCGTTCGGGCCGCAAGATCGCTCCGTCGCATGATCTGGGACCAGACCGGATGCTCGGCGAGTCGGCCGCGGGTGAGGGTCGCTTCCCGCATCTCTGGGATGGTACGCAGGAACGCCAGCGCGCCGAGCCGAGAGTCGTACCATTTCGATGGATGAGAGGCCGACGGGCCGCACTCTTCGCGATCGCCGCGGGTTTGACGCTCGTCGCGAGCGGCGCGGCGTTCGCGAATGCGCCGCGCGGCGGCGATCCGATGCCCGCGGGGTCCGTCGCCCGCGAGGCTGGAAGCTCGGCGCCGGCCGCGGTCCCGCTTCCCGGATCGGCGGCCCAGAGCGCTCCGGCCGCGGCACCCCTCGTCGAGCCGAGGGCGGCGCCGGCCCGCGCGGTCATCGAGGACATGAAGCACGTCTGGCAATCCTTGAACAACTGCGGGCCAGCGTCCGTGGTCATGACCCTCTCGACCTTCGGGATCGACGTCTCGCAGGAGACCGCGCGGCTGCCGCTTCGCGGCACGAACATCCTCTCGGGGATGGGTCCACAGAAGGTCGATGGCTGGGTCAACGAGAGCTTCGGACTCCGGTCGATCTGGCGGAACAACGGAACGAACGATCTGCTGCGCCGGCTCGTGGCCAACGGGTTCTCGCCGATGGTCACGCAGTGGATGCAGGACCCGCTGGTCTCGCGGATCGCGCACTGGCGGGTCGTGCGTGGCTACGACGATGGCGCGGCCACCTTCTATGTGAACGACCCGATGCTCGGACAGATGGTCCCGCTCTCGTACCAGTGGTTCCAGAACAACTGGCAGCCATTTAGCTATCGGTACATGGTCATCTACGACCCGAAGGATGAGGCGCTGCTTCGCGCGATCGTCGGAGACGACTGGAGCGACGTGAAGATGCGCCAGAACTTCTACGACCGCACGAAGGTCGAGGCCGCCACGCAGAACACCTCATCGGCATGGATCGCCTACGGCGAGGCGGCGTACGGATACGGCGCGTTCGCGGAGGCGGTCACGGCATTCGAGCGCGGCATGTCGCTCGGATCGGTGCAGGGCGTCTTCACGCTGCGCTCGAGCTACCCGCAGGCGCTTCGCGCGCTCGGCCGTCAGAGCGAGGCGCTAGCCGCGCAGCAGAAGCTCTCGTCCACGTCGACGTCGCCGGCGGTGTCGTCGCCTCCCGATCCATTCGCCCTGTATCTGGCGTTCACGCGCACGGTCGGGGTCGGGGGACCGACCCTCAGCGAGTAGCGACCGCTCAGGCGCGCGCGGCGATCCGCGCGCGGTCGCCGGCTCCCCGGAGCCGCTCGCCGGCCTCGACGAGCAGGTCCTCGGTCTTGCAGAACGTGAAGCGAATGAGGTCTCGGCCGAGCTCGCGGCGCGAGAAGAACGAGGAGCCCGGAACCCCCGCGACACCGATCTCGCGCACCAGCCACAGCGCGAAGGCCGCGTCGTCGGCGAACCCGAAGGGGCGGATGTCGCAAAGGACGTAGTACGCGCCCTCGGGGGTGTTCGGAGCGAAGCCGGCCCGCTCGAGCGCGCCCACGAGCAGGTCGCGTCGCGCGCGGTACTCGCGCGCGAGCCGATCGTAGTAGTCGCGTCCGAGGGCGAGGCCCGCGACGACCGCCTCCTGAAGCGGTGCCGGGGCGCCCACGGTGACGAAGTCGTGCACCTTGCGGATGCCGGCGGTCAGCTCGGGCGCGGCGACGATCCAGCCGACGCGCCACCCGGTCACGGAGAAGGTCTTGCTCGCCCCCGAGATCGTGACCGTGCGGTCGGCCATGCCATCGAGGGTGGCCATCGGGATGTGCTCGCCGGCGTAGCGGATGTGCTCGTAGATCTCGTCGGTGACGCAGATCGCGTCGTGGTCGCGGCACAGCGAAGCGATCGTTTCGAGCTCCTCGCGGGTGAACACTCGGCCGGTCGGGTTGTTCGGCGAGTTGACGATGATGGCCTTGGTGCGCGTGTTGAACGCGCGACGGAGCTCGTCAGGATCGAACCGGTACTCCGGCGGCCGCAGCGGAACGAAGACCGGGGCGGCCCCGCAGATCGCGGCGTCGGGACCGTAGTTCTCGTAGAACGGCTCGAGCACGATCACCTCGTCGCCAGGATCGACGATCGCGAGGAGCGTCGAGACCATCGCCTCGGTCGATCCGCACGTGACCGTGAGCATCGTTTCCGGATCGACGTCCATGCCGTACAGCTCTCCATAGGACCGCGCGAGCGCGTCGCGAAGGGACTTGCTGCCCCAGGTGATCGCGTACTGATTGATGTCTTCGTCGATCGCGCGTTTGGCGGCCACCTTGATCTCGGCCGGCGCCGGGAAGTTCGGGAACCCTTGCGCGAGGTTGATGCCGCCGTGCACGGCGTTGAGCCGCGTCATCTCGCGGATCACGGACTCGGTGAATCCGACCGTCCGGGCGGCGAGTCGCGCGCGCGCGAGTCGCATCAGTAACCGGCCGCGAAGTCGACCCGGTTGAGGAGCGGTTCGCCCGCCTTGTAGCGGCGGAGGTTCTCGGCGAACAGCGCCAGGGTCCGTTCCTGCACGCGTGGCGAGTCGCCCGACGTGTGCGGCGTCAGGATGACGTTCTCGAAAGACCAGAGCGGACTCTCCGCGGGCAGTGGCTCCTTCTCGAAAACATCGAGCGCGGCGCCAGCGACGCGTTTGGCTCGGAGGGCCTCGACCAACGCGGCCTCGTCGATGATCGCACCGCGCGCGATGTTCACGATCCAGGCCGCGGGTTTCATCTTCGCGATGACCTCGCGGGAGACCGCGCCGCGAGTCGCCTCCGTGAGCGGCGCGGTGACGACGAGATAGTCCGCCTGTCCGACGACGTCGGCCAGCGAGGGACCCGATCTTCGTCGGATCCCGCTGACCCGCATCCCCGCCGCCGTCGCAAGGCGTGCCACCTCGCCGCCGATGCTGCCCATGCCGTAGATGACCACGCTCGCGTCGCGGAGCTCCTGCTGCTCGGCGGGCCGCCATTCGTGACGACTCTGGTGGTCCCGATAGCGGTGCAGTGACTTCGCCGCGGCGAAGATGAACGCCATGACGTGCTCCGCGATCTGGACGTCGTACGAGCCGCTGTTGTTCGTGAGGACGATGCCGCGCTCGGCCATCTCCGGCAGCGGCATGTTCTCGACGCCGGCGGAGACCGTGTGGTACCAGCGCAGTCGCGGCGTCGCATCCAGGAGCTGCCGGACGCGCCGCGGGTTGTTGCCGCTGAAGGCGACCTCCGCCTCGGCGGCGTCCAGCAGGTGCGCCTCATCCGGGATCGGGATGATGCGCTCGCCCGGGAACCGCGCGGCCACGACGTCCGGCGACGTGCGAAAGGCGGAC
>VBGS01000144.1 GCA_005889445.1 Chloroflexota bacterium
GGACCAGGTCGAGCTCGCCGGCATCGCCGAGCGACGACAGATCGGCGGCGCCCGCGTCGATGCCCTTCTCGGCCGCGGTGCGCAGGATGCTCGCGATCCGCGCGTGCGCGTACTGGACGTAGAAGACGGGGTTCTCGTTCGACTGCTGGATCGCGAGCTCCAGGTCGAAGTCCAGCTGACGATCGGCGCTCGACTGCAGGAAGAAGTAGCGCGTCGCGTCCTTGCCGACGGCCTCGATGACCTCCTCGAGCAGGAGGAACTGACCCGTCCGCCGACCCATCCGTTTCAGGACGCCCTCGTGGAGGAACCGCACGTACTGGTAGAGGACGACCTCGAATTTCTCGAGCAGCCCGAGCGCCTTCATTGCGGCGCGCATCTGGATGAGGTGGTAGTGGGTGTTCGCGCCCCAGACGTCGATCTTCTTGTCGAAGCGGCGGTCGCGGAGCGACTCGAGGTGATACGCGATGTCCTTGCCGAGGTAGCCCGGCTCGCCGTTGGAACGGACGAGGACCCATCCCTCCTTGTCGTCGACGGCCTCGCTCGCCTCGAGCCACACGGCGCCGTCCTTCTCGTAGACGATGCCGAGCCTCCGCAGCTCGTCGAGCGCCCGCTCGAACCGGCCGGACCGCATCATCTCGGCCTGCGAGTACCACGTGTCGTAGCGGATCCCGAGCAGCGCGGTGACCCGCTTCGCTTCGCGCAGGACCCACTCCACCCCGAGCTCCGCGAAGCGTTTGGCCTGCTCCTCAAGAGGCAACGCCATCCAGCGATCGCCGTCGCGCTCGTCGATCTCCTTCGCGATGTCGATGACGTACTCCGCCGGATACGCGTCCTGCGGGATCTCGATGGCTTCGCCGTGCAGCTGGCGGTACCGGATCGCGATCGATCGGCCGAAGGTGTCGAACTGCGTGCCGGTGTCCTCGACGTAGTACTCGCGCTCGACCTTCGCGCCCGCGAACTCGAGGACCGATGAGAGCACGTCGCCGAGCGGACCGCCTCGCGCATTCGCGACCGTGAGCGGGCCGGTCGGGTTCGCCGAGATGAATTCCACCTGGAGACGCGTGCCCGAGAGCGCGTTCGACCGGCCGAAGTCGGTGCCGGCGCCCACGATCGCATCCACCCGCTCGGCGAGCCAGCCCGGGTCGAGACGTACGTTGACGAATCCATTCAGCGTCTCGACCGACGCGATCGGCGGCGCTATGGCGACCCGCTCGCGGATCGCGTCGGCGATCTCCGCGGGCTTCTTGCGCATCGGCTTGGCGAGACGGAACGCGACGTTCGAGGCGTAGTCGCCGTGCGCCGGATTTGCCGGGCGCTCGATCTCGACGGCGACCCCGTCGAGCCCGCTCCAGCCCAGGTCCGCCGCGGCACGCTCGAGGCCGCCGCGCACGGCGCTGGCGATCTCATCGCGGACAAGCGTGGTCATTCGCGCGAGTTTGGGACAGGCTGGGCGCTCACGCGAGCGGGGCCGCCGGCGCGACGTCACCGCCCGGCTCGTGGCCGGCGAAGAGCCGCCACGTGAGGATCGCGGCGAGCCCGTAGGCGACGACCAGGGTGACGATATTGACGGTGAATCCGTCCGGACCGAGCCGCGCCCGCACCGCACCCGAGAGGACCGCGCCCGCGGCGTTCGCGGCGCTCCACGCGAGCGCGAAGACCGCGTTGGCACCGGCTCGCTCAGCGGGCGTGAACGACGAGAGCTGGAAGGCGTTGACGGTGCCGCTCGCTCCGAACATGAGGAAGTGCCGCGTCGCGAGAGCCGCAACGGCGAGGGGCAGCGAGACGGTGAACGCGGCGACGAGCGCGAACGGCAGCGAGAGCGCTTCGACGAGGACGATGGACGGGATCGCGCCGATCCGCGCCGCGACGAAGCGCCCGTGGAGGAGCGCTCCGATGCTCCCGGCGACCGCGAGGACGCCGAGCACGAGGCCAAGCGCCGAGAACGGGACGCCGTAGCGGTCCGCGAAGAAGAGGTTCAGGAACGGGAGAAAGCTCCCGGCGCCGAACCCGAACAGCACCTCGATCACGATGAAACGCCGCACCAGCGCGTTGCGCTTCGGCGGTTCCAGCGTGTGCCGCTCGACCGGGACCGCGCGGATCGCGAGGACCGGTGCGATCGATGCCGCCGCGATCACGCCGCCGCAGGCGACGAGCGTGCGCAGCACGAGCGCGTCTTCGGGGCGCCCACCGAGCAGCGCCGCGACCGGCGTCGCCAGCACGCCCGCGATCGCGCTCGAGAGGAACGACGCGGTGGTGCCGAGCGCGATCTGCTGTCCGAAACGCGTCGCGCGGCGCGCGGACTCCGTCGCATCGGCGAGCAGCGCTGCACCGGAGGAGGTCGCGATGATCCCGCCAAAGCCGACGAGCGCGGCGGAGAGGAACAGCGGGACGAGGAAGTTGAAGACCAGGATACCGACGATCCCCGCGCCGGTGATCGTTCCGCCCACCAGGATCGCGGTGCGCCGCGAACGCCCACGCGTGAACACCGCCGCGGGGATCGCGCCCGCCACGACCCCGAGCGCCTGCGCCCCGGCGAGCAGGCCGATGGCGAACTCGTCGAACCCGAGCGATCGATACAGGAAGTTGAGATAGAACGCGGTGACACCGAGACCGAAGCTACCGAGCGCGGCCGCGCCGAGGTAGAGAAAGGCGTCGCGCCTTCCGAGACTCGCGGTTATTGGGGCTGGCCCAGCGTGAGGTCGACCGTTTGCTCTTTGCTGTTGCGCAGCAGCGTCAGGCGGATCTTGTCGCCCGGCCGCAGCTTGACCATCAGGCTCTGCAGCGGGTGCTGGGCATCGATGATCTGATCGTTCACTTTGGTGATGATGTCGTTCGGCTGGATGCCCGCCTGCGTCGCCGGTGACCCAGACACGACCTGCGTGACGATGATCCCCGCGGTCCCCTGCGGGAGCCCCAGCTGCGCCGCCTGCCGCGGGGTGAGCTGCTGGTACTGGATGCCGATGAATCCGCGAACGACCTTGCCGTTCTTGATGAGCTCGTCGGCTATCTGGCGCACCGTGTTGCTCGAGATCGCGAACCCGAGACCCTGCGCGCTCGCCGCGACGAGGGTGTTCACACCGATCACCTGGTGCGTCGCCGCCCAGATGAGTGGCCCGCCCGAGTTTCCCTCGTTGATCGCCGCGTCGGTCTGGACAAGATCCTCGAGGAACACGCTGTTCGACTCGGCGACACGCCGGCCCTTCGCCGAAACGATCCCCGCGGTGACGGTGTTCTGGAACTCGCCGAGCGGGCTTCCGATCGCGACGACTGTCGCACCGACCGGAGCAGCGTCACTATCACCGAGCGTCGCGGCTTTTAGATTCGGCGCCTGGACCTGCAGGACCGCCAGGTCGGTGAGCTGATCGCGCCCGACGAGCTTCGCCGATACCTTGCGGTTGTCCGAGAAGACCACATCGAAGGACGCGCCGGGGTTGCTGTCGCGCACGTCCTCGACGACATGGTTGTTCGTGACGATGTAACCGCCTGCCGCATCGGCGACGAAACCGGAGCCGCTCGACTGCGGTTGCCCGTTCGGCAGGTAGTTGATGACCGTGACGACCGAGGGAAGAAGGTCTTGCACGACGGAGACGAGTGGGTCGCTAGCTGCGGGCGCGCCCGCGCCCGCAGCGGTCGCGAACGGCGTGGCGCTCGGGATGCCGCTCGTGCTGGCTGCGGTCGGCGTCGGCGAGCCGCTGGCGGCCGGCGTCACGCATGCGGAGCCGAGCACGAGGAGCAGGGCGGCGGCGAGGAGCGTGAGGCGCAGCGCGCTCACGCTGCAGCTATCGGCGCGGAGGCCGTGGGGTTTCGGCCGCGCCTCCCGGCGCGGTGCGCCGGCGCCGAGCGGTCGGCCGAGCGGCCTCCGGCTCGACCATCTGGCCGACGGCCGTGGCGCGGATCTCGAGGTCGACGTGCGAATCGGGCTCGATCTGGACGTCCCAGGTGCATGAGACCTCGACCTGTTGGTACACGCGCTCGAATCCCTGCTCCGAGTTGGTGATCGAATAGATCGGCCGCGTCGCGAGCGCGCACGGCGGATCGATGGCGAAAGCGATGTCGAAGTGCCGCGATTCGGAATGCACCGCGATGTCGGTCACGTTGCGCGCATCGAGTGGCTTGCCGGCCGTGGTCTTCTTCGTCCCGGCGGTGATCGTGTCCATCGGATTCTGTTCGGAGAGAAGGCCGATGTTCGACGCGCTCGTGAACGAGATGGCGATGCGCTCCTCGCCCTCGTTGCGCAGCCGGTAGCGGACCCCGGCCGCGAGCCCCTCGTCGGCGATGCGGATGTCCTTGCGGATCCCCAGACCCGGGACCGACGCGAGCGCCCGCTGCGGCGGCTCCAGGATGAGGCTCACCGTGCGCGCCTCGCGCTGCGGTGTGAGCTGGTAGTAGATGGCGTGGAGAAGGACGGGGTCGGATCGTCCGGAGCGGAAGCTGTCCTGGAAGAACGAGCGCCGCGCGACGTCGTACTCGAGGAGCTTGGACAGGCCGCGCTCCCGCGCGCGCACGGCCTCGTGGATCGACTTCGTTTCCTTCTCGGCGGCCTTGCCGACCAGGACCTTGCCGGCCTTTTCGGCCCGGCGCAGGGCTTCGTGCTCCGCCTCGGGCCGTCGGGCCAGCGTATCGATGAGGTTCGTCGCCGACGCGTACAGATCCCACTCGATCACCGCTCCGCCCTGCACGTGGACGAAGACCGCGCCGGCGTTCCCACGGAAGATGTACTCGTCGTAGCCGTCGACGTCGTAGTCACGCTGCTCCCCCGCCGCGGCACGGCGCTCCGAGAGGATCCGCTCGGCCTTGAGCAGCGAGGCGTACGCGTCGGCCCGCAGGTGCGGGAAGTAGATCCCGCCGAACACGCCGTGCCAGTAGACGTCATTCCCTTGTGCGCGCCAGAGGTTCTGCTGCGCCTGACGGACCTCCGCCGACGCGTCGAGAATGCTGCGGCGCGCGAGCTCTTCGCTGACGATGAGCATCCGCTTGTGCAGCCCGTTTGACTCGGGGTACTTCGCGAAGAAATTCCGCCACAGCGGCGCGACGACGAGCGCGGAGAGTTCGCCCTC
Source organism: Chloroflexota bacterium (assembly GCA_005889445.1). Classification (GTDB taxonomy): domain Bacteria; phylum Chloroflexota; class Limnocylindria; order P2-11E; family P2-11E; genus 3-1-20CM-2-70-9. The sequence continues at coordinate 5,058 of VBGS01000144.1, forward strand.
GAGCTTGTTGCGCGCCTGCTGGTAGCGCTTCGCCGCGTTTGGGTCGAGCGCCCACTCGGCCATCTCGGGGTACGACCCGCCGGGGATGTACACGCGACGTGCGGGCTTCTGGAAGATCCACGCGTCCTCGAGCGTCGTCGTCTGCAGGAAGTCGGCCTGCGCGATGGCGGTGAAGAACTGCTCCAGCCACCCGTCCTTGTGTACGCGAGCGAACGTACCGGGCCACGCGCCGAACTTCTCGCCGTCATCCGCGTAGACCACGAGCTTCGCGCCCTCGTCGGCGCGTGCGCGCAGCTCCTTCATCGTCTGTCCGACGTCACGGAACGGGATGAGGTAGCGAAGCTTCACGCTGCCCGGAAAGACGATGACGGGAAGACCCTGATCCTCGGTCACGTAGGACTCCCCGAGCTCCTGCGGGCGAAGACCGGCCTGAAGGAAGTGCTCATCGTCGAGGACCGTGTAGGCGACACCGGCCTCCGCGAGGAGCGAGGGCAGGTGCGGTTCCCAGACGCGCTCGGTGAGCCAGGCCCCCAGAGGACGCTGACCGAAGATCGCGTGCACGCGGTCGGAGAGCGCGCGGATCTGGCCGACGCCGTCGCGCCGCGGAACTCCCACCAGGACCGGCTCGTAATAGCCGCCGGAGAGAAGCTCGATCTGCCCACGGCGGACAAGGTCCGCGAG
>VBGS01000145.1 GCA_005889445.1 Chloroflexota bacterium
GGGCGACGACCACCGCGAGCGCATCGCCGGACGGGTAGCCGCCAGCGATCGGCGGTTCTCCGAGGACGAATGGAAACGGTTCGCGCACGGCGCGAACGACATCGCACGTCGCGCGAAGGAGATGGGACTGACCACCGCGTTTCATCCCCATGCCGGCACGTACGTCGAGACGCCAGCGGAGATCGACGAGCTGCTGCGCCGGACCGATGCGTCGCTCGTCGGCCTCTGTCTCGACACCGGTCACGTCTTCTACGGTGGCGGTGATCCGGTCGCGCTCGCGCGCCGCGAGCGCTCGCGCGTGCGGCACGTGCATCTCAAGGACGTCCATCGTGACCGCTACCAGCGCGCGCTCGCAGACGCTCTGGACTTCACTGCCGCCGTGGGGAAGGACGTCTTCGCGCCCGTCGGCTCGGGCGCGATCGACATGGCTGCGATCCTGCGCACGCTTCGCGACGCCGGGTACGACGGCTGGCTGATCGTCGAGCAGGACATCCGGATACAGCCGAATACCTCTCGCCAGCCGAAGATGGACGCGAAGAAGAGCTTCGACTTCGTGACCGCGACGCTCCGATGACCCGCGACCGCATCGGTGTCGGCGTCGTCGGGACCGGGCTGATGGGCCGACGGCACGCCGAGAACGTCGCCCGATGGATACCCGAGGCGCGCCTCGTCGCGGCGTTCGACGCCGATCAGCGGCTGGCGTCGCGCGTCGCCCAGGACCTCGACGCGGTCGCGTGCGGCTCGTTCGACGCGCTCCTGGATCGGGATGACGTCCGCGTCGTCGTCATCGCCTCGCCCGCGCGGTTCCACGCCGAGCAGGCGGTCGCCGCCCTCTCCCGCGGCAAGGACGTCTTGCTCGAGAAGCCGATGGCGCACTCGCTCGCCGACTGCGACCGCGTCATCGGCGCGGCGCAGGGATCGGCTCGCCTGCAGATCGGCTTCATGCGCCGGTACGACCCGGCCTATGCCGAAGCGAAGCGGCTCATCGCTGCTGGCGCCCTCGGCGAACCCCTGCTCATCCGCGCGGTCCATCGCGATCGCGAGGCGACCCACCTGCCCGCGGAGAGCGGCGTCACCGACATGATGTTCGAGTCGACGATCCACGACTTCGACCTGTCGCGGTTCATTTTCGGCGACGAGATCGCGAGCGTGACCACGACCGCGTCGGTGCTCTGTCACGCGCGCGGCACGCACGGGCACGCGCCGAACGCGGCGCTGAGCTCGGTGCGCTTCGCGGAAGGCGCGCTCGCGGACATCGAGACCTACTGGGGAGCGCTGTACGCGTACGACGTTCGCATGGAGGTCGTCTGCGCCGAAGGGACGGCCATGATCGGAGCAGGGCGACAGACCGCGCTCGCTGTCCTCACCCCGGGTGGCGCGACGCATGACCTGTTTCCCGGATTCCTCGAGCGATTCGCCGACGCCTACCGCGCTGAGGTGTCCGACTTCGTTCGCGGCGCGCCGGAGCGCCGTCCCCCGGCCGTGAGCGGACTGGACGGTCGAGCCGCGGTCGCCGCCGCCCTGGCCGGGATCGCGTCGTACGAGAGCGGAGTGACCGCGCCCGTCCCGATCTGAGGCCGATGGGTTTCGGGAGCGACTACCTCCCGCGCAGCCACTCCACAAGCCGGTCGCGACAGAAACGCTCGCGCTCCGGCAGCTCGTTCTCGCGGTACCACACGATCCCGGCGAGCAGCAGATACACCTCGTAGATCTCGGCGCGCGCCCGGGCCAGGTCGTCGGCGACGCGCGCGTACGCGTCGGCGAAGGGCGCGCCCATCGCGGGGAACGCCGGAAGTGTCCATGACTCCAGGCGGACGAGATCGATGAGCGGATCCCGTCCCCGCGCCCGCTCGAAGTCGAGGAACGCGACGAAGTGCCAGCCGTCGCCGCGCTTCTGCAGCAGAAGGTTCGCGAGATTGAGGTCGTCGTGCGTCAGCCGGCGCTCGACCCCATCGAGGGATTCCCGACGCTCCTCGTAGAAGGAGATGACCGTGGCACTCGATTCCTGGTCGAGCGCATCAAGGAACCTGCACTCGGCGACACGGGTCCGGAGCCGATCGTCGAGCTCGGCCGCCCAGGGCATCGGGGTGTCCACGTATTCGACACGGTGCATCGTTCGCAGCCCCGCTCCGAGCTCTGCCCCTACTCGGTGCTGGTCCGTGAACGACAGCGCGCCGCTCGATCGCGCGGCGTCCTCCCCGCTGATGAAGTCCTGGATGTAGTAGGGAACGTCGAGCGTCCGTCGCTCGACGTCGTGCCAGCGAACGGCCGCATGCGGGACCTTCCGCTCTGCGAGGAGCTCGGCGAGGTGTAGGAACCGGCGCATCCGCCCTGCGTGCGGGCGTCGGTGAACCTTGAAGAGGAACTGCTCGCCGGTCGGCGTGGTCAGGACGTATGCATGATGCGAACGGCCTCGTGGCCACAGCTCCACGCGCACGCCCGAGAGCGCTCCACCCGAGACCTCATCGGCGGCTCGCGCGACCTCGTCCTGCGACGGCGGGACCGTGAGGATGCGCTGCATGGGCGCCCGCGACTCTAGCGGCGGACGGCGTTACACGCAGAGCGCGAGAGCGAGTTGCGCCGCCACGCGCGCGTTCGCGCGGAGGAGCGCGACGTTCGCTTCGAGCGCGCGTCCCTGGGTGGCTTCCCCGAGCGCGCGCAACAGGAACGGCGTGAGCTCCGCCCCGCGGATTCCCGCTCGCTCGGCCGCGCCGATCGCGCGCATGACCTCGCTCTCGACCTCGTCGTGATCCAGCGAGGCCTCCGCCGGCACAGGGACCGCGAGCAGCATGCCCGCGCCGCGGGCGAGCTGCTCCTTCGCGATGCGCGCCGCGCCGAGCGCGTCGTTGACGCGATGCATCACCCTCATGCCCGACGAGCGCACGTAGAACGCGGGGAACTCGTCGGTGCCGTACCCGATCACCGGGACCCCGAGCGTCTCCAGACGTTCGAGCGTGAGCGCCAGGTCGAGGACCAGCTTGGCGCCGGAGCTCACCACGCACACCGGATTGCGCGCGATGGCCTCGAGATCGGCCGATTCGTCGAGGCTGTGTTCTCCGCCGCGGTGCACCCCGCCGATCCCCCCGGTCGCGAGCACTTGCACGCGAGCGCGAGCGGCGATGTCCACCGTCGCCGCCACGGTCGTGGCGCCCAGGGTGCGTGCCGCGAGGATGGGGCCGAGATCGCGAAGCGACACTTTTGCGACGCGACCATCGCTCGCGAGCCGCGCGAGAAGCACGTCCCCCGCGCCGACGATCGCGTTCCCGTCGTGGATCGCGATGGTCGCCGGGATGGCCCCGAGCGCGCGGATGTCGGCCTCCATGGCGTGGGCGACCTCGAGGTTCCGGGGTCGCGGCAACCCGTGCGCGATCACCGTCGACTCGAGCGCCACGACCGGTCCGCCCGCCGCGAGGGTCTTCTGGACCTCCGGGGCGATCGTGAGCTTCACGTCGTTCGTTTGTCCGCGTGCGCGCGCTCGCCGCTTTCGCCGGCCAGCAGCTCGACCGCGTGGGGCAGCACCGGGAGAAGCACCTCGAGCGATTCCCGGACCGCGCGCGGCGAGCCGGGCAGGTTCACGACGAGCGCCGCGCCGACCGCGCCCGCGACGCCGCGCGACAGCATCCCGTGCGGCGTCTTCTCGAGCGACCGCGCGCGAAGCGCTTCCGCGATGCCCGGCACCTCGCGGTCGATCACGCGACGCGTCGCTTCGGGTGTGACGTCGTTCGGCGACAGGCCGGTCCCTCCGGTCGTGAGCACCACGTTGGCACCGGCGCGGACCGCCCCGAGGATCGCGGTCGCGATCCGCTCGCCGTCGTCCGGCACGAGCGTTTCGAACACCACCTCACAACCCGCGCTGAGCAGCCCATCACGTATCGCGGGACCGCTCTCGTCGACGCGCTCGCCCGCGGCGCCCTTCGTGCTCACCGTGATGACGCCGGCGCGGACTGTCACTTGCTCCGGTAGGTCCCCGATTTTCCTCCGGTCTTCTCCACCAGCCGCACGTCCGTGAGGCGCGCGCCGCGCTCGACCGACTTCAGCATGTCGTAGAGGGTCAGCCCGGCCACGGTGACGGCGGTGAGCGCCTCCATCTCGACGCCCGTCCGAGCAGCGGTGGCGACCGTCGCCTCGATCCCGATCCCATCGGGTTCGAACGTGAGCTCCACCTGCGCGTGGGTGATCGGCAGCGGGTGCGTCAACGGGATCAGCTCGCTCGTCTTCTTCGCGGCCATGATCCCGGCGAGTCGCGCCGCGGCCAGGACGTCGCCCTTCGGGGTGTTGCCGTTCTGAACGAGCGCGAGCGTCCCCGGCGAAAGGCGCAGCAGCCCGCGCGCGACGGCACGCCGTTCGGTCACCGCCTTGGCGCCGACGTCCACCATCCGCGCCGCGCCCTTTGCGTCCACGTGCGTCAGTCGCTTGCGCGCCGTCACTCAGCGCGGCTCCGGTTCTTCGGTGAGGATCACGTCGACTGTCTCGCCGGCCTCGTAGCGATCACGGCCCTCGGCCAGATCGATGAGACAGTTCGCGAGCACCATCGAGCGCAGGATCCCCGATCCCTGCGGCCCCGTCGTTCGCACGGTCCCGGCGTCGCGCTCGTAGATCCCGCGTGCGAAGAACCGCAGGGATTTCACCGTTTCCACCGGCTCGAGAAGCCGGGCCCTCGCGCGCGGACGGCTCACGTGCTCGCGGCCCTGCATTCGCAGCAGCGCGGGGCGGACGAACAGCTCGAAGGTAAGAAGCGACGACACGGCGTTGCCAGGTAGACCAAAGATCGGCACCCGGCGATCGCCGTCGCGGAGCTCGCCGAACGCGAGCGGACGTCCCGGTCGGATCGCGATCGCCCAGAAGTCGATCGTTCCGAGCTCCGACAGCACGGGCTTCATATGGTCGTGGTCGCCGACCGATACGCCGCCGCTGGTCACGATCGCATCCGCGGAAGAGGCGGTGATGAGAGCCGCGCGTAGCGCGCCGGGATCGTCGGGCACGATCCCGCCAACGACGGGATCGGACCCGGCCGCGCGGATCGCTGCAGCGAGCGAGTAGCGATTCGAATCGCGGATCTGTCCAGGCGCGAGCGCGGCACCGGCGTCGACGACCTCGTCACCGGTCGAGAAGACCGCGACGCGCGGACGCTTCGTGACCCGAATGCGGGCGCGCCCGAGCGACGCGAGCAGCCCGATCTCCGCCGGCCGGAGGACCGTCGCTTTTGTCAAGATGCGCTCGCCCTTGCGGAGATCCTCACCGGCCGCGCGAACCGACATGCCTTTATGCGCATCGCCTCGCCCTGAGCGATCGAGCGGTCGGGGAAGGTCCCCGCCGCGATCTGGCCGACCACGCGGAGTTTCACCGGCGCGCTTGCAACGTCATCGCCACGGACGGCATAGCCGTCCATCGCCGAATTCCGGAACGGCGGCACGTCGAGATCCGCACGCACATCCTCGGCGAGGACGAGGCCGAGCGCGTCGAGCAGCGCCACCTCGACGGTCGGAAGGGTCGGCACGGCAGCGAGGATCCGCGAAAGGGCGTCGTCAGCGCTCATGAGGCGTGGCGCGGGTCGCGCGGAGGTCGCGCTGATCGGCATGAACGCGAGTCTAGGTCGGATACACGGCGATCTCGGTCGCTTTCACGCTCGCCCACACCTCGCCACCTTCAGCGAGTGCGAGCTCACTGACGGCGGCCGGAGTGACCTCGGCGACGATCGCGATGTCCCCTTCGACCCGCACCCGGACACGATCGCCCTGCAGGTCCACCGTCGCCGCGCGACCGCGCCAGACGTTGCGCGGCGAGCCTTCCGGATGTGCACGGTGGAGCGCGACGGCGCGCGGATGGATGACCGCGAACACCTCTCCGTCGACGGGTTCCGCCGCTCGCAGCGTCGCGCCCGCGTGGAGGGCGATCTCGCCGGCGTGCGCGGTGCCCCGCAGGAGGTTGACGCCGACGAGATCCGCCACGTATCTCGAACGCGGGCGCGCGGTGACTTCCGCCGCCGAACCGCGCTGCACGACCCGACCGGCCTCGACGATGACGAGGCGGTCCGCGAGGGCGAGCGCCTCGAGCGGATCGTGGGTGATGAGCACCCGGACCCCGGAGAACGAAGCCAGATGGCGTTTCAGCTCGCGTCGGACCTCGCCGCGCGCTGATGCATCGAGCGCGGCGAGCGGCTCGTCGAGCAGAAGAAGGCGCGGGTTCGTCGCGAGCGCGCGGGCCAGCGCCACGCGCTGCGCCTGACCACCCGAAAGCGCCTGCGGGCGCGATCCCGCATGCGCAGCGATCCCGAGCCGCTCGAGCCATTCCATCGCGCGGGCGCGGGCCTCGCCGCTTTTCACGCCATGGGCGCGAAGGCCGAAGGCGACGTTCTCGACCGCGGTGAGGTGAGGGAAGAGCAGGTAGTCCTGGAACACCACGCCGATGGGCCGCAGCTCGGCTGGGACATGAACGCCGCGGGCGACGTCATCGAGCACTGCGCCGTCGAGCTCGATTCGCCCCGCGTCGATGGGGATGAGGCCGGCGATCGCGCGGAGGAGCGTCGTCTTGCCCGCGCCGTTCGGGCCGAGCACGGCGACGACCTCGGCCGCCGAGGCCTCGAGCGAGACATCGAGGTCGAGCACCCCGAGCCTGACGGAGACGTTCGCGCTCAGCATCAGAACGCGCGAAGGTAGCGGTCGCGCATCGCGACGAGGATGGCGAGCGAGACCGCGAGCAGGAGGAGGCTCAGGACGACCGCCCCCTCCGGCCGCGTCTCGAGGGCGTTGTAGATCGCGAGCGGGAGCGTCTGGGTCGTACCCGGCAGGCTCCCGGCGAAGGTGATCGTCGCGCCGAATTCGCCCAGGGCCCGGGCCCAGCAGAGGACCGCTCCCGCGAAGATCGACGGCGCGATGAGTGGCAGGGTCACGCGCCGAAAGACGAGGCTTCGGCTCGCGCCGAGCGTTCTCGCGGCGTCCTCGTAGCGCCGATCCATCGATCGCAGGCCCGCCTCGACGGTGAGGACCAGGAACGGCATCGCCACGAACGTCGCCGCGAGGACGGCGCCGGCGGTCGTGAACGGGATGCGGATGCCGAACGCGGCGTCGAGGAATTGGCCGACGAGTCCGCGGCGCCCGAACGCGAACAAGAGAGCGACTCCGCCGACGACCGGCGGAAGGATCATCGGGAGCGTCGTGAGTGCGCGGAAAAGATCCCGTCCGGGAAATGTGATCCGCGCGTATATCCACGCAAGCGGGATCCCAAGGAGCAGCGCGAGCGCGGTCGCCGCGACAGACACGACAAGCGAGAGGCGGAGGGCCGTCAGCGCCTCGCTTGCGGTCAGCTCCGCGAGCGCGGTGTTCCAGGGCGTCCGATAGAGGAGCCCAAGAAGGGGCAGCAGAAAGAACGCGACGCCGATCGCCGCGAGGATCGCGAATGCAAGTGGCGGACGGTCGCGCCTCACGGAGCGGCGAACCCGAACGAGGCGAGGGTCTTTTGGCCCTCCGGCGACAGAACGTACGCGGCGAAGCGACGCGCGACCTGAGGCGCTTTGCCGCCCTGTATCACCACCACGGGATAGCGCGCGATGACCTGATCGCTTTCGGGGATGTTGACGCCGCTGACGCGGCCGGCCGCCGAGCGGACGTCGGTCACGTAGACGATGCCCGCGTCGGCCTCGCCAAGCGCCACCTTGTTGAGCACGGCACGGGCATCGATCTCCTGGCTCACCGGTCTCGCGGCGACGCCCGCCTTGCCGAGCGCCTCGAGGGCGTACTTGCCGGCGGGAACGGTGGGCGCCGCGAGCACGAGGACGACATCGGGGCGCGCGAGGTCGGCGGGCCCGAGGATCTTCTTCGGATTCCCCGGCCCGACCGCGATCTGCAGTTGGTTGCTCGCGAAGAGCTGCGGCTCGCCGTCGGATACGCCGGCGGCGACGACCTTCGCCATGTTCTCCTCGTCGGCGGACGCGAAGACATCGGCCGGCGCTCCGTTGATGATCTGCGTGGCGAGCGTCGAGGACGAGCCGAAGT
>VBGS01000146.1 GCA_005889445.1 Chloroflexota bacterium
CCCACCGCGCGACAGACGGGAGGCCTTCGGGCCGAGAGGAGACGACTGATCGCCAAGCGACACGGCACGCGCTACAACGCGCTCGCGGAAAAGATCGAGCGCGGCCGCGAATACCAGCCGACCGAGGCCGCGAGGCTCATCAAGGACACCAGCCAGGCCAAGTTCGACACGACCGTTGAGCTTCACCTGCGCATGGGCGTCGACCCCAAGCATGCCGACCAGATGGTCCGCGGCGCTGCCGTCCTTCCGAACGGCACCGGCAAGAAGGTCCGCGTCATCGCGTTCGCGCAGGGCGACAAGGCGCGCGAGGCGCAGGCCGCTGGCGCGGACGCCGTCGGCGCGGACGATCTCGCGAAGCGCATCGAGGGCGGCTGGCTGGATTTCGACGTCGCCGTCGCGACGCCTGATCTCATGGGCCAGGTCGGTCGTCTCGGCCGTGTGCTCGGTCCGCGCGGCCTGATGCCGAACCCGAAGTCCGGCACGGTGACGTTCGACGTGGGCAAGGCCGTCCGCGACGCCAAGGGCGGCAGGGTCGAGTTCCGGACCGACAAGACCGGCGTCATCCACACGGTCGTTGGCAAATCGTCTTTCACCGAGGAGCAGATCCTGGGGAATCTCGCGACGCTGTTCGACGCGATCAACCGAGCGCGTCCGGCCGGCGTGAAGGGCACCTACATCCGCGCCGCGCATCTCACGAGCACCCAGGGGCCGAGCGTGAAGCTCGACCTCGGCTCCGCGAACGAGCTCGCCGGCACCTCGAGGGCATAACCCGCGGTCGCGCCGGAGCGACCGCTCCTCTTGATCGTCGGCGGCTCGCCGGGTGCCGGAAAGACGACCCTCGCACGTGAGCTCGCGCGCCGTCTCGCATTACCGCTCATCGAGAAGGACGACGTAAAAGAGGCGCTTGCCGACGTCCTCGGCGCCGCCGACCTCGCTGCCTCGCGCGAGCTGGGTCGGGCCACGTTCCAGGTGATGCGCGCGGTCGCGGCCCGTTCCTTGTCCGCCGGAAGCTCGATCGTCCTGGAAGCGAACTTCCATCGGCGCGAGTCCGAGCCTTGGCTCGCAAAGCTCGCCGAGCTCGCGACCGCGAAGGTCGTCACCTGCCGAGCGAATGACGCCGAGATTCGCCGGCGCTTCGATGCTCGGCGACGTCATCCGGTCCACCTGGACCGCGAGGTCGCCGCTGCTGACTGGCCGCCTGAGAGCGAGTTCGCGCTCGACCTCCAGGTGCCGACGCTCACGGTCGACACGACGGAGGGATACGCACCAAGCATCGACGCGATCGTGCAGTTCCTCGTAAACTGAACCCGAACGAACTTCATAGCCAGAGATCGCCGGTTCCTTGTGGATTAAGTCGGGCGAGCGCCCGAGCCTGCGGAGGCAAGCCAGATAGCGGCTCCGGCCGTCTCTTGCCTTCGTGTCCTACAGGACCGAAGGCGTTTTGAATTAAAGGAGGAGCTGTTGGCGAAGATCAAGACCGGGCCGAAGGTCAAGCGCAAGGGCGGGGGCGTTCCGGCGAAGGCGAAGAAGGTCGAGTCGCTCGCAGCGGATCTCTCGGGCACCGTCTCGCTGGTGGTGACCGAGTACCGCGGCCTCAAGGTCGGCGAGCTCCAGGAGCTGCGCCGGCGGCTGCGTCCGCGAGGCATCGAGTACCACATCGTGAAGAACAGCTTGTTCGCGCGCGCGGCCGACCAATCCGGGAAAGGCGAGCTGCGCTCGCTTCTCGCTGGGCCGACCGCCGTCGCGATCGGCGACGGCGATGAGGTGGAGCTCGCCAAGAGCCTCGTCGACGAGACGCGCGTCCTCAAGACGCTGAAGATCCTCGGCGCGCTCATCGGCGGGCGCGCTTTGGGAGCCGATGACGTCCAGTCACTTGCGCGTCTTCCAAGCCGTCCACAGCTGCAGGCAACGATCGTCGGAAGCCTGCAGGCCCCGCTCGCGCAGATCGTCGGCGTCCTCACCGCAGCCCAGGGAAACCTCGTCCGCGTGCTTCAGGCGCGCGGCTCGCAGTAATAGAAGGAGAGAAAGATGGCAACGGACGTCAAAGAGAATCCGAAGTTCGAGAAGGTCGCGGGAGAGCTGGAGGCGTGGTCGATCCTCGAGATCGCCCAGTTCGGCAAGTACCTTCAGGACCGCTGGGGCGTTTCCGCGGCGCCGGTCGCGGTGGCAGCCGCCGCAGGGGCCGGCGGGGCCGCGGCGCCCGCGGAGGCGGAGGAGAAGACCGAGTTCACGGTCATTCTCAAGGAGACGGGCGCGTCGAAGATCAACGTGATCAAGACCGTCCGCGAGCTCACCGGGCTCGGCCTCAAGGAGGCGAAGGACCTCGTCGACGGCGCTCCGAAGCCGGTGAAGGAGAACATCGGCAAGGACGAGGCGGCGGCCGTCAAGAAGAAGCTCGAGGATGCCGGGGCGACCGTCGAGCTCAAGTAGCGAACCGCACAAGACCGCGAAAGAGGCCCGTTTTCGGGCCTCTTTTCGTTAGCCGGCTTCCGCGGCCGCATCCAGTTCTGGAAGCGGGATGCCCTGCCGATATCGTTCTCCGCGCGAGAGCGCCCTGATCGGCGGGCTCGCGAAAGGTGCCGGACCGGGGCCCCAGGGGAGGGGTCCCGGTTCGCGTTTCTAGGGGCTGAACGACCATCCGAGAGCGCCGTGCTGTCGTAAGAAGTCGGTCCCGGCGGATGAGCCGAGCAGCAGCGCCGCCTTCGCGAAGATCTCCGCGTCGGCGCCGGTCGTCGCCAGCACCGAGACCTCGGCGACGTCCGTCGCCGATGGAAGACCCGTGCGCGGATCGATGAGGTGATGGAGTCCGTCGCCCCAGGAGCGCTTGCGGGTGCCGCTGGTGGCGGCGCCCATGTCGCGGAGGATCACGGTCTGGTCGCCCATTCCCACCGGCCAACCCTCGCCCTCCTCTCCGCCACCGCGCGCGAAGAGATCGCCGCAGAGATTCACGAGCGTGTTCGCGCCGAGATCAGCGGCGAGCCGATCGGCGAGCCATCCCTTGGCGATCCCGCCGAGGTCGATCGCCGCGCCCTGCCGAAGACGAGCTGCGCCCTCTCGCACGGCGAGCACGTCGGGAAGCGTGGGCGGGGGAGCGCTGATCGTCACCGCGGTTGGCCCTTCGCTGAACGTGCGCGTGTAGCCGGCGGCGAGGAGCGCCGGAAGCACCGCGATGTTGACGAGCCCGCCGGAGATCTCGTACGCGCGGAGCGACTCGCGAAGCAGCCCCTCCAGGATCGGAGTCACCTCGGTCCACCGCCCGGCGCTGGCGTTGAAGCGGGAGAGCTCCGACGTGCTGGTGAACCGCGTGAGCCGGTCGTGCATCTCGTGGATCCATGCTTCGCCGTCGGCAAGCCGCCGCTCGGTAAGGCCGATCGCGTAGATCTCGCACTCCCCACCGAGCGCCTGAAAGATCCTCTTTTGAGGAACCGTCACTGTTGGAAGTAGACGGTAAGGACGACAAAGAGGGGAGAGAGCCTGCCGGGGAAGGAATGCTGGCGGCGGAGCTCGGCCGAGGGCCCCCGCGCGGCGGAGGGGTCCCCGCCCGACCTAGGGTGGGGAGACCGCCGCGTTGAGAGGGTTTCGGCCGAGCGGAGCCGGCCAGTGGCGGTTGTCGCCAGGCCCGAAAACTGACCCCTTGACACGAACTGTCAACCTGCCAACAGTGAGCGGTTCTGGCCCGTTGACCGAGCGGTAGGGTCGGAATACGATATCCACGTTGCCACAGGTCCATCCCCAGCCGTCTATCCGCCTGTCCAGCCATCAGCCCTGAGGAGGGTCAGCCCATGTCCGTCGCCCTCGACCGGGTAGCCCCGACCGTGCGCGAGCGTCGCAACTTCGCCTCGCTGCCTGAGGTGCTGCCACTTCCGAACCTCATCCAGACCCAGCTTGAGTCGTTCAAGTGGTTCTGCGACGAGGGTCTTGGCGAGCTGTTCGCCGAGATCTCGCCGATCCAGGACTTCACCGGGAAGAACCTGGATCTCAAGTTCATCTCGAGCGAGTTTCGCGAGCCCAAGTACTCCGAGGAGGAGTGTCGGACCAAGGATCTGACGTTCAGCAAGCCGCTCTGGGCGCGGGTCGAGCTCGTGAACAAGGAGACCGGCGAGGTCACCGAGCAGGACGTGTTCCTCGGCGACTTCCCCTGGATGACCGACAAGGGCACCTTCGTGATCAACGGCGCCGAGCGCGTCGTGGTCTCGCAGCTCGTGCGCTCGCCGGGCGTCTACTTCACGGCGGTCGACGATCCCACGACGGGTCGGCGGCTCTTCTACGGAAAGCTCATACCGAACCGCGGCGCGTGGCTCGAGTTCGAGACCTCGAACAAGGATGTCGTCTCGGTGAAGGTCGACCGCAAGCGCAAGCTGACGGTCACGACTCTCCTGCGCGCGATCGGGTACAGCTCCAACGAGGAGATCGCCGCGCTCTTCACGAGCGTCGACAACGATCCCGATCATCAGTACATCCAGTCGACCCTCGAGCGCGACCCCACCACCAATACCAACGAAGGTCTCGTCGAGGTCTACAAGCGTCTGCGCCCGGGCGATCCGCCCACCATCGACAACGCGCGGAGCCTGGTGAATTCGCTCTTCTTCAACTTCCGCCGCTACGACCTCGCGAAGGTCGGTCGCTACAAGCTGAACCGCAAGCTCGGCCTCGATCTGCCGATGACCACCCGGACTCTCACCAACGAAGACCTCGTGAAGATCGTGGGCCGGATCGTCGAGCTCAACAACGGCAAGGGCTCGGCCGACGACATCGACCACCTTGGCAACCGCCGGGTCCGTGCCGTAGGCGAGCTGATCCAGAGCCAGTTCCGCGTCGGTCTGCTCCGCATGGAGCGGGTCGTTCGCGAGCGCATGTCCATCGTCGAGCCGGAGAAGGCGACGCCGAAGGAGCTCATCAACATCCGGCCGGTCGTGGCCGCGATCAAGGAGTTCTTCGGCGGCTCGCAGCTCAGCCAGTTCATGCAGCAGACCAACCCCCTCGACGAGCTGACCCACAAGCGCCGCCTCTCGGCGCTCGGCCCGGGAGGCCTTTCCCGGGAGCGCGCCGGGTTCGACGTCCGCGACGTGCACTTCAGCCACTACGGCCGCATCTGCCCGATCGAGACGCCGGAAGGCCCGAACATCGGTCTCATCGGGTCCCTGGCGACGTACGGTCGTGTGAATCCGTACGGCTTCATCGAGTCGCCGTATCGCCGCGTCGTTCGCGACGACGGCAAGCCGCGCGTGTCGGACGAGATCGTGTACCTCACCGCCGACGAGCAGGAGCTTGCCACGGTCGTGCAGGCGAACGCGCGCCTTGACGACAAGGGCTTCTTCGTGGACGACCGCGTGCAGGTCCACCGCGGCGCCGAGTACCACGAGGCCGCACCGCTCACCGCTGACTACATGGACGTCTCGCCGAAGCAGATCGTCTCGGTCTCGGCCGCCCTCATCCCGTTCCTCGAGCACGACGACGCCAACCGAGCGCTGATGGGCTCGAACATGCAGCGCCAGGCCGTCCCGGTGGTCCGCCCTGAGGCGCCGATCATCGGCACGGGCATCGAGTACCGCGCGGCCCGCGATTCGGGACAGGTCGTCGTCGCGCGAGCGCCGGGCGTCGTTCGGTCGGTCAGCGCGATCGAGATCTGGGTCGAGGAGGATTCGGGCGACGCGTTCCGTTACCGCCTCCAGAAGTTCGTCCGCACCAACCAGGGCACCTGCTTCAACCAGCGTCCGCTGGTCTCGGTGGGCGACCGCGTCGTGCAGGACCAGATCCTGGCCGACAGCTACTCGACCGACGAGGGCGAGCTCGCGCTCGGCCAGAACATCCTCGTCGCGTTCATGCCGTGGGAGGGCGGGAACTACGAGGACGCGATCATCCTGAGCGACCGCATCGTCCAAGATGACAAGTTCACCTCGATCCACATCGAGAAGTACGAGGCGGAGGCGCGCGACACCAAGCTCGGTCCTGAGGAGATCACGCGCGACATCCCCAACGTCGGTGAGGAGGCGCTCGCCGACCTCGACGAGAACGGGATCGTCTACATCGGTGCCGAGGTCGGGCCGCAGGACATCCTCGTCGGCAAGATCACGCCCAAGGGCGAGACCGAGCTCACCGCCGAGGAGCGCCTGCTTCGCGCGATCTTCGGTGAGAAGGCCCGCGAAGTGAAGGACACCTCGCTCCGACTTCCGTCGGGCGAGCACGGCAAGGTCGTCGATGTCGCGGTGTTCAGCCGCGACAACAACGACGAGCTCCTGCCGGGCGTCAACAAGATGATCCGCGTCGCCGTCGCGCAGAAGCGCAAGATCAGCGTCGGCGACAAGATGGCCGGCCGCCACGGCAACAAGGGCGTCATCGCCAAGATCCTCCCCGTCGAGGACATGCCGTTCCTTCCGGACGGCACACCCGTCGACATCGTGCTCAACCCGCTCGGCGTGCCGAGCCGGATGAACATCGGGCAGATCCTCGAGACCCACCTCGGGTGGGCCGCGCAGGCGCTCGGCATCCACGTTTCCACCCCGGTCTTCGACGGCGCGAAGGAGAAGGCCATCAAGGAGCAGCTGAAGCTCGCGGGGCTTCCTGAGGACGGGAAGATCGAGCTTCGCGACGGCCGGACCGGCAAGAAGTTCGAGCAGACGATCACCGTCGGCTACATCTACATGATGAAGCTGCACCACCTCGTCGAGGACAAGATCCACGCACGCTCGACGGGCCCGTACTCGCTCATCACGCAGCAGCCGCTCGGCGGCAAAGCGCAGTTCGGTGGGCAGCGTTTCGGCGAGATGGAGGTGTGGGCGCTCGAGGCGTACGGCGCCGCCTACATCCTGCAGGAGCTCCTCACGGTCAAGTCCGACGACGTGATGGGCCGCGTTCAGACGTACGAGGCGATCGTGAAGGGCGAGGACATCCAGCCGCCGGGAGTGCCGGAGTCGTTCAAGGTGCTCATCAAAGAGCTCCAGTCGCTGGGTCTCTCCGTCGAGGTGCTTAACGACAGCGAGGAAGCCATCCGCTTCGTCGAGGACGCCACGTTCAACGAGCCGAATCTCGGGATCAACATCTCGGGTCTGGAGTCAGGTGAATAAGTGCTTGAAGTAAATGAGTTCAACGCCATCCGCATCTCGCTCGCGTCGCCCGACCAGATCCGTTCGTGGTCCTCGGGTGAGGTGACGAAGCCCGAGACCATCAATTATCGGACGCTCCGTCCGGAAAAGGACGGGCTCTTCGACGAGCGCATCTTCGGTCCCACGCGGGACTGGGAGTGCTACTGCGGCAAGTACAAGCGGATCCGCTACAAGGGCATCATCTGCGACAAGTGCGGCGTCGAGGTGACGCGCGCCAAGGTGCGCCGCGAGCGCATGGGCCACATCCAGCTCGCGTCGCCCGTGTCGCACATCTGGTTCTTCAAGGGGACGCCGTCGCGGCTCGGGATCCTCCTGGACATGTCCCCGCGCAACCTCGAGCGGATCCTGTACTTCGCGCTCTACGTGGTCACGCACATCGATGACCACCAGCGCGAGCGCGTCCTCCAGCAGGTGCAGGAGGAAGCGGAGAACAAGATCCGCCGCCTCGAGCAGACGATCTCGGACCGCACCGGGGCGATCGAGAGCCGGGCGTCCGCCGAGATCATGCGCATCCGTACCTCGACCGAGCAGAAGGTCCGCCAGCAGGAGGAGCAGCTCGCCACCGACTCCGACGCGCTCACGACAGCGGCGTCGAAGGTGAAGGAGCAGCTCGAGGACAACGTCGGCAAGCCCGCGTCGAAGGACATCATCTTCAAGCAGGCCGAGCTCACGATCGCCGAGAAGGGCGACAACGTGACCAAGTCGATGCTCACCCAGCTGCAGCGCGCCCTCCAGAAGCAGCTCGACGCGATGGTGAAGACCGGGCGCAAGGAGGAGGAGCAGACCCGCTCCGACTCCGAGAAGAAGATCGCGGACATCCGCATGCGCGCCGATCAGGATCTCGGGGTGGTCCGTCAGGACATCGCACCCGACGTCCAGGTCGTCCGCGACGAAGCGCGGACGCGCCGCGAGGAGATCGAGTCGATCAAGCCGCAGCAGATCATGACGGAGGCCGAGTACCGGCAGTTCGCCGACAGGTACCGCTTCTTCCGCGCGCAGATGGGCGCCGAGGCGGTGCTCGAGATCATGCGTCAGCTCGACCTCGAGAAGCTCGCGCTGACGCTTCAGGCCGAGATGCGCACGACCACCGGCCAGCGCCGCAAGAAGTCCATCAAGCGGCTCCGCCTCATCAAGGCGCTGCTGCGCTCGGGCGCGTCGCCCGAGTGGATGATCCTCACGATCCTGCCGGTCATCCCGCCGGACCTGCGACCGATGGTGCAGCTCGACGGTGGGCGCTTCGCCACGTCCGACCTCAACGATCTGTACCGCAGCGTGATCAACCGGAACAACCGCCTCAAGCGGCTCCTCGAGCTCGGCGCGCCGGAGATCATCATCCGGAACGAGAAGCGCATGCTCCAGGAGGCGGTCGACGCCCTCATGGACAACGGTCGCCGCGGCCGCGCGATCTCGGGCACCGGCAACCACAAGCTCAAGTCGCTCTCGGACATGCTCCGCGGCAAGCAGGGACGGTTCCGGCAGAACCTGCTCGGCAAGCGCGTGGACTACTCAGGACGTTCGGTCATCGTCGTCGGCAACGACCTCAAGCTCAACGAGTGCGGGCTGCCGAAGAAGATGGCGCTCGAGCTCTTCAAGCCGTTCGTCATGCGACAGCTCGTCGAGCGCGGCCTCGCGCACAACATCAAAAGCGCGAAGCGCTACGTCGAACGCGTCTCGCCCGAGGTGTGGGATGTCCTCGAGGAGGTCATCAAGGACCACCCGGTCCTGCTGAACCGCGCCCCGACGCTCCACCGCCTCGGCATCCAGGCGTTCATGCCTAAGCTCATCGAGGGCAACGCCATCCAGATCCACCCACTCGTCTGCGAGGCGTTCGGCGCCGACTTCGACGGCGACCAGATGGCCGTGCACGTCCCGCTCTCCGCCGCGGCGCAGGCCGAGGCGAAGAACCTGATGCTCTCGACCCGCAACATCCTGAAGCCGGCCGACGGCCAGCCCGTCGTGACCCCGCGGCAGGACATGGTGCTCGGCACCTACTGGCTCACGCTCGGCGCCGACCCCAAGCAGCAGACGCGCCTCTTCGGCGACTACGCCGAGGTGCAGTCGGCCTACGACATGGGCCTGATCAACTACCACACGCCCGTGAAGATCCCGCACAACGGCGGGGTCGTCGAGACCACCGCCGGCCGTGTCATGTTCAACGCGGTGCTCCCCGAGGAGCTCCGGTTCGTGAATAAGGTGCTCGACCGCTCGGCCATCCGCGAGATCGTCACCGCGACGTTCGAGAAGTACGGCGGCGAGGTCACCGCCGAGGTCGTCGACCGCATCAAGACCATCGGCTTCAGCGCGGCGACGAGCGCCGGCGTCTCGATCTCGATCGACGACGTCGCGATCCCGCCCGAGAAGGAGCGGATGATCGAGGAGGCCGAGACGAAGGTCGCCGAGATCGATCGCCAGTTCCAGCGCGGCCTCATCACCGAGCAGGAGCGCTACGAGGCGACGGTCAAGCTCTGGACCGACGCGACGCGCGACGTCATCGAGGCGATGATGAAGGCGCTGGACCGTCGCGGGTCCGTCTACATGATGGCCACGTCTGGCGCGCGTGGTAACACGCAGCAGATGGGCCAGATCGGCGGCATGCGTGGTCTCATCGCGGACCCGCAGGGCCGCATCATCGACCTGCCGATCCGGTCGAACTTCCGCGAGGGCCTCACGGTCCTCGAGTACTTCATCTCGACGCACGGTGGCCGCAAGGGTCTCGCCGACACGGCCATCCGCACCGCCGACTCGGGCTACCTCACGCGGCGTCTGGTCGACGTCGCGCAGGACGTCATCGTCCGCATGGAGGACTGTGGCGACGAGGACGGCATTTTCATCAACGCCGACGAGGCGGGCATGGTCGAGCCCTTCGGGGATCGACTCTTCGGCCGCCTCGTGGCTCAGGACATCAAGGACCCGAAGGGAAACATCATCGCGAAGCGCGGTGACGATGTCGACCTGATCCTCGCGAAGACGATCGCGAGCTCCGGCGTCAAGCGCATCCGCGTTCGCTCGCCGCTCGGCTGCCACGCCAAGCACGGCATCTGCCGCGCCTGCTACGGGCGCAGCCTCGCGTCGGGCAAGCTCGTCGAATCAGGTGAGGCCGTCGGCATCATCGCCGCGCAGTCCATCGGCGAGCCGGGCACCCAGCTCACCATGCGTACGTTCCACACCGGTGGTGTCGCCGCCGTCGGCAAGGACATCACCATGGGTCTCCCGCGCGTCGAGGAGCTCTTCGAAGCGCGCGTGCCAAAGGGTGTCGCGATCGTTTGCGAGATCGACGGCATCGCGCAGATCGTCCGCGACCCGGACGGCTCGCGAAAGATCCTCGTTCGCTCGTCGCAGGACTACACCGTTCCGATCAGCGTGCCGGCCGGGTACGTGCTCGCCGTCGAGGACGGCGCGGACGTCACCGCGGGCCAGCCGCTCGCCAAGCCGGAGCGCCGCACGAAGGGCAAGACGGACATGCCCGCTCCCGTCTCAGGCAAGGTGAGCGTGCACGGCTCCAGGATCTCGATCGCCATGAAGGAGGTCGAGGAGCGCGTCTACGAGGTCGAGCACGCCGCTCGGCTCAACGTCGAGGACGGCCAACAGGTCGCCGCCGGCGACTTCCTCACCGAGGGCTCGGCGAACCCGCAGGACATCCTGCGGATCTCGGGCCGCGAGGCGGTCCACCGCTACATGGTCAACGAGGTCCAGAAGGTCTACCGGTCCCAGGGTGTGACCATCAACGACAAGCACATCGAGATCATCGTCCGCCAGATGCTCCGCAAGGTCCGCATCGAAGAGGCGGGCGACACCGAGCTGCTGCCCATGGAGCTCTTCGACCGCTTTGAGTTCGAGGACATCAACGCGCGCACGATCGCCGCGGGCGGCGAGCCTGCCACGGCGCAGACCGTGCTCCTCGGCGTGACCAAGGCGAGTCTTTCCACCTCGAGCTTCCTGGCGGCGGCATCGTTCCAGGAGACCACCCGCGTCCTCACCGAGGCCGCGACGATGGGCCAGAAGGACCGCCTCCTGGGGCTCAA
>VBGS01000147.1 GCA_005889445.1 Chloroflexota bacterium
GCCGGAGCCGCCGACGACCGATGAGATCCTCAGCGCGCTCCTGGTGAGCTGCGCCGAGATCGGTCTGCCCACGACGTTCATGGTCGGGCTGGACCCGGCGGCCGGACTCCTCCGCGGCGAGCTCATCTCGGCATCGCCGGCGGCGCGGGAGTTCGACTACGCACTCGGCGTCTCGGTCGGCCGTTTCACGATCGAGCTCGCTGACCGCTACAACGCGATCGCCCGGGCCTGCCGCGAGGACCGCATCGTGACGTCCATGACCCTCGACGAGATCGTGCATCCGCTGCGCGACGCCGACGGCGCTGCGACGCTGGAGCGCCTGGTCCAAGGGGGCCGGACGACGATCATCCCCATCAGCGTCTCCGGCGACGTCGTCGGCGCCCTGATCGTCGGCCCAATGCCGGACGAACCGGGCTTCAGCACGATCGTGAAGGTGCGCGACCTGGTGAACGAGACCGCATCGCGACTTGCGGAGGCGTGGCGCACGAACCGGTAGCCCTATAGTCGCTCGCCGAGTGATCGGCGAGGTGGCCTTCGCGGTCATCGGTCTTCTTTTCCTCATCGCCGACATCCGCACCTTCGCGTCGACTTTCCAGCAGAGCCTCTACGGCACGCCGAGCACGACGCTGGGCGCGATGGCGGCCGCGGTCTTCGCGACGTCGTTGCTCGCGCCGCTCGTCGGATGGCGGCTCGGGACCCGCGGGTCCATCGCTCTGTCCGGGGCGATCCTCGGCATCGCAACGCTGCTCGCGACGATCTCGCGGAACAACTGGGCCGATCTCGCGCTCACCGTGGTCGGTCTGGCCGGGGGATTCTGGTGGCTCGCCCTGCTGCACGCGTCGCGGCCCGCGAACCGACCGTCGCCGCTTCCGGTCGCTATCCCGATCGCGTTCGTGATCGACGTCGCGCTGCGGGCCGCCTTCCGGACGGTGCCCATCGTGGATGCGCCGCTGACCGTCGCGGGTCCGCTGCTGCTCGTGGCGGCGCTCGTGTTCCTCGCGGCGGGGATCGTCTCGCTCGGCGCTGCGCGGACCTGGGGCCGGCCATCCGCACTCGGCGCGCTCGCGCTCGTCGCGCTTCCGCCGCTCTTCTTCGTCGCGGAAACCGGGGGAACCAACGGCGCCCAGACGGCGCTCGCCGGAGGGCTCGGACTCAGTCCCGATTCGGTCCGCAGCACCGAGCTCGGGACGGTGGTCGTCGGCCTCGGGCTCGCCGCGGGCGCACTCGCGCTCTCGCGTCCACTCCCACGCGGCATCGCCGCGGCGGTGGCCTGCGCGGCGGGGGCCGCACTGCTCTGGGCGCATCTTCCGGTGGCGTCGCTCGTCGGCGGTCTCCTGCTCGCCGGCGGCGTGGTTCTCGCGGGCGCGGCGCTCCCCGCGGCGCCGCTCTCGCCAAGCCGGTCGCCCGCGATCGTCGGTCTCGCGCTGGGTATCGGCTGGCTCGTCTTCGTCGCTGGAGCGTTCGGCTTCTATGCGTTCTGGGCCTATGTCCCCGCCGCATTGGTCGGCGCGGCGGTCGTCGTCCTGGGCGGGCTGCTCGTGCCCGGTCGCGGGCTTCCCGCCTGGCGCGCGTTACCGCTCGCGCTGGTGCCCATCGCGGTCGCCGTTCCCCTCCTCGCGCTGGTGCTCGCGCCCGCGCCGATCGCCGCGGATGAGCCGCACAACACCTTCCGCGTGATGACGTTCAACATCCACCAGGGCTTCAACGTCGGTCAGGTCCCGTCGCTCGACACGATCGTCGAAGTGATCTCGCGCGAGGCGCCGGATGTTCTGGTGCTGCAGGAGGTCGTCCGCGGCTGGATGGTCGACGAGCAGCACGACGCGCTCGCGGTCATCTCCGAGCGTGTTGGCATGCCGTACGTGTTCGGACCGAACATCGGGGATCTGTACGGGAACGCGATCCTCTCACGCGTTCCGATCACCGACGTGAAGCGGATCCATTTCGCGGTGCAGCCTTCGCTGCGCCACCAGCCCCGCGGGGCGATCGGCGCGCGGATCGGCGACGTCGTGGTGATCACGACGCATCTCGACGACATCAGCGACTCGAGCTCGATCCGGCAGGAGCAGATCCGGGCGATCCTCTCCGCGTGGGATGGCGAGCGCACCATCATCGTCGCGGGCGATATGAACGCGGAGCCGGGATCGCTCGAGATGGGTCTGCTGGCCGAGGCCGGGTTCGGCGATCTCGGCGAGCCCGCCGGGCCCACCACGACGAGCGACGATCCGCCAAAGCGGATCGATTACATCTGGGGGATGGGCGTCATCGGCTCGAATCCGCATACGGTGAAGGCGCCAAGCGCCTCGGACCACCAGGCCGTTGTCGTCAACGTCACACGGAGCGGGCGCTGAGTCAATCGGGTCACCGGAGCGCGCGTTCCGGGCGGTAGACTGAGGCGACCGCCGCGCTTCCCGAGCGGTCACGTGGGGCAGGGTCATCGCCAAGCAGTTCGTCCACCTCCACACGCATAGCGAATACAGCCTGCTTGACGGGCTGTCGCGTCTTTCCGATCTCGTCGCACGGGCGAAAGCGCTCGGCATGCCCGCGCTCGCCCTGACCGACCACGGCGCCCTCTACGGCGCGATCGACTTCTACACGCTCTGCCGCGACGCCGGCATCAAGCCCATCGTTGGGATCGAGACCTACGTCGCGCGAAAGAGCCGCTTCGACCGCGATCCGCGGATCGAAGGACACGGCAAGCCCTTCCACCTCGTGCTCCTCGCGAAGGACTTCATCGGCTATCAGAACCTGGTCGCGCTGGTGACCACCGCGCACCTCGACGGCTACTACTACCGGCCGCGTATGGACAAGGAGCTCCTTCGCGAGCGCTCGGCGGGGCTCATCGCGCTGTCCGCCTGCCTGCAGGGCGAGCTCGCGCGCGCCGTGCAGGACGAGGGCCTCGATGCGGCGTGCGCCGTCGCGGAGGAGCACCGCGAGATCTTCGGTGAGGGCAACTACTACCTCGAGCTGATGTCGCACGGGATCGAGGAGCAGGTCCGCGTCAACGAGGGCATCCGCGAGGTCGCGCGCCGGACGGGCATACCGCTCGTCGTGACGAACGACATCCACTACGTCAGCGCCGAGGACGCCGAGGCCCAGGACGTGATGGTCTGCATCCAGAGCGGGAAGACGATCGACACGCCAGACCGCCTCAAGATGATCGACCACCCCGAGCTGTACATGAAGACCGTGGCCGAGATGAGCGATCTCTTCCCCGAGGACGGCGAGGCCATCGAGAACACCGTCCGCATCGCCGAGAAGGTCGACCTGCGGCTCCCGCTCGGCGACCTGCGCCTGCCGCATTTCGAGGTCCCCGCGGGCAAGACGCCGGACGAGCAGCTGCGCGAGATGGCCGAAGCAGGCGCGGTCGCGCGTTACGGGGCGCTCGGCTCCGAGCTCAAGGAGCGGATCGACAAGGAGCTCGCGGTCATCGCGAAGACCGGCTACACCGGCTACATCCTCATCGTCCAGGACTTCATCCGTTTCGCGCACGAGCGGGGGATCCTCACCGCGGTGCGGGGATCGGCCGGGGGCTCGCTCGTGAACTACGCGATCGGCCTCACCGACATCGATCCGCTGAAATACGGGCTCATCTTCGAGCGCTTCCTCAACCTCGAGCGGTTCACGCCCCCGGACATCGACGTCGACTTCATGGGCGACCGCCGCGACGAGGTGATCCAGTACGTCACCCAGAAGTACGGCGCTGACCGCGTCGCGCAGATCGGGACGTTCAACACGATGCTCGCGCGCGCCGCGGTGCGCGACGTCGCGCGCGTGCTGGGGATGCCGTACGGCGACGCGGACCGTGTCGCGAAGACGATCCCGTTCGGGACGACGCTGACTGACTCGCGGCGGATGTCAGGCGAGCTACGCGATCTGGAGCAGCAGCCGGATATCCAGCGCCTACTCGACCTCGCCGAGAAGGTCGAGGGTCTGGTCCGCTCGACCGGGACGCATGCGGCGGGGGTCGTGATCTCGCGCGAGCCGATCACCCAGCTCGTGCCCCTCGAGCGCTCGAAGGGGAACGTCAACGCGCTGCAGACCCAGTACGAGGACAAGCAGCTCGAGAAGCTCGGGGTGCTCAAGTTCGACTTCCTCGGCCTCGGAAACCTCACGATCCTCGAGCACGCGCTCCGGCTCATCGAGCAGACGCGGGGCGTAAAGATCCGACGCGAGGAGATCCCGCTCGACGACCCCAGGACGTTCGAGATGCTCGGTTCGGGCGAGACGACGGGCATGTTCCAGCTCGAATCGGCCGGGATGCGCCGCTATGTCCGCGAGCTCAAGCCGGACCGCGTCGAGGACGTCATGGCGATGGTCGCGCTCTTCCGCCCCGGGCCGATGGACTACATCCCGACATACATCCGGCGCAAGCACGGCGAGGAGCCCGTCAGCTACGCGCACCCGCTGCTCGAGCCGGTGCTGAAGGCGACGTACGGCGTGATGGTCTACCAGGAGGACGTGATGGCGGTGACGCAGGCGCTCGCCGGCTTCACCCTCGCGGAAGCCGACGTCCTCTGCTACGCGGTGCGCAAGAAGATCCGCGAGAAGCTCGACGCGCAGAAGGTGAAGTTCGTCGCCGGCGCGATCCGCAACGGCGTTCACGCCGACGTGATCGAGGCGGTCTGGAAAGACTTCGAGCCGTTCGCGCGATACGGTTTCAACCGCGCGCACGCCGCGATCTACGGGATCATCGCCTACCACACCGCCTACCTGAAGGCGAACTACACCCCCGAGTACATGACCGCGGTGCTCTCCGCGGAAATGGGGACGTCGGAGCGCGTCGCGATCGCCGTCGCCGAATGCCGACGCATGGGGCTGGCGGTGCTCCCTCCGGACGTGAACGAGTCGGAGCTCGACTTCGCGATCACCCCGAAGGGCATCCGATTCGGGCTCGGCGCGGTGAAGAACGTTGGCGAGGGCGCCGTCGAGGGCCTGGTGGACGCCCGCCGCTCTGGTGGCCTCTTCCGTTCGCTGGACGACCTTTGCGCCCGAATCGACTTGCAACGCGCGAACAAGCGCGTCCTGGAGTCGCTGATCAAGTCTGGCGCATGCGATGCGTTCGGGCCGCGCCAGGCGCAGCTGAGCGCGCTCGACGCGACCCTCGCGACCGCCCAGCGGGAACAGCGCGACCGCGCGAGCGGACAGGTCGGGCTCTTCGATCTGGCCGAGACGACCACCCTCGGTGGCCCGCTCGTGGGAGCCGAGGCCGGGCGCCGCGAGCTGCTCGGTTGGGAGAAGGAGCTGCTCGGGATCTATCTGTCGGAGCACCCACTGCAGGCGCTCGCGCCGAAGATGGGCGACGTGGTGACGGCATATCTCGCCGAGCTGCGCGAGGCGGGGGAGGATCTCGTCACGATCGCGTGCGTGGTGACGAGCGCCCGCAAGCACATCACCAAGAACAAGCAGCTCATGATGTTCGCGCAGGTCGAAGACTTGACCGGCGCGGTCGAGGTCACGGTCTTTCCGCGCACGTACGAAGCGACCGCGCCGCTCTGGAACGCCGACGAGATTCTTCTGGTCCTCGCGCGGGTCGAGCAGCGCGATGAGGACCCGAAGCTGCTCTGCGAGCACGCCGTGCGCTTCGATGACGCCGGCATCCAGGAGATCAGGCGCGTCGCCGACGAGCGACGGCAGTATCTGGCCAAG
>VBGS01000168.1 GCA_005889445.1 Chloroflexota bacterium
CGCGGATGCCCGGCCCGCCCGGCGGTAGCCAGCTCGTGAGCACGCCAGTCGATGGGGCGAAGTTCGCCTCGGCGTCCTCCGCGTTGATGCGGCACTCGATCGCGTGACCCTGCACCCAGATCTGCTCCTCGCTGAACGAGAGGAGCTCGCCCTGCGCGAGCGCGATCTGCTCCTTCACCAGGTCCATGCCGGTCGTCACCTCGGTGACCGTGTGCTCCACCTGGATCCGCGAGTTGACCTCGATGAAGTAGGGCCGGTTCTGCGCGTCGACGAGGAACTCGAACGTGCCGACGTTGCGGTAACCGAACCGCACGGCCGCGTCGACCGCGAGGCGTGCGATCTCCTGCCGGAGCGGCTCCCCGATGGACGCCGACGGCGCCTCTTCGATCATCTTCTGATTGCGCCGCTGGATCGAGCACTCGCGCTCGCCAAGGCAGATGCCCCGCCCGGACTCGTCGACCGCGATCTGCGCCTCGACGTGTCTCACGCCCTCGAGGCAGCGCTCGATGTAGATCCCATCGTCGCCGAAGGACGCCTTCGCTTCGGCCTGCGCCTGCGGCCAGAGCCGCTGGACCTCGCTCGGGGAGGTGGCCTTGCGCATGCCCCTGCCGCCGCCGCCGGCCTTCGCCTTGAGCATCACCGGGTAGCCGATCGCCTCGGCGATGCGCAGCGCCTCGGCCGCGTTGCGTACCGAGCCGTCCGACCCGGGGATGACCGGGACGCCGATCTGCTTCATCGCGATCCGCGTCGCGGCCTTGTCGTGGAATCGCGCGAGTACGTCAGGCGGCGGACCGATGAAGACGAGCCCGTGCTCCTTGCAGACCTCGGAGAAGTCCGCGTTCTCGGAGAGGAAGCCGTACCCCGGATGGATCGCCTGCGCGCCCGAGAGGAGCGCCGCGGACATGATCGCGGGGATGTTCAGATACGACTCGCGGGCGTTGGCCGGTCCGATGCAGATCGCCTCGTCGGCAAGATGCACCGGAAGGCTGTGCGCGTCGGCCTCGCTGTAGACGGCGACCGACTGGATGCCGAGCTCACGGCACGCGCGGATCACGCGCACGGCGATCTCCCCGCGATTTGCGATGAGGATCTTGTCGATCGCGGTCAACGCGGTGCCTCTTCGGCGATCGAGAATCGGTTGCCCTCGGTATCGACCGCGGTGGCGAGGATGATGCCCTCGCCCGCGCGCGACTCGGGTCGCTTCACGATCTTGCCGCCGGCGCCGCTCACCGCGGAGCACGCCGCCTCGATGTCGTCGACGTAGAAGCCGAGACCGGTGTCGCGCTCCTGCGTCGTTCCGCCTCCATGCAGCGCGACGGTCGTCCCGTTCTGCAGCAGCTCGGTCCAGTCGGATGACTCATACGCCGGCTTCAGACCGAAGACGCGCTTGTAGAAGGACGCGGCCCGCGAGACGTCGGCCGCGGTGAGCATGAAATACGTCTTCGTGACCTTCACGTTGCACCTCCCTCAAACAGCGGAAGCGACTGCCGAAGCGTGCCTTCGTCCGAGACGTTGCCGGTGATCGCGTCTGGGAGGATCCGTTTCACGAGCCCGGTGAGAATGTTGCCTGGGCCGAACTCGATGAAGACCGACGCGCCCTCCCCGTGCGCGCGCCGTACCGAGGCAACCCACTGTACCGGAGACCACACCTGTTTCTCCAGCAGCGCGGGAAGCTCGCGCGCGTGCTCGTGCACCTTCGCGTCGGTGTTGGCAATGAGTCGATACCGCAGTGCACTGAACGTGACCAGGTCCATGGCCTGACGCAGCCGCGGAGCCACGCTCCGCATCGCCGGCGAATGGAACGCCGCCGACGTCCGCAGCGCGACGACGCGCTTCGCACCGGCGGCCTTGAGCAGATCGCCGGCGCGCAGCAGATCGTCGCGCGGGCCGGAGACGACGACCTGGCCGGGGGCGTTCTCGTTCGCGACGACCACGCCGGTTCCGACGATCGTGCGAGCGACGAGCTCCGCATCGAGACCGAGGACCGCGGCCATACCGCCGGACGGATCGGCTGCCTGCATCAGCTCACCACGCGTGCGAACGAGGCGAAGCGCGTCGCCAAGCGAGAGCACGCCACCCGCGACGGCGGCCGTGAATTCGCCCAGCGAATGGCCGAGGACGAATGCGGGTTTGGGGAGACCGCCGCGTGCTTCCTCCGCGGCGCGGAGCGCCGCGATCGACGCCGCGAGCAGGGCGGGCTGCGTGTTCGCGGTCCGGTCGAGCTCATCCTGCGGACCCGCGAAGCACAGCGCGCGCAGATCAAAGCCCAGCGCGTCATTCGCCTCTTCGAAGACGCGCGCCGCGCTCGCGTATCGATCCGCGAGCTCCTTACCCATCCCGACGGCCTGCGAGCCCTGGCCGGGAAAGAGCCACGCGATACCACGCTCCATGAGGGCGATGAGTCTACGAAGACACCCGCGCGAGGCGATTCCATGCCTGAATCGGGCGCCATGGCCGACCTCGCGCGCTGGATCGTCAGGCGGAACAACGGCGGGGCATGGTTCTACTGGATCGCGGCCGCCTCGGTCCTCAACTCGCTGCTCGCCGCGGCGCATGTTGATTGGGCCGTCTTCATCGGTCTCGGCATCACGCGGCTCATCGATGGCCTCGCGATCGCGCTGAGCGGGACGGCGCGCACCCCGGTGTACGCGATCATCCTCGACGTTCTCGTCGCCGCCGCGTTCTTCTTCTTCGGCCGCGCCGCACGAGCTCGACGGCTCGCGATCTTCGCGATCGCGGTCGCGCTGTACGCGCTCGACGGCCTGATCTTCATCTGGGCCGCGGATTGGCTCGCCCTCGCGTTCCACGGCTTCGTGATCTTCGTACTGCTCAGCGGATGGCGCTCTGCGCCGCGCACGCTGGATCCGGTCGTGACCGCCGCCTGAACGGCGGCACGTTCCGTGCTCGCCTGCGGGTCCGATGCCCCGCCTGCGCGCCACGACGCTCCCGGGCGGCGAGAAGCTGCCCGTGCTTGGACAGGGCACCTGGCGAATGGGCGAGGACTCGAGCAAGCGCGCTGCGGAAGCCGCGGTCCTCCGTCTGGGGATCGACCTCGGGATGACGCTCATCGATACGGCCGAGATGTACGGCGACGGCGGCGCCGAGCGCGTGGTCGGCGCGGCGATCGTGGATCGGCGGGACGACGTCTTCATCGTGACGAAGTTCTATCCGCAGAACGCCACACGTGAGCGCATGACCGCGGCGTGCGAGCGGAGCCTCAGACGTCTCGGCACGGATCGGATCGACCTCTACCTGCTCCATTGGCGCGGGGACGTGTCGCTAAAGGAGACTCTCTCCGGATTCGACGACCTGCTGCAAGCGCAAAAGATTCGCTACGCGGGCGTGAGCAACTTCGACGTCGCCGACATGGACGCGCTCGCGCGGCTCAAGGACGGACTGGCGCGTGTCGGCACGAACGAGGTGCTGTACAACCTCGAGCGACGCGGCGTCGAGTGGGACCTCATCCCCTGGATGCGGAAGCGCCATCGGCCGGTCATCGCGTACTCGCCGATCGAGGAAGGCCTGCTTGCGCACGCGCATCCGGTCCTGAAGGCGGTGGCCGAGCGACACGACGCGACCCCGGCGCAGGTCGCGCTCGCATGGGTCATCCGCGAGGACGGCGTGATCGCGATACCGAAGGCCGCGCGCATGGCGCACGTTCGTGACAATCGGGGCGCCGCGGACATCCGTCTGACAAAACGCGATCTCGCGGAGCTCGATGAGTCGTTCCCGCCGCCCGACGACAAGCATCCGCTCGCGACTCGCTAGGCGCCTCGGATCGCGCTCCCATAGTCCGGGAAATAGCGCTCGATCGCCGAAAGATCGAACTCGCGGAGGATCGACGTGTTGGGCTCGCGCTCCAGGAGGAATTGGAAGGACCGCCGCACCAGATCGGTGACGTCGCCGCCGCCGTAGCGTTCGAGGTCGGCCGCGGAGATCCGCACCCTGTGGGTGGTCGTGGTGCCGTCCCGGATGACCACGTCCGCGACGTGTCCGTCGCCCGATCGGCGAACGGTCACCACGATCCGGTCAGCGGAGCGCAATGACGAAGAGCGCCTGCCCATACTCGACCGGCGCGCCGCCGGCGACCAGGACCTCGCGGATCTCGCCGTCGGCGGGAGCGCTGATCTCCGCGACCTGACCAAGCGACTGGATCCCGCCAAGCGCGTCGCCGCGCGCGACCGCGTCGCCGGGGTGCCACTCGCGCGCCGCCGAGAAGATCCCGACGGTGGTCGCGTGCACACGCTGGGTCTTCTCCGTCGTCGCCTGCCCATCGTCAACGCCGGCCGCGCCGCGCGGCGACGCGCCGTCGGCGTGGTGGCGGGTGACGGAGACCGCGAAGCCGTCTGCCTCGACCTCGATGGATACGCCGCTGAGGCCGTCGGGAAGGCGGAGCGCGAGCAGATCGTCGACCAGGCCGAGCAGCGGGTCGTTCTCGCTCATTGGCGCAGCACCCGTCGCCACCACGGCTGCGGCGGCGGCTCGGTCACACCCGCGCCAGGCTCGAGGACCGTGCCGAACGAGCGGAAACGCTCGTAGCGGAACGAGAGCAGCTCGGGCACCGGCACGCGCGACAGCCGATCGAGCTCGACGACCAGGGCGGTCTTGATCGCGGCCGCGGTCGCATCGTGATCGGTGTGCGCCCCGCCGGCGGGCTCGTGGATGAGCGCGTCGACGACGCCGGTCGCCAGCAGATCGGGACCCGCCAGCTTCATCGCGGTCGCGGCCCGCTCCGCCTCGGTCGCGCTCCGCCACAGGATTGCGGCGGACCCCTCGGGGGAGATCACCGAGTAGATCGCGTTCTCGAGCGCGAGCACGACATCGCCGACGCCGAGCGCGAGGGCTCCTCCGGATCCGCCTTCGCCGAGGACAACGACGACGATCGGCGTCGCGAGCCGCGTCATCACCTGGATGCTCGACGCGATCGCCTCCGCCTGGCCTCGCTCCTCGGCCTCGGGCCCCGGATACGCGCCAGGTGTATCCACCAAGGTGACAAGCGGCAGATGGAACTTTTGGGCGAGCCGGTAGAGGCGAATGGCCTTGCGGTATCCCTCGGGGTACGGCATGCCGAAGTTCCGCTCGATGTTCTCCTCGGTCGACGCGCCCTTCTGCTGTCCGACCACGACGACCGGCCGGCCGGCAAGCTCGGCGATGCCGCCGACGATCGCCGGATCGTCGCGGAATCCGCGATCGCCGTGCAGCTCCTGGAATCGATCGAAGACCCGGCCGATGATGTCGAGCGCGTGCGGCCGAGCGATGTTCCGGGCCGCCTGCACCGCCTGCCACGCGGTCGGGCGCGTCGCGGCGTAGGTCTTCGCGTCGGTGATGAGACCGGCGTCCGCGGGCAGATGGCCATTGGCATCCGGTGTCGCCCGGCGCGTGCCCGTGATCCGGTCGAGCATGCCCATGCCTAGAGGCTCCACCGCAGGTCCTGGCCCGCGACGCGGAAGGCGTTCAGGAAGAACGCGATCCGCTCCTTCAGCTGCGGGCGCGCGACGACCTGGTCGACAAAGCCGTGGTCCTGCAGGAACTCCGCTCGCTGGAAGCCCTTCGGAAGCTTCTCACCGATCGTCTCGCTGGTGACGCGCGCGCCGGAAAAGCCGATGAGCGCGCCGGGCTCGGCGAGCACGATGTCGCCCAGCGACGCGAACGACGCGAGCACGCCGCCGGTCGTGGGATCGGTGAGGACGCTGATGAACGGGATGCCCGCCTCATCGAGACGCGTTACGGCGGCGACGGTCTTCGCCAGCTGCATGAGCGCGATCGTGCCCTCCTGCATGCGCGCGCCACCGGATGCCGCGACGATGACGAGCGGCGCCCGCTCGGCCAGCGCGCGCTCGGCCGCGCGCGTGAGCTTCTCGCCGACGACGCTGCCCATCGAGCCGCCCATGAACTCGAAGTCCATGACCGCGAGGATCACCGGGATATCCGCGATCTTCGCGCTTCCGGTGACGACGGCGTCCTTGCGACCGGTCTTCGCCTGGGCCGCGGCGATCCGATCCGGATAGCTCTTGCTATCGACGAAACCGAGCGGGTCCGACGAGACCATCTCGGCGTCGGTCTCGACGAACGAGCGGGAGTCGGCGAGCAGCTCGAGGCGCTCCTTCGCGCCGAGCCGGAAGTGGTGACCGCACTTCGTGCACACGTTGAGGTTGCGGGCGAGCTGCTTGTTGAAGAGCATCTCGCCGCAGTTCGGACACTGCGTCCACAGGTGCGACGGGAATTCCTTCGGTTTTCGACCGAAAGGATTGCGCAGTCTCATGCCTCTTCCGAACGGTACCAGCAGAGTCCAATGACGCCGGGTCCCGCGCGAGCACCGATCACGGGACCCGCCTCCGCGACCCAGTGCTCGACGCAATGGAAGCGTGCCTGCGCCCAATCGCCGAGGGCCCGGGCTCGTTCCGGATCGTTCGTGTGCAATGTGCAGGCGTTGATCCGCGTGTCGGGTGGGACCCGTGCCTCGATGAGCTCCTTGAGCCGGGCGGTGGCCTTCTCCCGCGTGCGCACGCGATCCGCCGCGAGCACCTTACCGTCAACGACCTCGAGGATCGGTTTCACCGCGAGGAGCGACCCGAACAGCGCGGCGCCACCGGAGACGCGGCCAGAGCGCTTTAGGTATTCGAGGGTGTCGGCGGCGGCGATGATGTGCGCCTTGCCCGCGAGCCGTCGCGCGAGGTTCACCGCGTCGTCGAACGCGCGACCGTCACGTCGCGCGCGTGCGCACGCGGTGCCGATCAGCGAGATCCCGCCGGCGAGCGTCCGCGAGTCGACGACCTCGATCTTCGTGTTCGGGACCTGCTGCGCCGTCGTCGCCGCGACCGAGTAGGTCCCCGAGAGCTCGGTGGCGATCGTGAGGACGATGATCCGGCGGAAGCCTTCGGCGATGAGCTTGTCGTAGAGCTCCCGGCATTCCCCCATCGATGGCTGCGAGGTGCCCGGCTTCACGTCTGGTGCGGCGATCTTCCGGTAGAACTCGTCGGCGGTCAGATCGACGCCGGCGGTGAACGATTCGTTCCCGATGTCGACGTGCAACGGGAGCGCACGGATGTCGAGCTCTCGCTCCATCCCCGCGGCGAACGACGCGGTCCCGTCGACGACGATCGCGAAGCGGTCCATCAGCCGAGCGGCCGCACCTCTCCGGCGATCACGCGTTCGCCGTCCACGATCAGCGCGCCGTCATCGGCGATGTCGCTCGCGACGCCGCGCCGGGACGTGCCGTCGCGCGTCACTTCGACCGGCTTGCCGAGCAACGTCGCGCGTCGGCGCCACTCGGCGAGCGCCGCCGGACGTTCGCGCTCGTCGGCGACACGATCGAGCTCGCGAGTGAGCGTCGCGAGCAGGCTGAGGCGGTCCACGCGGTGACCCGCGAGCGCCGCGGACGTCGCGACGGGCTGAAGCTCCGCGGGAAAATCAGTCGAGCGCTGATGGACGTTCACACCGATGCCGAGTACCAGCGAACCGCCCTCCCCGTCCGTGGTCGCATGAGCGAGCGTGCCGGCGACCTTCTTGCGGTCGAGCTCGACGTCGTTGGGCCATTTTAGGAGAGCGCCCGGCGCGCCAAGCAGGTCCAAGGCGCGCGCGACCGCGACCCCCGCGAGGACCACGAAGAGCCCGGGATCCGCCGGCGCGGGACGGAACAGCCATGACGCCAGCAGGCTCGTCCCCTTTGCGGCGATCCACGTGCGTCCCCTGGTTCCCTGACCTCCGGTCTGCTCGTCGGCGACGACCACGATCGGCGAGGCGCCGGCGGCCGCAAGCTCGCGAGCGCGGTCCTGCGTCGACGAAAGCGAGTCGTGGTATTCGATGTCGCGACCGAGCTCGAGCGACAGCGCGCTGCGAACCGCGGGGACCGACAAGAGCGCAAGGCGCATCAGCGCGCGGAAAGGACGAGCGGGACGCGAACGATCTCGTCGACGTTCCCATCCCGCGGGCTTCGCGTGAAGACCTCGGCGAACGCGATGATGTCGGACGGTGGATCGGTGTACGTCGCGGTGATCTGGAACGTGCCGCGCTGCGGGGCGCCGGCGGTCGCGGTGGTGATGGCCGGACCGGCGAGCACCCGGCCCGCGGTGTCCGTGATCTGCCAGATGAGGTTGGCCTCGAAGACGCTCGCGTCGCCCGAGATGATCAGCGGACTGCGTACGCGCGCGTTGGCGAGCGGCTGGCGGACCACGATCCCGCCCTTGGACGAAATGAGCGGCGTTGGCGAGGGCGTCGGGCTCGCTGTTGGGCTCAGGGTCGACGACGCCGCGGGCGACCCGGTCAGGGTCGTCTTCGTCGGCGTCGGGTTGTTCACGACGATCCCGTTGTCGACGCCGCACGCGATGAGGGACACGGTCAGCAAGATGGCGCCGAGCCTCACTGCCGGCGCACCTGCGCGCCGGCGGCGCGTGCACGGACGACCCGCCCGCGCGCCATCGTCCCCGCGGCGCGGGCGGCGTCTTCCATCGCGGCGACGACGCGGTCGGCCAGTCGGGTCGGCGCGAACGCGACGATCGTCGGCCCCGCGCCGGAGAGCGCGGCGCCGAAGGCGCCGGCTCCGCGCGCGGCCGCGATGATCTCGCCGAGGCCGGTGACGAGATGGGCGCGCGCCGCCTGATGCAGGCGATCGCTCATCGCGATCGAGAGGAGCGCGCCGTCGGAGCGCATCACCGCCGCGAGGAGCGCCGACGCGTGCGCGAGATTGAAGACGGCGTCCTCACGCGATACGGTCGGCGGCAGCACCGCGCGCGCCTTCTCGGTCGAGAGAGACTCTCGCGGGATGAGCAGGCAGATCCGCCACGTGCGCGGGAACGCGATCCGGGTCACGACGGGACCACCATCGCTCGGGAGCGCGACGGTGAACGCGCCGTAGAGCGCGGCCGCGACGTTGTCGGCATGACCTTCGACTTCGGTGGCGACCCGCAGCAGCGTCCGCCGATCGAGTGGCTCCCCGAGGATCGCGTTGGCGGCGACGACGCCTCCCACGATCGCGGCCGCGCTCGAGCCAAGCCCGCGGCTCGTCGGGATCGCCGATCGCTGGGTGACGTGATACGGGCCGAGCGTCTCCTGCGCGGCTTTGGCCGCGGCGTGCGCGGCGACGACGAAGAGGTTCTCGTGATCCGTCGGCACGCCGGCGCCGTTTCCGTCGA
The DNA here is from genome assembly GCA_005889445.1 of Chloroflexota bacterium. Lineage (GTDB taxonomy): Bacteria > Chloroflexota > Limnocylindria > P2-11E > P2-11E > 3-1-20CM-2-70-9. Next base: position 9,132 of record VBGS01000168.1, read on the forward strand.
CCGACACCGACCATGTGCGAGCCGGGCGGACCTCGAACTCAGCGAGGAGCGGCAGAGCGATGGCGAACGTGTCGAAGCCTGGGCCAAGATTCGCGCTTGACGCGGGGACTCTGATTCGGAGCTCCATCGTCAGCGAAACGAACGACGCACCGCGTCCGCTGTTGCTTCGACCTCGGGAATCGGCCCGGCGAGCAGGCGAGCGCGGTCTGGATCCTTCATGCCGTTACCGGTCAGCACGCACACGACCCTGCGCACCTCCCGCAGACCGCCGGAGCGTGCGCGCTTGCGCAGGCCCGCGATCGACGCGGCCGAGGCGGGCTCGCAGAAGATCCCTTCACAGCGCGCCACGAACCCGTACGCGTCGAGGATCTCCTCGTCGGTGACGGAGTCGATGGCCCCGCCGGACTCGTCACGCGCGGCGACCGCGCCCTGCCAGGAGGCCGGGTTGCCCACCCGGATGGCCGTCGCGACGGTTTCGGGCGCGCTCACCGGCTTGCCGCTCACCAGCGGTGCCGCGCCCGCGGCCTGATAGCCATACATCCTCGGCCGGGTACGGGCGAGGCCGCCGCGGACGGCCTCGTTGAATCCCTTCCAGTACGCGGTGATGTTGCCGGCGTTGCCCACCGGAATGAAGAGCGCGTCCGGCGCATCCCCGAGGGACTCGCAGACCTCGAATGCCGCGGTCTTCTGGCCCTCGACGCGATGCGGGTTCACCGAATTGACGAGTGTGGCTTCGCCCTGGCCGGCGAGCTCACGCACGACCGCGAGCGCCGCATCGAAGGGACCGCGCACGGCGATGACCTGAGCGCCATGCGCGAGAGCCTGGGCCAGCTTTCCCGCGGCGACCTGTCCGGCAGGCAGGACGACCGTGCACGAGATGCCCGCGCGCGCCGCGTACGCCGCGGCGGAAGCGGCGGTGTTCCCGGTCGACGCGCAGAGGACGACACGAGCGCCGTCTTCGACGGCCTTCGCGACCGCGACGACCATCCCGCGGTCCTTGAACGATCCGGTCGGGTTTTGGCCTTCGACCTTGAGCCAGACCTCGCCGATGCCGAGCTCGCGCTCCAGCGTCGGCGCGCGGACCAGCGGCGTGTTCCCCTCGCCGAGCGAAAGCCGCGGCGTCCGGTCGGTGACCGGCAGATACGCCGCGTAACGTTCGATCAGTGAGGCCCCGCCCGGCACGCGGGGCATGGTATCCCCGTCATTACCATTCCCACGTGAACCTCACGTCGCGCGACAAACAGCTTCTCACCACGCTCGTCGTGCTCTTGATCGTGTTCGTTGCGTTCCAGCTCGCGGCAAGCGTGTGGGAAGCCGTCGCGCGCGTTGCGGACGTGCTGCTCATCTTCTTCGCAGCATGGATGGTCTCGTATCTGCTCAGCCCGATCGTCAGCCGGATCGACGAGCGAACGGTGCTCAATCGCGCCCTCTCGGTCGTCGTCGTGTACATCGGGATCGCGTTCGTCCTTGCAGCGCTGCTCGCGCTCGCGGTGCCTGGGCTCGTCGCCCAGCTCAACGATCTCGTGACGCGCGCGCCAGAGTACGGTGACCGAGCGGCGCGAGAGGTCGTCGCGCTCCAACAGAACCTCGAGCGCCTCGGTGTGCCGGTCAGCGTGACCGACCTGTATGGACAGGTGCCCGCCCGGCTCTCGGCCTTCGCGGGATCGATCGCGACCGATGCGCTCAGCATCGTCTCGGCGACCGCGACCGTGCTCTTCAACGCGACGCTCGTCCTGATCATCGCGTTCATCATGCTCATCGACGGCGACCAGCTCTGGAACCGGTTCGTCAGCGCGCTGTCGCCGGAGCTGCAGAGCGAAGCGGACCTCCTGCGGCTCAGCGCGGACCGCTCTTTTGGTGGCTTCATCCGCGGATCGCTCCTGCTCGGGCTGATATACGGGATCGGCTCGCTGCTCATCCTGGTGCCGCTGGGCGTGCCCTTCGCCGGCGTGCTCTCGGTCTTCTCGGGCCTCACGATGATCATCCCGTTCTTCGGCCCGATCCTCGCCGAGGTCCCGGTGCTCGCCGTCACGCTTCTCGGCGCACCCGATTCGTTCATCTGGGTCCTGGTGCTCACGCTGGCGCTGCAGCAGGTCGTGCTCAACGTCGTCGGGCCTCGCATCATGTCGACGGCGATCGGTCTCCACCCGCTCTTCGTGTTCTTCGCGCTGCTCCTCGGTTCGCGGGTCGCCGGGTTCTGGGGCGTCTTCCTCGCGATCCCCGTCGCCGGCGTCATCAATAGCTTCGTGCGCTATTTCTACGAGCTCGCCCAGGGGCGGCGCGAGCGGACTCAGGCCGCGTCGCTCCTCGAAGAGCGCGACGCGGCCGCGGCCGCCGCGGCCGCGGAGGCGCGCGGTGCCGCCGTCGAGGCCCGCGAGGCGGCACGGGTCGCGCGCGACACGAAGCTCGTCACGCGGGGGAAGTGAACCCTACCTAACGCACCGGGACTTTCGGAACGACGAGCGGTCGGCCGTCGCGCGCGACCAGATCGAACGCGTCGCCAAAGACGGCGCGCACAAGGTCCGCACGCAGCACTTCGGCGGGGGTGCCGTCCGTGACGATCCTGCCATCGTCGAGCACGACGATCCGCGATGCGAACGCCGACGCGAGGTTGAGGTCATGCAGCACCGCGCAGACCGCGAGTCCCTGGCGCGCGGCCAGAGAACGCAGCAGCTCAAGAGTCGCGATCTGATGCCCCGGATCGAGATGGACCGTCGGCTCGTCGAGGAGGAGGACGGCGCCTTCTTGCGCGAGGGCCATCGCGAGTACCGCCCGCTGACGCTCGCCGCCGGAGAGCCGATCGATCCGCCGCGCCGCCAGGGAGCCCAGACCGAGCTCCGAGATCACGCGATCGACCACATCGCGGTCCTGCGTCGACGCGGTCCCAAAGATGCCGAGGCGGGCGGTCCGTCCGAGCGCGACGATCTCGCGCACCGTGAACGGGAACAGCGTGTCGAAGAGCTGCGGGACCACCGCTACCCGCTGCGCCAGCGTGGCGCGAGACAACGTCATCAGATCGCGGCCGTCCAGCGACACCATTCCCGATGTCGGGCGCAGCAACCCGGCAAGGACGCGGAGCAGTGTCGACTTGCCCGCCCCGTTCGGACCGACGAGCGCGACGAGCTCGCCGGACCCAACGCTTATCGAGCAGCCGCGCAAGACCGCGCGCGCCGGATAGCCGGCGCTGACGCCGTCCGCGACGAGTTTGGTCACACAGCGACCCGCCGAGACCGCACCAGAAGCGCAAGGAAGAACGGAGCCCCGATAAGCCCTGTGATCGCCCCGACCGGGAGCTCCGCGGGAGCGATCACGACGCGGGCGGCGAGATCGGCGAGCACGAGGACGATCGCCCCGCCGATGAAGCTTGCGGGTACGAGTCGCGCGTGCGTCGCTCCGATGAAGAACCGCAGCGCGTGGGGGACGACGAGCCCGACAAATCCAACCAGCCCTGCCAGGGCGACCGCCGCGCCCGCGAGGAGCGCGGTCGCCGCGAGGACCGCCCGAGTCGTCTGCTCGGGGTCGACGCCAAGGGTCGCTGCAGTCTCCTCCCCGAACGCGTAGGCATCGATCCGGTGCGCTACCAATAACGCGAGCAGCAATCCCGCCGCGACGACGAGCGAGGCGACTGCGAGCTCGCTCCAGCTGGCGACGGCCACACCTCCCTGGAGCCAGCCGAGCAGCGCTCGTAGCTGCAGCGCGAGGCGGTCGCTGGATATCAGCAGAAAGGTGACGAGGCCACCGGCGAACGAGGTCAGCACGATCCCAGCGAGAAGGACGGTGAGCACGGTCGTCGCGCCGCCAAGCCGCGCGAGCCGCCAGACGAGGAGCACCGCCGCGAGGGCGCCTCCAAACGCGGCGATCGGGACGAAGGGAGCGGCCACTCCGACCACGATCGCGACGACGGCCGCGAGGCTCGCCCCGGCTGACGTGCCGGTGACGAACGGATCGGCCAGCGGATTGCGGAGCAGACCTTGCAGCAGCGCTCCCGCCGCGCCGAGTGAGCCGCCGACGAGAACCGAGCCGAGCACCCGGGGAAGGCGCAGGTCGCGAATGATCGTTCCGCTGGTGTCGGCCGAGCCTGCGAGGGCCGCGATCACGTCGGACGGCGCGATGGCGACGGCGCCCACGAGGATCGCCGCGGCCGCGCTCGCGAAGAGCGCGATCGCGAGCAGCGCGAAGACCGCGACCGTGCGGGCTATTTGAAGAGCTCCGGATGGACGAGCTTGGCATACGCCTCGGCAGCTTCGCCGACCCGCGGGCCGGGACGGTTGATGAGGTTGGGCTCGATCGAGACGATACGACCGGTCTTCACGGCAGCGATGACCGACCAGCCTTGCCGAGCCGCGACGTCGGCGGGCTTCGCCGAATAGGCGTCCGCGGCCAACACGATGATCTCCGGATTTGCGCGGAGGACCTCCTCGGCGGACAGCTGCGGATACGCGGTCGCGGCGGTCGCCGCGATGTTCGTCCCTCCTGCGATCACGATGAGATCGTTGATGTACGAGCCAGGACCGACGGTGAAGATTTTCGTCGGATCCGATGCGTCGATCTCGTGGTAGACCCGCGGGTGGGTCGCCACGCCCGCGGTCCGCGACTTGACAGCGTCGACCCTCTGCTGGATCCCCGTCGCGAGGGTTCGCCCATCCGCGCCGACGGCCGAGCCGAGCAGCGTGGCTGTCCTCGCAACATCGGCGACGGTCTGGGGATCGACGACCACTACGGTCAGCGACGCAGAGCGGAGCTTTTCGATCGTGCCATCTGAGAACTTCACGGTCAGAACGAGGTCTGGTCTGAGAGACACGACCTTTTCGAAATTCACTTTGACCCCGCCGACCCTTTCGACCTTCGACGCCTCAGCCGGCTCGTCCGAGAAGTCATCGACACCCACGACGCGCGTGCCCGCGCCCAGCGCGAAGAGGAACGCGGTGATCGACGGACCGATCGACACCAGGCGCTCCGGCCGCTGAGGGATGGTGACGGAGCGCTGCTGGAAATCGGTGACGGTGGCCGGGAAGGCGGAGGCCGTGCTCGTCGGTGATGCGGCCGGCACCGTGGCGGCATCGCCGCACGCGGCGGCAAGGAGGACGATCGCGAGGACCGCAAACCAAGAACGAAAGCGCATCTGGCGCACCCCTTTCTCGCGAAGGTGTGTATGCCGCGAGCGGGTGATCCAGGCGACCCGAGTTCGAGCGAGAGCTCGTCACGGTGGCGGGACCCTGCCGGAATCGCACCGGCTTCGCTGGAACCCCGCGTCTTCAGTTGTTAGGCGGGGACGTGCTCCTGCGTGTAACGCGCGTTGTCGGTGAGATGCGCGCCGAAGACGCGTTGCAGCGTCATCACATGGGCGCAGAGACCGCTCGTATGGAAGTGCTCACACTCGCAGTTCCAGTCATCGCCTCTGAGCGACACGGCGTGGGTGCCGTTGTCGCCGCGGAACGCGACCTCGAAGCTCCGGAAGCTGATGCGTTCGGGTTCTTCGGCGTAGCGCTTCGCCTTCTCGATCTTCGAGATGAGGCTCGAGTACATGGCTTCCTCCACACTCCCTGTTCATTCGGGCCGGCCGGACGAACCGAGTTTATCCCTGGCCCCATATCCTTCGCCCGACGGTGAAAATGCGGCCGAATTCCGGCTGGGTCCGCATGATCGGGCTCTTTTCGATCGCCGGGTTCTGCGAGGTCTGCGCCTATGGTCAGATCACCGCGTTCACGCCGCTGCACCTTCCGGAGCTCGGCGTCGCGACGAACGATGTGGCGTTCTGGGTCGGCGCGATCACCGCCATCTCGAGCGTCGCCGGTCTTCCCTTCCTTCCGTTCTGGGGCGCGCTCGCGGACCGCTACGGGCGGAAGCCGCTCATCGTGCGCTCCTATGTGTCCGCGTTCGTCGCGCTCACGCTCGCCGCGGTCGCACCGAACATCCTGCTCTTCGCGTTCGCGCGCGCGTTCACGTCGCTCGGGCTTGGCAACACCGGCCTGATGCTCGCGACCCTCGCCGAGAACGCGCCCGCGCGCCAGACCGGCCTCGCCTTCGGCGTGGTGAACGGCGCGAATCCCCTCGGCGCGTTCGTCGGGCCGCTCGTGGGCGGTCCGATCGTCGATCGCCTCGGGTTCGGCCCGCTCATGGCGCTCGACGCGGTCGTGATGGCGGGCGTCATCGGGCTGCTTTCCTTCGGATATCGCGACGCGTTCATGCCGCCGCAGGGCACCGGATCGCTCCTGGCGATGGCTCGGGACGGCGTGGTCCTCATCGTTCAATCGCCTCGTCTTCGGACGCTCTTTCCGGCATATGTCGTCTTTTTCTCGGGCTGGCTGCTCGCGTTCATCTACGTCCCGCTCGTGGTGGCGCGTGTGTATGACGGTCCCGACCCTGGGACGGCTGTCGGGATCGTGTTCGGTGCGGGCGGGCTCGTCACCCTCGTCGCCTCCCCCGCGATCGGCGCGCTCGCGGACCGCGTCGGCCACTGGCGCACCCTCTTCGTCGGGGGCCCGATCCTCGCGGTGCTGTGGCTGCTTCCCTACTTCGCCCGCGATCTGGTGAGCCTCGCCGTGCTCTGGGCCATCGCGAATGGGACGGTCTCGGGCGTCTTCAGCGTGTCGTTCAACGTGCTGTCGTCGTCAACCGGCGCGGCGACACGCGGCCGTGTCATGACGTTCGGCTACCTACCCACAAACCTTGGCTTCGTCGTTGGCCCCGCGATCGGGAGCGTGGTCGCGTCCTACGACGTGTTCCTGATCTTCCCGGCGGCCGCCGCGTTGACCGCGTGTGGGGTCGCGGCGGTCGCCTACGCGCACCGGCAGCCGGTGCCCGCTTAGGTCTGGCTCGGCTCCATCGCGCGGCCGCGCATCTTGCGCTGGTCGCGGCGGTTCATCGAGACGACGCCGCCGTTGCCCATGATCGAGTTGCCGTCGAAGAAGACGCCCTTGTCGATGCTGAGCGATGGCGTCGTGATGTCGCCTTTCACCCGGGCCGGCTTCGCGAGCTCGACCGAGTCGGTCGCGTGGATGTTCCCGGTCACCTCGCCGTGGATGACGATCGAGCCGCAGCTGATCTCGGCCGTGACCTTCGCGGTCTCGCCGACGATGAGGCTGCCGCTGGTGTTGATCTCGCCGGTGAAGGTCCCGTCGAGACGGACCTGCCCCTCGAAGCTCAGCTTGCCCTCGACCACCAGCCCCGGGCCCAAAAGCGCGTTCACCGCCGGGTCTGTGCCTGCCTGTCGTCCGTAGTCCTGCATCCCCTCTACTCCTTCCTCGCGTGTGGGAAACGCGGGCAAGCGGTCGGCGCTACGGCCTCCGCGGGCTCGGTCGAGTCTGGAGACCGCTTCGACGCGGCGCAGCTTCGTCGAGGCTCGTGAACGATCCGCTCAGGGCCGGGGCGGCTCGTAGGCGCGCCAGGCATCCAGGCCATGGACGGTCGATGGCCACGCGAGCTGTTCGAGCGGCGGGAGCTGGTCCTTGGCGAAGAAGGCGGCCTCGGACGCCTCGTCGGGCGCGACCCGAAGCTGTCCCGACACGACGTGCGCACGATAGATCACCACCAGGATCGGAAAACCCGGTCGCATCCACATCGCGAGAAGGCCGTCGAGGGAAACGTTGAAGCCGGTCTCCTCGGCGGTCTCGCGCCGCGCCGCCTCCTCCGCGGTCTCGTCGTTCTCTACGAGTCCTCCGGGCAGCGCCCAACTGCCGTTGCGCGGACCGTAGTTGAGACGCACGAGCAGGACGCCGCCGTCGCGCTCCACCACGGTGTTCGAGCCGATCTGGACGTGCATGAAATCGGCGAACCCGCACACCGGGCACGTCGGCCGGTCCCGGCCGTCGATCCGGGTCGGGACGAGAAGCGTCCCGTCGCGCGGGCAGTAGGCGAACCGCGGGGGCGGCGGATGCCGCACTCGCTAGACGCCCTTCGCGAGACGGTCCTTCAGATAGTCGATCGAGTCGTTGGGCGACGGATCCGCGCCGTTAAGAAGCGCCACATAAAAGGACACGTAGTCGGTGAAGTAGACCATCTGCAAGACCTCGGACAGCACGTTCTGTCCGACGAACTGAAGTGTCTTGTGCTCGATCTGCGCGCGGTCCAAGAGCTCGCGAGTCACCTCAAAGCGGATCTTGTGGCGCGGGTTGTCGCGGTCACTTCGCAGGAGCAGGACCGTGAGGGCCTCTCGCGCGATCGGCGGATGCGGAAACCCCACGACGGCGTTGTGGTTGAGCTCGCTCATCACGTCGAAGGCGGACCAGTTCTTCGCGTTCTCGTTCCACTGTCCCTTCACGCGACGCGCCATCACGCCGATCACGCCAGCGCCGTACGCGAAGACGATCCGACCGAATAGCTCCTTCGCGAGCCTCTTCGCGTCGTTGGTCCGTGCCCCCTCGTGCACGCGCTCCTCGAGCTTTGAGACATCCTTGAGCGCCATGTCGATGTCATCGGAGAGATCGCGGGTGAAGCCCATTCGCGTAAGGGTCCCGAGCACGAGGCCGAGCGAGTATCCGAGCGTCGCTCGCGGACGCGCCTTGTAGCTGAAGGTCACGACCGGAAAGCCCGACGCGCGCGCGAGCTCCGCGAGCTTCCCCCCGGTAGTCAGTGCGAGCACCTTCGCGCCACGTTTGCGGGCCTCCTCGAAAGCCGACAGCGTCTCCTCGGTATTCCCCGAGTAGCTCGAGGCGATCACCAGCGAGTCACGGCCGACGTATCCCGGCAGACCGTAGTCGCGATGCACCGTCATCGGGACCTTGAGCTCGGCGTCAAGGAGAGCGGCAGCGAGGTCGCCGCCGATCGCGGAACCGCCCATCCCGGCGACGACGATGCTGCGCACATCCCCGTAGGCGGGCGGGATGCTCGCCTTTGTGGCGATCGCCCACGCGTCGCGGATCTGCTTCGGCAGGTCCTTGATGCGCCCGAGCATGTCCTCCGGAATCCGCTCGCCCGCGTCGAGGAGCGGCGCGAGCTCCCCCTGCGAGCGCGTCTCCGCGTAGACCCGAACGAGCGGCTCGGTCCCTGACAGGCGGATCAGTAGCCACGATCCGTCATCGAGGAAGAACTTCGTGCCGTCGTTCGTGTCGAGATGCACGATCTTCGCCACCGCGTGCCCGCCGAGCTGCTCCGGCGCCGCCTGTCGGAGCGCGGCCATGATCCGCCGCTTGGCCGCGTCGTACGTGGCCGCATCCATGTGCAGATCGCGCCGGTTGTAATGCGATGGGCCTGCCATACGCATGAGCTCGGCGATGAGCTCGGACGGCTTCTTCTTCGTCTTCAGCATGAAGTCGAGGAAGAAGAGGTCGGCGACGATGCCGTCCCGCTCCGGCAGGTGCATCGCGAAGCCGAACCCGCCGGACTCCTCGCCGCCCATCATGGCGCCGGTCTCCTGCATCTTCGGACCGATGTACTTGAACCCGACCGGGACCTCATAGACCTTCACGCCGAACTTCTCGCCGAGACGATCGACCATCGAGGTCATGTTCACCGTCTTCACGACCGGCTGACGCAGCCCGCGGACCTCGCAGAGGTACCACATGAGGAGGGCGTACAGGGTGAGCGTTGTGACGAAGGTGCCCCGCTCGTCGGCGAGGCCCGCGCGATCCGCGTCGCCGTCGACCGCGAGACCGACGTCGCCGTGTTCGGCCGGAATGCGGCGGAGGAACTCGTCTATGTTGGGCGGGATCGGCTCCGGATTCACGCCGCCGAAGTACGGATTGCGCTCGCCATGTAGCTCGACGACTTTGGTCTTCCCGCCGCCGATGAGCTTCGGGAAGTAGCCGCCGGCGCTGCCGTAGAGCGCCTCGCACACCACGGTGTAGCCCGCCCCGCGGAACGCGTCGAGGTCGAAGAGCTCCGCGACGTGCGCGAGGTAGTCAGGCGCCGGGTCAAACTCCTGGATGCGGCCCTTGCTCCTGGCGTCGTCGAGCTTCATGCGGCGGACGCGCTCGGGATTCTGCTCGAGCGGGCGAATGACCGCCTCGAGCTCCTTCAGCATGTCCGGTCCCGCGGCGGCGCCGGTCTCGGCCTTCACCTTGAAGCCGTTGTCGGTCCACGGGTTGTGGCTCGCGGTGATCACGATCCCGGCCTTCGCCTTGCGGCGCATCGTCGCCCACGAGAACGACTGCGTCGGCGCAGCGGCGGTCGCGAGGTGCACGTTGACGTCGTGCGCCGCGACGACCTCCGCCGCGGCGGCGGCGAAGTGCTCCGACGCGAAGCGGCGATCGAAGCCGATGACGACCCCGCGGTCGGCGCCGCCGTTCCGGACGACCCACTCCGCGACCGATTGCGCGCAGACCCGCACCGCGTCGAAGGTGTACTCGTCGGCGATTCGCGCGCGCCAGCCGTCCGTGCCAAAGACGATGTTCACGCCGGTGCTCCCTGCTGGATGTCCGCCCTCCAGAAGTCGAGGGTATCGCGCAGCGACTCAGCGAGCCCGATGCGAGGCGACCAACCGGTGTTTTGGCGAAAACGGCTGGCATCGAGCGACAGCCGCGTCGCGTCACCGCCGCGCACGCGCGTTGGATCGAGCTCGGTGCGAAGCGGGATCCGGGCGAGGCTGATCAGCGTCGAGAGGATCTCGCCGATCGCGATCGCGCGGCCGCTTCCCACGTTGTACGTGCCGGTCGACGGAAGTGACAGCGCGAGGCCGTAGGCGACCGCCATGTCGCGGACGTCGATGAAGTCGCGCTCCGCGTCGAGCCGGCCATGCCGGATGATCGGGTCGGCGGATCCCGCCTCGGCGGCGGCGATCTGCTTCGCGAACGCCGACGCCGCAAGGCCGGGGTGCTGACGCGGTCCGTTCTGATTCGCCGGCCGCAGAACGACGATCGGCGAGCCGTGCCTCGCGTCGGCCTCGAGCGCAAGCGTCTCGGCCGCGACCTTCGTCGCCGCGTAGACGTTCAGCGGCTGGAGGGGCGCGTCCTCGTTCACCGGGATCTGCGCCGGCGCCCCGTAGACATCCGCGCTCGACGCGAGGACCAGCCGCGTGGCGCGTCGCACCTCGAGGGCCGCGAGGAGCGTTGCGGTACCGAGAACGTTGATCCGGACAGCGGCGAGCGGATCGGCGCTGGCCTGGGTGGGGACGGCGAGACCCGCGAGATGGACGACCGCTTCGGCGCCGGAGTGATCGAACGCGCGACGAACATCGTCGAGGCTCGTCACATCGCCGCGGTGGATCGTGACGCGATCGGCGACCGCCGCGAGGTTCGGGAACGGCGGCTCCTCGTGCGCGAGCCCGTGCACCTCGTCGCCGCGCGTGAGCAGATGCTCGGCGAGATGACTTCCCGCGAACCCCGTGATGCCTGTGATCAGCACCCGCGCCACCGGCCGCATCCTAGCCTCGTATCGTTCGCGAGTGCCCCGCTCGCTCATCACGCCGCTCGCGGCGTTCGCCGTCGCGTCCGCCTGGAGCGGATCGTGGATCACGGGAAAGCTCGGGGTCACCGGTGCTCCGCCGCTCGAGCTGTCGGCCATGCGATTCGTCATCGCCGCGATTGCGGTCGCCGCCATCGCGATCGCCACGCGCACGAGCATCGATCTCGGGGGCATCGGGCCGATCGCGCTCTCGGCCCTCTTCGGATACGTGCTCTACAACGCGTTCGTGTTCGTGGGGTTGACGATGGCACCAGCTTCGGACGGCGCGCTCATCGTCCCCACGACGATCCCCGTCCTCACGGCGGTGCTCGCGACGCTCGTCGGGGAACGGCTCACGCCGGCGAAGGTGGTGGGCTTCGCGCTCGCCTCCTGCGGCGCCGCGCTGGTGATCGCGACCGGCCAGAGCGGCGGCAACCTCTCGGTCTCGCGTCTCCAGGGCGATCTGCTCATGCTGAGCGGCGCCGTCTGCTGGGCCTGCTACACGGTGCTCGGGACGATCACGCTGCGCGAGCGGTCACCGCTCGCGGTCGTCACGCTCGCTATGCCGATCGGGGCCGCGCTGCTGCTGCCGCTTGGTTTCATCGAGCATGGCTACCGCGACGTCGCGTCGTGGAGCACCGGCGTGTGGCTCGACATCCTCTATCTGGCGCTCATCGCGTCGGTCGCGAGCTTCACGGCCTTCTACTGGATCGTGCGGCGGGTCGGCGCCGGCATCGCCTCGCTCACGTCCTACTTCGTGCCCGTCCTGACGCTCATCATGGCGGTCGTCTTTCTCGGCGATCGGCCCGAGCCGCTGCAGCTCGCGGGCGGGCTGGTGATCCTCGCAGGGGTCCGTGTCGCGACGCTGCGGCCGGCCGCCGCGGCGACCGTCCCGGAGGGATCGGCCTAGGTCTCGCGCGTCGGGCGCGCGACGAGGAGGCCGCCCTCGCGCGACACGGGCAGCGCGAAATCGAAGCGATCGACCTCGAGCGCGAGCTCGGCATCCCGACGCGGGAACCAGTCCGGCCAGCCCTCCGCGGCGCGGTCCGCGAGCAGCGTGACCAGCGGGGGCGGCATCGGCCGGTCGAGCAGCGCGGCCTCGAGGTATCGCGCCGGCAATGACGAAGCTCCCGAGGAGGATCGCCTGCGCGCGATCGGCGGCGACGACACCCTGCGTTCCCGAGCTCGTGCGCTGGACGACGCGGCGGCCGCCAAGATCGAGACGCTCGATGGCCGACGGCGAGTTGCCGACGTCGAAGCCGGGGATGGGACGACCGTCGATCTCGCCCGTGAGGAACAGCGATGGATCGCGACGCTTCATCCCGAGGGCCTGCTCGTGATCGGCGACGAGCACGATCTCGCGCGCGCCCGCCGCGATGCAGAACGCGGCCGTGGTGAAGGCGCGGAACACGTCGACGATGACGACGTGACCGGTCGCGGCGCGCGCCCCGTCGATGAGGGACGCGCGCCGAACGATCACGCCACCTCTTCGAACCGATAGCGGCCGTCGCTCTGCGAGATGCGGCCGAACCGCGGCAGGTCGTGCGTGAAGCCGACGATCCACCGCTCTTCGATCGCGCGCGGCAGGATGACCTTCTTCGCGGCAAGCGTCTCGAGCGGGAACAGATCAAAGGCGGGGATCCACGGCAGCGGTAGGTGGTGGCGATCGGGCATGAAGTCGCTCGAGAAGAAGAGCGTCTGGCCCCGGTCGCTGACGCGGACCGTCTGGGTCCCGCGAGTGTGGCCCTGGACGCGATCCAGCCGGACGCCCGGCAGGATCTCGACGGACTCATCGATCAGCTCGAGCTTGCCCGCGGCCTCGAGCGGCGCGTAGTCATCCGGAAGGTACGAGCCGCGGGTGCGCTCGTTCGGCGCGATCGCGTCCTGCCATTCCAAGCGCTGGAAGACGTACGACGCCCGCGGGAAGGTCGACACGATCCGGTCGCCGTCGCGGTACGTGTTGCCGCCGGCGTGGTCGAAGTGCAGGTGCGTGTTGATGACGAGGGTGACCTGTTCGGGACGGACACCGAGCGCCGCGATCTCGGCGAGGAGGCGCGGCGGCTGGTCGATACCGTAGATCTCGTTCTGCTTCGGCGTGAGCTTCGTGCCGGCCCCGGTCTCAACGAGCACGACGTGATCGGCATCACGGATGAGCAGGCAATTCATGTCCATCGCGATGCGGTTGCGATCGTCGGCCGGCTTCTGCTTCTCCCACAGCACCTTCGGCACGATCCCGAACATCGCGCCCCCGTCCAGCCTGAAAATGCCGTCGCTGAAGATCCGCACGTCGAAGCGCCCGATCCGCACGAGGCGTCAGTATGGGCAGCGGTGGACATCCGCGACCTCCGCGAAGAGGACGGGGAGGAAGTGCGCGCGCTGTGGCGGTCGAGCGGCATCCGCGCCCGACCCGGCGATGACGATGCTTCGCTCGGGGCGCTGGTCTCGCGCAATCCGGGGCTGTGCATCGTCGGCACCGAGAACGAGCGGATCGTCGCGAGCGCGCTCGCCACGTTCGACGGCCGCCGTGGCTGGCTGTATCACGTGGCGACCCATCCCGAGATGCGCCGCCGCGGCGTCGCGACCCGGCTGGTCCACACGATCGAAGAGCGGCTGCGGGCTCTCGGTTGCCCGAAGCTCAACCTCATCGTCTGGGATGACAACGAGGACGCGATGCGCTTCTGGGAAGCGATGGGCTACCAGCGCGATGCGACAGTCGAGTACAGCAAACGTCTCGACGCGACATGAGCGACATCGAGCCGGTCCAGCGCCAGTTCGGCCGCATCGCGGCCGCCTACGTCGAGAGCGCGACCCATGCGCGAGGCGAGGATCTCGATCGGATCGTGACGCTCGCGCGGGAGCATGGTGGGGATCGGATCGTCGACGTCGGCACCGGCGTCGGTCACACGCTGCGGCGGGTGGCCCCGCATTTTCGCGGCGCGCTGGGGGTCGACGCGACGCGCGAGATGCTCGAGGCGGGTCTCGCCGTGCTCGCGGGTGCGAGCATCGCCAACGCGCTGCTCGTCCAGGCAGATGCGCGCGCGCTGCCGGTGCCCTCGGGATCCGTCGATGTCGTGACGTCGCGTCTTGCGGCCCATCACTTCGCCGATGCTCCCGCGGCGTTCGCTGAGATCGGGCGCGTGCTGCGGCCCGGCGGCCTGTTCGTCCTCGTCGACAACTACGCGCCGGAGGACCCGGCCCTGGACCGGTTCATCAACGAGCTCGAGACGCTGCGCGATCCGTCGCACGTGCGCAATCACACGGTCGCGCGGTGGAGCGCCCTGGTCGAAGGCGCGGGCATGCGCGCCGTGGTCGACTCGGACGTGCTGGTCACCAAGCTCGACACCGAAAGCTGGATGGCACGCTCGCGGACTCCCCCGGATCGCGCGGCCGAGGTGCGACGCCGCCTCGCTGGGGCTTCCCGGGGGCGGTCGAGGCGTTCCGGATCACCCCGACAACCTTCGCGGTCCACAAGCTGATCCTCGTCGGCCGGAAATGACGTGCGGCGGCCGGTGGCGTACGCACGCCGACCGCCGCCACGTCACGCGTGTGACCGATCGACCGCGAATACGGGCAAGAACGAAGGATCGAACAGCATCAGCTTGCTCACCGACCGCGAGCTTCCGCCGCCCGACTGGGGTAGAGCCGCGAGCACGAACAAGGCGAGTGACAGCATCCAGCGAACGACCATCGGTCGTCTCCTCCCATCTATCGCGATTTGCGTCAGGACACAAAAACGCCACGGGGAGGAGCCCGTGGCCACAGGACGCCGTACGCACGCCTATGCCGTTATCTCGAGCTCGTCTCCCTCGTTGACGTGAATGCGATCTGCATCGACGCCTCCATCCTTCGCGCATGGTGCGCGAGGGCCACGGTGTAGCAGATGGGTGTGGCCATCGCAAGGTGATCTTTCAAACCTTGTGCGCTTCGCATCGGCTGGCACGCGGGCTGCGGTCCTGCAGATCGTGCTCAGGTTCCTGCTCGTCGCGCTTCTCGTCCTTGTCTCCGGCGGCGAGCCGACGCGGCCGAACGCTCGACCGATCGTGGTGGTCGCCGCGAATCAGTCGTTCAACTGGTCTGGGTACGTGCAGGGCGCGCTCGAGAAGAACACGACGTTCCATGCGGTCTCCGGCGAATGGGTGGTGCCGAAGGCGAAGCAGCGCCGGGCCGGTGAGGCCGAGTACTCCTCGACCTGGATCGGCATCGGCGGTGGCTGCCTCGATACCTCGTGCACCCTCACCGACGCGACGCTCATCCAGGCCGGGATCGGTCACGACATCGATGCGGCCGGCAACCCCGATTACTACGCGTGGTGGGAGACGATCCCGGCGCCGAGCGTTCGGATCGCCGATCTCGCCGTCCGCGCCGGCGACCGGGTCCAGGTGACGATCGTCGAAAGCCCGCTCACGCCGGAGGTGTGGACGATCGCGATCTCCGACCTGAGCACCGGCGGCTCGTTCTCGATCACCCTTCCCTACAGCTCGACGTACGCATCCGCGGAATGGGTCCTCGAGACGCCCGTCGTCGTCTCGGACACCGGTGCGGTGACCGTCGGGCCGATGCCCGATCTCAGCGTCGTGGGCTTCGACGCCGCGACCGCGAACGGCGTCTCGCCCGGCTTCGTGGTCGAGGAGGAGATGCAGCTCGTCGACTTCGATCTGTCGCTCATCGCGCTGCCCTCCGCGCCGGACCGTGAAGGCGATGGGTTCAACGACTGCGCATTCCGGAAGGCCTGCAACGTCCCGGGAGGCGCGCCCCACTAGCGACTCCCGAGCGCTCCCCATACTTCGTCTGTGTCGCTCACCGGAAAGCGTCTCGCGTTCATCGGCGGTGGGACGATGGCCGAGGCGATGATCCGCGGCCTGCTCGATCGTCACCTGGTGCCGCCCTCGCATGTCCTCGTGACCGGGCCGCGCCGCGAGCGCCGCGCGGAGCTCGCCAAGACCTACGGCGTCAAGGCGCTCGCATCGAATGCCGAGGCCGCGACCGGCGCCCACGTGGTCGTGCTCTCGGTGAAGCCGCAGGTGCTCGCGACCGTGATGCGCGAGCTCCGCGGCAAGCTCGAAGACGAGCAGCTGGTGTTGTCGATCGTCGCGGGCGCGACGCTTCGCTCGCTGCGGGATGGCCTCGAGCACGCCGCGATCATCCGCGCCATGCCGAACACGCCGGCGCAGGTCGGGATGGGCGTGACCGCGTGGACGCCGACGTCGGCGGTGGACGCCGAGCAGCGCGACCGCGCAAAGGCCATCCTGGGCGCGCTCGGCGAGGAGCTGATGGTCGACGACGAGAATCTCGTCGACATGGCGACGGCGTTGTCCGGGACCGGTCCAACCTATGTCTTCCTGCTCATGGAGGCGCTCGTCGACGCGGGCGTGCACCTGGGGTTCTCGCGACGCGTGGCGGAGGAGCTCGTTCTCCGTACCGTCGAAGGGTCAGCGCTCTTCGCGCGCAAGAGCGGACGTCATCTTGCCGAGCTGCGCAACATGGTCACCTCGCCGGGCGGCACCAGCGCCGCGGCGATCTACCAGCTCGAGAAAGGCGCGCTCAGAACGGTGCTCTCGAAGGCGGTCTACGCCGCGTACCAGCGGACCCGCGAGCTCGGCGCCCAGGCCGAGCGCAAGACGGAGGAGCCTCCGTGAGGACCGTCGTAACCGCGATCGTCCTCACGCTCGCGTGTGTCGCTGGGCTGTGGCTCGCCTACGTCGACGCTCGGACGGACGACACCGGCATCGAGGCCGGCCTCATCTTCCTCATCGCCGGTGCGCTCTCGGCGGTGCGTCCCCGCGCCGCGGTGATCGTCGCGCTGCTCGTCGGCGGCTTCATCCCGATCGCCGAATCATTGCGCGGCGCAACTGGGATCCCTGCGGGTCTTGCGGGCCTCGGCTTCGCCATCGTCGGTGCGCTCGTCGGCGCCTATCTGGGGATCGTCGCGCGGAGGCTCGGGCCGCTCAGCCCTGGACCTGGTTGACCTCGAAGACCTCGCCGCCGCGCTGGATCACGGCGTGCCCATCGACTGTCTTGAGCCACGCGTTCTGCGCGCCGTTCAGGCCCTCGAACGTCTTCGCTTCCGCGGTCCGCGGCCAGAGGAGCACGGTGTGCTCGTGGGGCGCGCCTTCGGAAAGGAAGCGTTCGAGGTCCGCACGGGACGCGAGCGTGACGGCCGCGCCAGCGGATGAGCCGCCCGGCGCGAACCGGACCGCACGTGCTTTCCACGCGGCGAGCCACTTCGGAGTGTCCCGGTCGTACCCGACCACCGCGATCAGCGGCTTCGGGCCGAAGTCCCAGAGCCACGCGGCCGTTTCGGCGAGGCACTCCGGGTCCGCGAGGGGGCGCCATGTGGCGTCAGCGGCGGGGAGCTCCAGCCGGAACCGGTCATATGCGACCTGGCTCACCTGCATGTTTTAGGTATGGGTTAGCAGGCGACCGAGCTCTCGGGGAGTCCCCGGCCCAGGTGAGAGAGGCCCAGTACGGAAGTACCGGCCAGGCTCAGCCTGAGCGGCGCAGGCGTGGATCGAGCGCGTCGCGGAGCGCGTCGCCCAGGAAATTGAAGGCGAACACCGCGCTGAAGATCGCGAGCCCCGGACCGACGCTCATCCACCACTTGAGGTTGGGGAGGTAGCGCTGCGAATAGTTGATGTCCTGACCCCACGAGGGGTCGGGCGGCTGCGGACCGAGCCCGAGGAAGGACAGCGCCGCCTCCGCGAGGATCGCGAACGCCGTCGACAGCGTCGCCTGCACGATCAGGGCGTTCACCACGTTCGGGAAGATGTGCCGCATGACGATCCGCAGCGGGGTCGCCCCGATCGTGCGCGCCGCGACGATGAACTCGCGCGCCCGGACCGCGAGCACCTGACCACGCGTGAGTCGCGCGTACGCGGGGATCGCGACGATGCCGATCGCGATCATCGCGTTCTCGATCTTCGGCCCGAGCGCGGCGGTGATCGCGATCGCCAGCACGAGCGCGGGGAAGGCGAGCAGGGCGTCGACCGCGCGCATCGCGAGCAGGTCGAACAGTCCTCCGAGGTACCCCGCGGCGAGCCCGAGGCTCACCCCGACGAAGAATCCGATGGCGACGGAGATGATCCCCACGCGAAGCGAGACCTGGCTGCCGACGAGCACGCGCGAGAAGACGTCGCGCCCGAGATCGTCGGTGCCCAGCCAGTGCGCCGGACCGGGCGGGAGGAGCGCATCGGCCACGTTGACCTTGAGCGGGTCATACGGCGCGATCACCCGCGCGAACACGAAGATGAACAGCCACGCGAGGACGAGCGCGCCGCCGACGATCATCCGCGGGTTGTGCCGGAGGAAGTAGCCGATCGAGCTCGCACGATCCGCGCGCGGGACGCGGAGGACGGCCGGGAGCGTCGTCCCGCTCATGCGGTCGCCGATTCATACGAGATGCGCGGATCGAGCCACGCGTACAGCACGTCGACGAGCAGGGTCGAGACCATGTACGAGAACGCCGACACGAGGACGACGCCCTGGACGACGGGATAGTCCTGCGACGGGATGGCGGTCACCGCGAGCCGGCCGATGCCCGGCCAGAAGAAGATCGTCTCGGTGATGAAGGCGCCTTCGATGATCGCTCCGACCTGGATCCCGATGAGCGTGACGACCGGGATGAGCGCGTTCTTGAGAGCGTGTCTGGTGACGACGGTGCGCTCGCGGAGACCCTTCGCGCGCGCGGTCCGCATGTACTCGTGTCCGAACACGTCGAGCAGGCTTGAGCGGACCTGGCGGAGGTTCACCGCGAGGCTCGCCGTCGCCAGGGTGATCGCCGGGAGCACGAGGCGCCGCAGGTTGTCGCCGGCGTCGGTCGTGAACGCGGTGTACCCGCCCGGCGGGAAGATCCGTCCCGGGATGACGTACGCAAAGAGGAGGATCAGGACGATCCCGAGGAAGAAGCTGGGGAACGAGACCCCGGCAAGCGTGACGCTCGTGGAGAGCAGATCGATCGCCGAGTTGCGCTTGATCGCCGAGATGATGCCGACCACGAGCGCGACCCCGACGGAGAACACGAGCGCGGCGAGACCGAGCTCCGCGGTCGCGGGAAGTCGCTCCACGATCGCTTCCAGCACGCGCTGGTGCGTCTGGAACGATCGGCCGAGATCACCCTGCGCGAGCCTCGTGACCCACACGACGTACTGGACCGGGAGCGGCTTGTCGAGGCCCATCTGCTCGCGGATCGCGGCGAGTGCGGTCGGGTCCCGCTCTTCGCCGGCGAACACCAGCGCGGGGTCGCCGGGCGAGAGGCGGATGAGGATGAAGACACCGATCGTGACAAGAAAGGCGACGGGGACCATGAGCACGAGGCGACGGAGGATGTACGTGGTCACTCCGTCGCCTCGGCTCTCAGCTCACCCTGCCGTTTATTTCTGTAGTGATGCGGCCTGGAAGCGCGGGATGCGGTCTGGATACGACTCCATGCCGACGAGGTTCTTCACCGTCACGAGTGGAGAGACCCCGAACCCGTACCAGACGCGGGAAGGATCGTCGACGGTGTAGATCTGCTGCGCTTGCAGCAGGAGCTGCTTGCGCTTCGCCGGGTCGGACTCGGCGCGCTGCTGCTTCATGAGGTCATCGACCTTCGAGTTGCTGTATGACGAGTCGTTGTTCGGCGAGCCCGTCACCACGAAGTCGTACGTGTTGCCGTCCGGATCGAGGCGGCCGCTCCACCCGACGAACGTCATGCCGAGATGCTTGTGCTGCTGCTGGAGCGTCACGATGTCGTTGAAGAGCTGAGTCTTGAGATCCATGGTGATGTCGGCCTTCGCGAGCTCCGATTGGATGAGCTGCGCGGCCTGCAGGATGCCGGCGTCGCCGGACGGGACCAGAAGCTCGAACTTGAGCGGTCCCTTCCCCACTTCAGCGACCAGCTTCTTCGCTCCATCCGGATCGGCCTTCGGCCATGGCTTGAAGCTGTCGTCGTAGGCGAAGTGCGCCGGCGAGATCGGACCCCAGCCGACGAGCCCGATGCCTGCCGCCGGCCCCTTTTGCAGGATCTCGTCGCGGTCGATGGCCATCGCGACCGCCTTCACGTAACGGCGCTCGCTGAAGATGAAACCAGCCGCTTCGTTTGGCACGAGGCTGGCCCAGCTGAACGAGCCGACCTGCTGATAGGAGAGCGAGGCGTCCGCCTTGACGCTGGCCACGTCCTTCCCGTTGATGCGGTTAATGATCTGTGCGTTCCCGGTGCGCAGGTTCGTGAGCGCGACATCCGCATCGAGGATCGGCTTGACGATGAGCTTGTTGAGGTACGGCAGCTTATTGCCGCTCGCGTCCTTGCCCCACCAGTCCGGGTTCTTCTCGAGCGTGTAGTGGTCGTTCTTCACGGCCTCGGTGAGGGTGAACGGGCCGGTCCCGGCCTTGAAGGGCTTGCGCGTAAAGTCGGCGCCCATCGCGTCGCCGACCTTCTTTGAGAGCGTCGACGACCTGAACGTTGTCGACCGAGCCGAGGTCAGCGGTACGCAGCGATCCCTTGGTCTGCGTGTAGCGATCGATGTTCCACTTGACCGAGTCGGAATCGAACGCGGTTCCGTCGTGGTACTTCACTCCCTGGCGCAAATGGAAGGTGACCGTCTTTCCGTCGGCGGACGTCTCCCACGTCTCGGCGAGCCACGGGATGATGTTGCCTTTCGGATCGACGCGAACGAGGGAGTCGTACATCGCGTAATGGATGTTCCGGTCGACAAACAGACCGGAGAGCATCGGGTCGAGGTTGCTGACGTCGTTCTCGAGCGCGAACGTGATCGTGCCGCCATACGAGGCCTTGCCCGCCGTGGAAGGCGCGGAGCTGCCACCTCCGACGGGTTGCTGGCCTCCGGCACAAGCGGCGAGGATGAGTGCGACGGCGCTGGCCAACGCGAGCGCGAAGCGGGCGGAACGCATAGGCGAGTACCCCCTCCCGACCGACGGGTTTCGTGGAGGATACGTCCGCCCGCTTGTCGCGGTTCAGTGCGTCCTAGCGCTCGACCTCGCTGTCGCGGCGCTCAGCGGTTTCCTCACGGGATTCGACCCGTTCGCCACCTTTCCTTCCGAAGGACGGAAGAAGCGGCCGTCGCTCCCGAACGACTTCGCGTCGTTCGACATGGTCATGTGCGACCGGAGCTGGGCGCGTCCGTGCCGCCGCGGGAGTCGCGTACGGAGCCGCCGGCACCGCCGCGTGCGACGGTGCGAGGACGCCGCCAAGCCACCCCGCGAAGATCGCGGCGAGGAACCCGACGAGTGCGCCGAAGGTGAGCGCGTTCGCGGCGCTGTCGGTGCCCAGGTCACGGAAGCCCGGCACGATGTCCGAGAGGCTGCCGATGCCGGACGAAGCGAACACGCCGCGGTCGGCCGCGTAGCCGAGAAGCGCGATGACGAGAAGCACGAACAGGCTGAAGAAGGCGGTCATCATCCCGTGCCAGCTGGTCCGGTAGCCCGCCATGCGGCCCGCGACATAGCCGCCGATCAGATAGGACACGAAGATCCCGATGACCACGGGGACCGCCGGGGCGAGGTCACCCCCGGTGAGATTGACTCGCGCGAGGATTCCGGCGACCGCCGGGGCGACAAGTGCCATGGCGCCGATGGTCGCGATCCACCCACCGAGCACCGACATCCACGAGGTGCTCGGGGGCCGGACGAGGACGTCTCTTGCCATGTTTCCCTCCTTCGAGACCCCTCTCCGCTTGCCGCGTTAGCGGCAAGCTCTGGGGGTCGGTCCGCTTTTGGCGTGCAAGACCCTCGCCAGCCCGTCGCCGGGCAGGCAGCTAAGCGAGCGCTGGGCGCCCTCCCGCGGCCTTCGCCAGCGTCGCCGCGAGGTCGGTGCGCTCCCACGGCAGATCGCCCCGTCCGAAGTGACCGTAGGTGGCGGTCTGCTGGTAGATCGGGCGACGTAGTGAGAAACGTTCGATGATCGCGCCCGGCCGGAAGTCGAAATGCTCGTCGATGAGCGCGCGGATCGTATCGTCGCTCACCTTGCCGGTCCCGAAGGTCTCGACGTTGAGCGAGATGGGATGCGCGCGACCGATCACATACGCGATCTGCAGCTCGCAGCGATCGGCGAGCCCGGCCTTCACGATGTTCTTCGCGACGTAGCGCGCGGCGTACGCGCCGGAACGGTCGACCTTGGTCGGATCCTTCCCGCTGAACGCGCCGCCGCCGTGACGGGCGTATCCGCCGTAGGTGTCGACGATGATCTTGCGGCCGGTCAGTCCCGCATCGCCCATCGGACCGCCGATCGTGAAGGCTCCCGTTCCGTTGACGATGTACTCGGTCTTCGCGTCGAGCCACGCCTCTCCGATCGCCGGGCGGATGACGTGCTCCCGGACCTCGTTCTGCAGACGCTGGTAATCGATACCCGGATCGTGCTGCGCCGCGACCACGACCGTGTGGACCCGC
>VBGS01000148.1 GCA_005889445.1 Chloroflexota bacterium
CGTAGCGGCCCTGTGCTTGCAGCCGAGGACCCGGTGAGAACACTCGCGGAGCGAGCACGCGAGCTCGGCGCCCTCGCCGACCAACGATGGATCCTCATAAGAGAAGGGGATCCGCCCGAGGTCCGCGAACGCGCCCGACAGCTCCGGGATCACGTCACGAGCTATATCGTCCCGCGCGCGAACGCGCTCGATCTGCCGCTCCTGGTGGCGCTGCTCGGACCGACCGGTGCCGGCAAGTCGAGCCTGATGAACACGCTCGCGGGCGCGCACGTGAGCGAGACGGGGGTCCTCCGACCGACGACGCGGCGGGCCGTCCTGCTGGCGACAGACGCCGATGCGCATGCGCTGCGCGGGGTGCTCTCACATGTCGGCACGGATCGGATCATCCGCGCGGATGGAGATGGAGCGCGGCCCGGTGTCGCGATCGTCGACGCTCCCGATCTGGACTCGGTCGAGCTTGCGAATCGCGCCGTGGCGGACAAGCTGGTGGAGGCCGCGGATCTCTGCGTGTTCGTGACCACCGCGGTGCGCTATGCCGACCTGGCCGCATACGTGGTCCTGGAGAGGATCGCGGCGCGCGGGTTGCCCGTATTGATCGTCGCCAACCGCCTGCCCTCGGACGAGCAAGACGTCGTGGTTGAGGACATTCGCCGTGTTCTGAGAGGCACGGCCCTCAGATCCTTGGACGAGGGGCGGATCGAGGTCATCGGCGTTCCCGAGGGCGCCCTTGCCGACGACGGTTCCCTCGACCTGACGGCGGTCGGCCCGATCGTGGAGCGCATCAACGAGCTCGCTGCGGATCGCGAGCAGCGCCGCGCGGTCATCGAGCGTGCGCTCGAGGGCGCGGTCGAGGGCCTCTCCCCGTTGGTCGAAAGTGTCGCGGCCGATCTCGAGAACGGCGCTTCCGATGCGGCCGCACTTCGGACGGCGGTCGACAAGGCGTATGAGACCGAGGGTGACGAGCTGAACGCGGAGCTGCGCTCGGGAGCGTTCCTGCGGACGGAAGTGTTGCGCCACTGGGAGTCGTTCGTCAGGGCCGACCAGATCACACGTTTCTTTTCACGCGGGCTGGTGCGCGTGCGCGGGACCGTCCTCGCTGTGATCAAAGGGACCCCGCCGACACCGGTCGGGGTCGAGCGCGAAGTCACCAGCGACATCGTCGCGGTAACTGTCGCTCATGCGCACCAGGCCGCACGCCGTGTCGCGGAGGAGTGGTCGACGCACCGCAGCGTCGCCGCCGGGCTGGCGCGCGAACCCTCACTGTGGTCGGCCTCGCCGGACCTCGGCCAGCGCCTCGAGCTGAGCCTGCGCGACTGGGTCGCCAGCATCGCGCACGACGTGCAGGAGCGCGGTGCCCCGAAACGCGAGCTCGCCTTCGGCGTCTCTCTGGGCGTGAATGCGCTCGCGATCGCGGCGATGATCGGCGTGTTCGCGCACACCGCGGGCGTCACCGGCACGGAGGTGGGAATCGTCGCCGCGACCGGATTCCTGAATCAGAAGCTCCTGCAGGCGATCTTCGGGGAAGCGGCCATGACCGAGATGGTCACGAACGCGCGGCGTCGCCTCGAGAGCCTGCTGAGTGACGAGTTCGCGCGCGAGCGATCCCGCTACGAGCGTCTCGTCCCCGACGCCTCGAAGCTCCGGGATCTGGCGGCCGGTCTCCGTGAGGCGGCGTCGATCGCCGCATGACCAGCGCCTCCTGCCTTGCGCTGCTCGAACAGGCCATCGATGCCGCGGAGCACCTCGGACTGGACGTCGCCGATGGACGATCGATCCTGGCGACCGCCCGGGCGCGTCTCGGCCTTGGCGGCAGCGCGTACGTGTTGGCGATCGTCGGCGGGACCGGGGTCGGTAAATCGACGCTTCTGAACGCCCTCGCGAAGGAATCCGTCAGCGAAGCGGGTGCCCGGCGCCCCACGACGAATGAGCCGATCGCCTGGATCTCGCGCGACAGCCGGGAGGAAGCGCGGCCCCTCCTGGAGTGGCTCGGCGTCCACGAGGTCTACGAGCACGACCGTCCGGCCTTCCGCAACGTCGCAGTCCTGGATCTTCCCGACATCGACTCGACCTCGCACGACCATCGCGCCAAGGTCGATGAGCTGCTTCCCCGTGTCGACGCGGTCGTGTGGGTGACCGACCCCGAGAAATATCGGGACGCCGTCCTCCACCGGGGTTACACGAGCCAATGGTCGACGCGCGTCCCGCGACAGCTTGTCGTGCTCAACAAGTCCGACCGCATCGGCGGAGATGCCGCGAGCGTGCGCGAGCACCTCGCGGCGAGTCTTCGGGAGGATGGCTCGCCCGGTGTTCCGGTCGCGGTCGCGAGCGCGCGCGAGGGCGATGTCGGTGAGGTGCGGGACTGGATCGCGGACGGAGTTGAAGCCAAACGCGTCATCAGCACGCGGATCGCCGCCGAGGCCAGATCCGGCGCGCGGGAGCTCGCGACCCGAGCGGGTGTCCGCGACCAGGCGCAGCCGCTTGTCTCGGAGGAGCGCCGCTCGCGCGCGTTCGCGGACGTCGCTCGCGAAGCCTTCGCCATCGTCGATCTGGTGGGCCTCGAACGTCAGGCCATCGCCGCGACGCGGCTCGCCGCTCGGCCGAGGGGTGCCGGCCCGTTCGGCCATCTCACCGCCTTTATCTACCGAGCTTCCGGTCGTGATCGAGTGGCGGCTGATCCGCAGGGATACCTGCTTCATTGGCGCGAGCGGGGCACACTCGCGCGCGCGGCCGAACCCATCCGCGGCCTGGTCCGCGAGATCCTTCCAGCCGTGCCGCCCGAAGCCCGCACGCGTGTGGCATCCGCGACCGAAGGGAGCGAGATCGATGGACGGATCGCACGCGCGATCGATGCGGCGATCGCGACCGGCACCACCGACCTGCGGCCGCCGAGCCCGTGGCTTTGGACGCTGATCGGCACGCTGCAGTACATCGTGACCGCGGGCCTGGTCTTCACCGGGCTCTGGCTCGCCACGGTGTTCCTGATCCATCCGCCCGTCGGCTCGGTCGACGTGCCGCTACTCGGGCCTGTGCCCACGCCTCTCGTCATGCTGTCGGCCCTGCTGCTCGCCGGCTACGTCCTCGCGCGTGTCTTGGGCTTCGACGCCGGACGGCGTGGACGCGCCTGGGCCGACCGTATCCGGAGGAATCTCTCGCGCGAGCTGGAGAGACGACTGGGCGATGTCTTCGCACCGCTCGCCGCGATCGATGCGGCACGTGCTCGACTCTTCACAGCGGCGCGGGATATCGAGAAGGAGTGTCGCGGCGACGAATGAGGGCCCCGGCACAGCCGGGGCCCTCGCCGGGGATGGGGCGCTCAGCACTTCCCGTGCATCTGCACGTTGCCGCCCGCGAACGTGCCCCATGCGGATGCGCCGGTCGCCTGGATCTCGAAGAAGTCGCTGCGGCCGGGCTCGCCCATGTCGATCACGAGAACGTGGCCGGTCGCGGTCCCGTCATTGAAGGTGAGGATCGCGGCACCCTGGAACGTGTCAGGCGTGGGCGCCGGGGGCGCATGGAATCTGGAGTAGTCCGGATCTGTGAGGAGTCCGGCGCGGGTGTCGTACACGTTGCTCATCGGGTCCTTCACGTGCAGCTTCGTCGGACCGTACAGAACGTGACCCCACGCGGTCAGGTTCCTGCCGGCGACGGCGAAGTGCGCCTTGTCGCCGTTCCAGTCGATGTACCCGCCGCTCGTGACGAACGCGTTCTTCCCGGGACAGCCGCTCGTGGCGCACGCGATGTCAGCGTGAGCCTGCGCCACGAAGACGTCGATCCCGAGCGTCGGCACGACCACGTGAAGGGCGCTCACCGTGATCTCGCTGCCGGGTCGGCCCGAGCTCGCGCCCTCGTTGAGGACGATGTAGCCAAGACCGCCTGGCAGCTGGATCGTGTCGCTCTGCGTCCCTGGCGCGACCTGAATCGTCTGCGACACGCCGAGCGTCGTGTCGTTGATGGTCACGGTCGTCGACTCGCCGCCTTTCACCGAGGGGACGCCGTTCGTGCACTTCGCTTCCGCGGTGGTGCGCAGCGCGGTCGCGCTGATCGTGGCGCCCGGAAGGTTCAGCTGAAACTGCGCGACATACGCCTCCGCGCGGCTGGTGTCCCCGCGCGAGACCACGCTCGCGTGGAGAACGTTCAGCGCGAGCAGGCCGCTGGTGGCATCCGGCGCCGTCACCGCGCAGTTCGCCGTCTGGCCGGGCGGCGCCGGGTAGCAAAGGACCGAGGCTTCGTCGTTGATCTCGGTCGCTCCGCTGAAGCTCTGCGTGGCCGCTAGACAGATCGTGCTGCTCTGCGCCGCGCTGTCTTTGCAGTCAATGCTGACGAGCGGCGGGAGATTCAACACGTTTCCCTTGAGAGCCGTGGCCTGAGCGCTGAAGGTGGTCGGGGTCGATGCCGAAATCGTCGATCCGGCCGGCAGCCACAGCGCAGCGGTGAGAAGCAGCGTCGCGGTCACGAACACAGCGGGTCGGCTCCAGCGCGCGCTTTGAGGGTCCACTTTTTCCTGCCTCCTTGATTCGCGAGGTCCAGGTACGTTTTTCCCCCCACCGCTCAGCGCAACGGATGCCCAAATGACGAACGGGGACCCAGAACCGGGAGGAGTCCCGGCCGTTGCTTTTGCGGGAGGCGCGCAGCAGAGATCGATGCGTCAAATGCTTTCTGACCGAGAGATCGAGGTCTTGCTACACGTGGCGCGTGGCGAGACCTCCAAGGAGATCGCGGCGTCGCTCGGTATCGGCGAGCGGACCGTGAACTGGCATCTCGAACGCGTCTTCGTCAAGCTCGGCGCGGGCAGCCGCGCCGAGGCGGTCTCGCTCGCCCTCGAGCTCGGAATCGTGCGGCGACCACATGA
>VBGS01000149.1 GCA_005889445.1 Chloroflexota bacterium
CGCGGCGATCGCCTGCGCGACCGCGAGCTCGAGATCGGATTCGTCCTTGGCCGGATCGAACTTGGCGACCCCGACGCCTCTTTTGGCAAGCCGCTCGACCCCTGCCTGCCCGAGCGAGTCCATGTCGCCGACGACGAGGTGGGGAAGGATCTTCCACCGCTCGAGCGCGAGCGCGCCGCCGTCGGCGGCGATGATCATCGCCCCCTCGCCGACGGCTGCGCGGTCAGCCGGAAGCATGTCGCCGTGCGCGACCACGACCGCCTTCACGCTGGGCAAAACAAAAGCGGCGCCTGAGCGCCGCTCGTAGGAACCATGCCGTTCGACTCCCTACGCTGACATTACTCAGATCAGGTTCTGGGGTCTGCGGCCGTCCGCACTCTCAGCGCGCCTTTCGTCGGGCGCTCCCCCGTCGTATTCAGTTGCGTGAGTCAGAGTTTACTCGACCCTATTTGGTCGTGGGGGGTGCGGTAAACGTCAGGCCGCTTTGCGGTCCTCCGAGCGGCTGACCACGATGACGTTCCCGCGCGTCGGTGCCACGAGCCACGCGACGACCAGGACCGCGAACGATGCGAATGCGAGGATCTCCATCTCCGCCTCCTTAGATCTGGTACGCGGCTTCGCGGTGCTGCGACGCGTCGAGGCCGAGGACTTCCTCGCTCTCGGGCACGCGCAGTCCGACGAAGACATCGATGAGTTTCAGGATCACGAACGTCATGACCGCCGAGTACACGACGGACGCGCCGACGGCGATCGCCTGGATCCCGAGCTGTCCGGGATTCCCGTAGGCGAGACCGTCCTTCGCGCCGCTGTTGATCGCGACGGTCGCGAAGATGCCGGTCGCCAGCGCGCCCCACGCACCGCCGACGCCGTGGACGCCGAAGACGTCGAGCGCGTCGTCGACCTTGAGGCGCTTGGTGAGCTGGATCGCGGTGTAGCAGAAGACGCCTGCGCCGAGCCCGATGAGGATCGACGCCGAGACGTCGACGTAACCGGACGCGGGCGTGATCGCGACGAGACCGGCGACCGCGCCGGCCGCGGCGCCGAGGACGCTCGGCGCGCCCTTGTGCAGCCACGAGACGGTCATCCACGTGAGGGCCGCCATCGCTGCCGCGGTGTTGGTCACGACGAACGCGTTCGCCGCGAGACCGCCGGCGTTGATCGCGCTACCCGCGTTGAAGCCGAACCAACCGAACCAGAGGAGCGAAGCGCCGAGGACGGTCATGGTCGCGTCGTGCGGATCCATGGCCTCGCGGCCGAATCCGACACGCCGTCCAAGCACGAGCGCGGCGACGAGCGCCGAGACGCCGCTGGTGATGTGCACGACCGTGCCGCCCGCGAAGTCGAGCGCGCCGAGCTGTCCGAGCCAGCCGCCGCCCCAGACCCAGTGCGCGACGGGGTCGTAGACGAACGTGGCCCAGAGCAGGGTGAAGACGACGAAAGCCTTGAAGCGCTTGCGCTCGGCGAACGCCCCCGTGATGAGCGCCGGCGTGATCACCGCGAACATCATCTGGAAGACCATGTACGCCTCGTGCGGAACCGTGGGCGCGTACGGTCCCGGGTCCTGGCCGACACCCCGGAGGGCGAGCCAGTCGAGGCCGCCGATGAGACCGCCGTGGTCAGGACCAAAGGCGAGCGTGTATCCCCAGAGGACCCACTGGACGCTGATGAGCGCCAGGATGAAAAAGCTGTGCATGATCGTCGCGAGGACGTTCTTCCTGCGGACGAGCCCGCCGTAGAAGAACCCCAGCGCCGGGGTCATGAGCATCACCAGCGCCGCCGATGCGAGGAGCCACGCGGTGTCGCCGGCCGAGATCGTGTTTGGCATTCCTACCTCCCGCCTGAGAGAGGCTGAGCGAGAGGCGTGCCGCGTTCAGCGGCGGATGAGCGCTACGAAGGTTGCGGTTCGGTCGTGGCGACCGTCGAGAACACGCCTCGACGGTCGCCGCCCGATTCAGCTCTTCGCTTCGGCGTTCGCCGGCTCGCGCGCCGGACGTCCCTCGGCGACGTCG
The DNA here is from genome assembly GCA_005889445.1 of Chloroflexota bacterium. Taxonomy (GTDB): domain Bacteria; phylum Chloroflexota; class Limnocylindria; order P2-11E; family P2-11E; genus 3-1-20CM-2-70-9. Next base: position 2,010 of record VBGS01000149.1, read on the forward strand.
CCGAGCCGCGCGAGGAAGAGGTCCCAGCCGTCGGCGTGCGACTGCACGCCTTCTTCCGGGAGCCCACGATGGACGAGGCGCAGTCGCGTCCCACCGGCGCTCGGTTCGAGGTCGATCTCGACCGTGCTCGATCCGGGCGGGACCATCGCGTTGCCCTCCCAGCCCCAAGTGAAGACGACCCGCCGCCCGGGCACGACCTCGACGTAGCGCCCCGACGCGATGCTCGCGGGGTCCGCGAATTCGACGTGGAAGACACCGCCCGGTTTCGCCTCGAGCTGCGCGAGACGTCCCTTCCAGCGGACGTACTCCGTCGGATCCGTCAGAAGCCGGAAGACGGTCTCCGGCGGCGCCTGGATCGTGATCGTGCGCTCAATGACTCTCGTGTCGACGGCCATGTTTGCTGCTCCTCCTCCGTTTTTCTTCCTGCTCGGCGGCGGCCTTCAGCGAGCGAAGGCTGTCGTCCCAGAACCCCTCGAGATACGCGCGAAGCTCGGCGATCGTCTCGGGCTTCGCCCGGTAGAGGCGCTTGGTGCCGTC
>VBGS01000150.1 GCA_005889445.1 Chloroflexota bacterium
ATGACCCTCACCGTCGAGCGTCCCTCGACCGCAGCCCCGGCCAAGCCGAAGACATCGCCAAAGGACGTCATCAAGCTCGCGAAGGAGCAGCAGGTCAAGATCGTCGACCTGCGCTTCGTCGACCTGCCCGGGACGTGGCAGCACTTCTCGATCCCGGTCGAAGAGCTTTCGGAGGGACTCTTCAGTGACGGCATCGGCTTCGATGGCTCGTCGATCCGCGGGTTTCAGCACATCCACGAGAGCGACATGCTGCTCATGCCTGACTCGACGAGCGTGTTCATCGATCCGGTGCTCGAGGTGAAGACTCTCGACCTGGTCTGCGATGTCATCGACCCGCTCACCCGCGAGCCCTACTCGCGTGATCCGCGGTATGTCGCGAAGAAGGCCGAGGAGTTCCTGCCGTCCACCGGGATCGCGGACACGTCCTTCTGGGGACCGGAGATCGAGTTCTACATCTTCAACTCGCTCCGCTTCGACCAGGCGCAGAACTTTGGCTTCTACTACATCGACTCCGAGGAAGGGATCTGGAACTCCGGGTCCAACGGGACGCCGAACCTGGCGCACCGACCGCGGTACAAGGAGGGGTACTTCCCGGTGCCGCCCGCCGACAAGCTGCAGGACCTTCGCTCGAAGATGGTCCGCTCGCTCATCGACTCGGGGATCGACGTCGAGGTCCATCACCACGAGGTCGGCACGGCCGGCCAGACCGAGATCGACATGCGCTTCTCGACGCTCGTCGAGATGGCCGACCGCGTCCTCAAGTACAAGTACGTCACCAAGAACGTCGCGGCCAAGAACGGCTATGTGGTCACCTTCATGCCGAAGCCGCTCTTCGGCGACAACGGCTCGGGCATGCACACCCATCAGAGCCTCTGGAAGAACGGCTCCAACCTCTTCTACGACCGCGACGGCTATGCGCTCCTGTCGACGATGGCCCGTCACTACATCGGCGGGCTGCTCAAGCACGCGCCCGCCATCCTGGCGTTCGCGGCGCCGACGACGACCAGCTACCGGCGCCTGGTGCCCGGATACGAGGCGCCGATCAATCTCGTCTACTCGATGCGCAACCGCTCCGCCTGCGTGCGCATCCCGACGTACTTCGACAAGCCGGAGGCCCGGCGGCTGGAGTTCCGCGCGCCCGACCCGTCATGCAATCCGTACCTGTCGTTCTCCGCGTGCCTCATGGCCGGACTCGATGGCGTCATCAACCAGATCGAGCCGCCGACGCCGATGGACCTGGACCTCTACGAGCTCGAGGGCGAGGCCAAGAAGCGCATCCGGCAGACGCCGGGCTCGCTCGAGGAGGTCCTCGACGCGCTCGACGCGGACCGCGACTTCCTGATGCGCGGCGACGTCTTCACCGAGGACCTGATCGAGGCCTGGCTCACGATCAAGCGCGCGAGCGCCAAGGAAGTGGCGCTCCGTCCGCATCCCTACGAGTTCTATCTGTACAGCGACGTGTAAATCGGAGGTTGTGATGGCCGCTGCCGCACAGGATCTGGCTCGCTTCACCGCGAGGCACTGGGCGGCGCGGCCGCTCCCGGAGCCTCCACGCTCTAAGCGCGTGTCACGCTCGGCGACGCCGCCGGTCGACGAGATCGGGCGGCAGCTCGAGGATTGGATGAGCGATCTCACCGTGGGCAACACCATCGACGGGGAGTAGGCGGCGCCACTAGCGACCTACGACCTCTTCGCCGAGTCCGGACCGCAGAAGAAGACGACCCTCGTGCACGTGCTCGAGCTGCTCGGTTGCGTCGTGCAGGGAAAGACGACCGACGAGGCGGTGGCCGCGGCCCCCGACGCCATCCGCGCCTATCGGCGGTATCTGGGGCGCCACGGCGAGAAGCTCGCCCCCGCCCGGACGATCGATGTCCGCGTCGCCGAGCACAACACCCAGGGGTTGTTCTCCGGACAGGCGCAGTGGCCGGCCGATCTCGAGCCGCTCGCGCCGCGCGACCTCGCGCGGTACGTGCGGTGGCTCGAATGGTCGCGTGCGGATCTGCTGCGGCTCGTGAAGGGCATCGACGAGCGTGCTTTGCGCGCGAAGCCTGCCGCGGGACGCTCGCTCCGCGACATCCTGCTTCACGTCCTGGGCGCGGATAAGAGTTACGTGTACGGGCTCGTCGGCCCGCTGAAGTCGATGGGTGACCCGACCAACGCGGCCCTCAAGGGCGATCTCGATCTGCGCGTGGCCCTCACCGAGGCGCGGGCGGCCGCGACCTCACGACTCGCGAAGCTGACTTCGCGGGAGCTCGCGCACGTCCGAAGGGCAGGACAATCGACGTACTCGGCCCACCGGGTGATCCGTCGCATGCTCGAACACGAATGGGAGCATCGTCGCGAGATCGCCGCGCGTCTGGGTCGCGAGGCTTAGGCCGGGACGCGCGCCCGCGGCATCATCGCCGCGACAAGGTCCACGATCGGTCGGGCCAAAGTGCGCTCGCCGTCGGCTCGCGCGTCGTACCCGCAGAGCGAGACGCCGCGCAGATCCACCACGCCGGCGAGCTGTCGCAGCAAATCACCGACCGCCGCCATCGAGGGCCCGCCGACGGCCGCGAACGCGACCGCCGGGAGCTCGCCCGGGTCGATCACGTCCACATCGAGGTGCAGCCAGACCTTGCGGCGGCGGGCCCACGCGATCACGCTCGATCCGTCGGTTCGCTCGCGATCGAACTGGATCCGCAGCACACGCGAGCGCTCGAGGTTGTCGCGCTCGCCCGCGTCGAGAGCGCGCGCGCCCACGAGCGCCACACGATCCTCGGCGATCTTTCGCGCGCCGGGAAACAGCAGCGGCGCCACCGAGCGTCCGCAGAGGTGCGCGAGCACCATGCCCGCGATGTAGTGCGAGGGCGTGGTCGCGAGCGTGTTGAAGTCGCCGTGCGCGTCGAGGTAGACGAGCGAGAGCTCCGGCTCGGCAGTGAGCGCACCCGACAGAGCGCCCGCGATGAGCGTGCACTCTCCGCCGACGACGAACGGCAGCGCGCTTTCGCGGGATGAGATGAGAACGCCATCCGCCAGCGTCCGGCAGGCCTCGCGCGCGGCGCTCAGCCAGCGATCACGCGGATTGAATGGGATGCGCACGCGCTTCTCGGCGCCAAGGCGTTCGGCGAGCAGCGGTCCCAGCGCCGCCGGGGCTTCCTGGAGACCGCTGAACTGCTGCTCCGTGATGACGCCGGCCTCGAAGAGATGGAGCGGGCGAGCCGCCATTTATGGTCGCATGGTAGCCCGAGCGGCAAGCAGCCGACCGCGGCGATGCGCCCGTCTATCTATTGATGAGACCGCTCTGATTCAGCGCGAGGCAGATGATCGCGATCGCGGCGAGCGGAAAACGAGACCAACGCCCGGAAACGAGCATGAGGATTCCGCAAACGAGTGCGATCAGCGCGAGGATCACGGGGATCGTGAGGGTCATGGCAAACCTCCGTGCGCGAGCTTGCCCGCCGGTCGTGCAAGCGTTGTGCCTATTCCTATTGCACGGGCTTGCCCTGCTCTTTCGCGGGGGCTGGCCCCCGCACCCCCTCACTCTCCACGGCGTATCGCCGCATGCCCGCGCGTTAGCGCAGGCATGCTGTGTGTTCTCCTAGTCAGCTGTGTGTTCTCCTAGTCAAGCGACGTAAGTAAACGATCGATCGCGGCCAGTCCGCTCGTGAGGATCCGCGGCTGCATCCCAAAACCGATGCGCAGGTGGCGCTCGGCCCGGAACTGGATACCCGGAACGATCATCGTCGAGTAGTCGCGGATGAGACGATCGACGAAGGCCATCGACTCGATCGGGTACTGGTAGCTGAAAAAGCAGATCGCCCCTGCCGCCGGCGCCGTCCAGTGCAGCTCGCGCGAGCGTCGTGATGCCCACTCCTCGAGCAGCGGCCACCGCTCGCTCAGGAGGAACCGCGCTCGCTCGATCAGCTGCTTGCGGCGCTCGAGCGCGATCTGCGCGAGGGCTTCCGAGATCGTCGCGGGCGCGATCGTCGTGTAGTCCTTCATCTCCATCGCCGCTTCGACCCGCTCGCGCGGCGCGACGATCCACCCGATGCGGAGTCCGGGCAGTCCGTAGACCTTCGAGAGTCCGCCGGTCACGATCACCCGCTCGCCGCGGCCACTGAAGCTGGGGCTCTCCTCTCCCGAGCGCTCGGAACCGCGATAGACCTCGTCGGCGATCACCCACGCGCCGCGCGCATCGGCGATCCGCACGATCGCCCCGATCTCACCGGCGGAGAGGATCTGTCCGGTCGGGTTGTTCGGCGTGCAGACGCAGATGACGCGCGTCTTCGCGTTCACCGCCGTCGCGAGCGCGTCGAGATCGATCGACCACCCGCGTTCCTCGCGCAGCCAGACCTCGCGCACGCGCGCGCCAAGGCCCTGCGCGACGCCGTGCACCTGCATGTAGTTCGGCATTACGACGATGACCTCGTCGCCGGGCTGGATCAGCGTCATGAGGACGAGGAAGTTCGCTTCGCTGGTGCCGGTCGTGATGACGACGTCGTCCGGCGCGCTCCCGGCGTGGAACGACGCGACGAGCGCGCGTGTCGGCTCGCGCCCCACCCCTTCGGCGTAGCCGAGGGCCGTCCGCATGAGCTCCTTCGCGTCGCGCGTGACCTCCTCGAGCGTGAGCGCCTCGACGCCGGACTCGGACAGGTCGTAGCGGACCTTGTGCTCCCACGCGGACTGCATCCGCTCCATCTCGAAGCGCGGGAATTTCACCCGGCCACGATACCGAGGGCCCGCGCACGCTATCGTTTTGGGACGGAATAGGCGTTCTCAGGGCCGCATCGACGGATGCGGCCCATTTCCGCGTCTTGGAGAAGGCGAGTGGCACGGCTCAGGGGTCTTTTCAGCCGGGCGGCGGCGCCGCCGCGGGTCGACCGGATCGTCGTCGGTCTCGGGAACCCCGGCGACGGTTATGCGAACACGCGCCACAACGTCGGCTTTCAGGTCGCCTCGCGCCTGGCGAAGCGGGCGCGGGCCGAGTTCGCGGTGAAGGCCGCCGACTCGCGGATCGCGGAAGGCGCGATCGGCGACGTGCGCGTCGCGATCGCCAGGCCGCAGACGTTCATGAACGACTCCGGGCGCGCCGTGCGCAAGCTGCTCGACCGCTATCGCGTCGATCCGTCGGCGCTGCTCGTCGTGTACGACGACGTCGACCTTCCCCTCGGCAAGCTCCGCATCCGCGAGAAGGGCGGCCCGGGGACGCACAACGGGATGCGCTCGATCGTCGGCGAGGTCGGTGAGGGCTTCGCGCGGGTCCGCGTGGGCGTCGCGCCGGTCGACGCCGCCGCAGAGATCGGCGACCTCGTCGAGCACGTGCTGACGCCGTTCACCGCCGACGAGCGCGAGATCGCCGATCAGCAGGTCGCGCGCGCGGCCGAGGCGATCGAGGTCGGGCTCCGCGAAGGTTTCGGTCGGGCGATGGAGAAGTTCAAT
>VBGS01000177.1 GCA_005889445.1 Chloroflexota bacterium
GTGGGCATACGCGAGCAGCTGATGGTGGCCACCGCGGCCGGGCTCGCGCTCTCCGGGTTCCGGCCGATCGTCCATTCCTACGCACCGTTCGTCGTCGAACGGCCGTACGAGATGCTCAAGCTCGACCTCGGTCATCAAGACCTCGGCGCGGTCCTCGTGAGCGTCGGCGCCTCGTATGACTCCGCGGCGAGCGGGCGCACGCACCAGACGCCCGAAGACGTCACCGTGGTGGCGGCGCTCCCGGGCTGGCACGTCTATGTCCCGGGTCACGAGGAGGAGGCCGAGCGCCTCTTCAGGCACGCCGTCGGCGAAGGCGGGCGCGCCTACGTGCGTCTTGCCGAGCGGAGCAACGAGCGCCGGCGTGATGTCGAGCCTGGCCGCATCGTCGTCGATCGTCGGGGCCGCGCGGCGACGATCGTCGTCGTCGGTCCGCTCCTCGACGCGGTGAATGAGGCGACCGCGGATCTGGACGTCAGCGTCCTGTACGCCACCACGGTGCGACCGTTCGATCGCGCGTCGCTTCGCGCGAACGCGGCGGAGCTCGTCGTCCTCGTCGAGCCGTATCTCGAGGGAACCTCAGCGGCCGACGTGAGCGCCGCTCTCGTGGACGTCCCGCATCGGCTCGTCTGTGTCGGGGTCCCGACGGTCGAGCACCGGCGCTACGGCACCAGGCGCGAGCACGACGCGGCGCATGGGCTCGATGCCGCGGGACTCCGCGCACGGATCGGCCGCGCGCTCGCTGCGCAAACGTGAAGGTCGGCCTTCAGCTCTCGTCCTTCACCTGGCCGGGCGGTCCAGCCGAGCTCGCGGCGCGCCTTCGCGACGTGGCCCGCGCCGCGGAGGAAGCCGGGTTCCACTCGCTCTGGGTGATGGACCACTTCTTCCAGATCCCGCCGTGGGGAACGCCCGAGGACAACCCGATGCTCGAGGCGTACGCGACGCTCGGGTTCCTCGCCGCGGCGACCGAGCGGATCCGCCTCGGCGTGATGGTCTCGGGCGTGATCTACCGGCCGCCCGCCGTGCTCATCAAGGCCGCGACGACGGTCGACGTGCTGTCGGGAGGACGAACGTACTTCGGGGTCGGCGCGGCGTGGTTCGAGCGTGAAGCGGTGTCGCTGGGGATTCCCTTCCCGTCGCGGGACGAGCGATATGCGCTGCTCGAGGACACGCTCCGCCTCGCGCGGCGCAACTGGAGCGGCGACACAAGCGCGTTCGCGGGCAAGCGCGTGGCCGCGGCCTATCCGCTCTCGAACCCGCTTCCCCTCTCGCGTCCGCGACCCGCGATCCTGGTCGGCGGCGCCGGCCCGCAGCGAACGCTCCGTCTGGTCGCGCGCTACGCGGACGCGTGGAACCTCATCACGAGTCCCGAGCGGGTCGCGCCGCAGCGCGCGCGGTTGGCGGAGCGCTGCGCGGCCATCGGCCGCGACGTCGGCGAGATCGAGATCACCGCCCTGGACGCCGAGGACCTGCGCGCCGAGGAGATCGCCGGGTACTCGTGGACACCGGGGTTCGAGCGTGCGCGTCTTCGTTCGTGGCGCGACAGCGGCATCGAGCACGTCATCGTGAACATGTCCGACGCGCACGATGTGAGCAAGCTGCGAACATACGGCCGCGAGGTGATCGCTCAGCTTCCCTAGCGGATACCGTGTTGGTCATGCGCACCCGCGTGTTGCTCGCGTGCCTCGCGCTCATCACGGCCGGATGCGCCGCTGCACCCATCGCGCAACGGCCCGCCGCGACGTCGCGGGCGCGCGGCGGGACGGCGGTGGTCGCGTGGCAGGAGCCGTCGACGCTCCATCCCTTCTATTCGACGGGAACGATCACCAACGCGCTCGTGTACGGCGTCGCCATCGAGGGCCTGGTCCGCATCGATCCCGACGGCAACCCCAGCGCGGTCCTCGCCCGCGACGTCCCGACCATCGCGAACGGCGGCGTCCAGCTGACGCCCGAGGGCACGATGACCGTCCGCTACGCGCTCCGGCCGAACGTCGTCTGGTCCGACGGCGTCGCCCTGAGCAGCGCCGACGTGACGTTCACCTGGCAGAGCGTCATGCACGATCCGCTCGTCGCGACGCGCGAGGGCTATGACCTCATCGATGACGTCGAGACGCCCGACGACCTCACGGCGATCGTCCGCTATCGGCAGCCCTACCCGGCGTACGCGACGCGCTTCGACGCGCTGCTTCCCCGGCACGTCCTCGAGGGTCAGGACGCGAGCCGGACCGACTATCCGCGCCGCCCGATCGGCACCGGTCCGTTCGTCATCACCGAATTCGCGTCAGGCGACCACGTCACCGCGGAGCGCAATCCCCGCTACCGCGACGCGGCCCGGCCATTCCTCGACCGAGTGATCTTCCGTTTCGTGGGCTCGGTCGATGCGGCAAAGGCACAGCTGCGCACCGGTGAGGTGGACGTGGCGGCGAGCCTGGGCGAGGCCGATGTGCCCGAGCTCGAGGCGGACCGGCAGATCCGCGTCGAGACCGCGCCGTCGCCGGCGGTCGAGACACTGGCGTTCAACGTCGAGCGCGTCGGTGATACGGCTCTCCGGCGCGCGCTGCTTCAGGCGACGCCGAAGGAGCGGATCGTCGAGAAGCTCCTCTTCGCGAAGTCGCGTGCCGGGCGCAGCGAGATACCCATCGGCTGGGCCTCGCCGGCGCTCGCGCAGGACGGCTACGACCCATCGCGCGCGGCGCGCACGCTCGATGATGCCGGGTGGGCGACCGGGCCTGACGGGATCCGGGCGAAGGACGGAAGGCGCGCGTCCCTGTCCATCGTGAGCACCACCGGCAACAAGCTCCGCGAGCAGGTCGAGCAGGTGCTGCTGGACGAATGGCGCGCGATCGGCGTCGAGGCCACGATCCACAACGTCCCAAACGCAGTGCTCACCGGTTCGTGGCAGACCGGCGGCGTGCGCAAGCGCGGCGACTTCGACGTGGTCCTCGCGCAGACCGGGCTTTCATTCGGCGCGTCCGATCCGCAGAGCTATCTCGCGCAGCGCCGGCGGTGCGCATCGATCCCGCGCGCCGACAACAACGGCGCCGGGGCGAACTACGAGCGCGCCTGCGATCCGCGGGTCGACGCGCTGCTTGACGAGGCCGGCCGGACCCTGGATCAGGCGCGTCGCCGAGACCTCTACGCGCAGGCGCTCGCGGCCATCGACGCGACCGTTCCGGACATCTACCTGTTCGACCGTGGCCGCTTCGACGCGCACCGCGCGACGCTCGGGGGCGTGCGCACGAACGGCTGGGACGTGCTCACGTGGAACGTCGCGGAGTGGTACCGCTCGCTATGAGGTCGGGCCGGTAGCGACGAGATCCACCGAGAGCCGGATCTCGTCGACGACGCTCACGACGCGGAACGGCACGGAGGGAGCCCGCATCCCGAAGTCGGCGAACTTCCAGGTCGGATTGTTCGTCGCCGTCGCCGTCAGGCTCGACCCGTCGCGCTTGGCGGTCACGTCGAAGGTGACGTCCTTCGTCGTTCCGTGCAGCGTCAGGTTGCCGGCGAGCGTGAAGGTGAACGAGCCGCTGGCCGGCATGGGGAGCGTGAGGCCGGTCACCTTTGTCGGGACGAACGTCGCGGTGGGGAACTGCCGAACGCCGAGCGTGTCCTGCTTGACGAAGTTGTCGCGATCGCGCTGATCGCTCGACAGCGTCGTCAGGTCGAACGTGATCTTCGAGTCGGAGGAGAACGTGCCGTCGGCGTTCAGCTCGAACGTCCCCGCGGCTCCGCTCGCGGTGAGGACCGCGTCGGACGGGAGGCTCACGCTCACGAGCTGCTCGCGGACCTTCACCGTCGCCTTCGATGCGCTCGTGACCGTCCACGCCGATCCGCTCGAGGCATGGGCCGTCGCGCTGGCCGCGGGAGTGACCGCTGCGGCCGTGTCCGTGGGCGTGGGTGAAGACGAAACGGTCGCGCCGCCGCACGCGGCCAGGAGCAGCGCGGAGAACGCGGACGCGCGGATCAGCATCGGCACTCGTTCGAGACTAGCGGCGCCGCGAGCGCGTGGGCTAACAAAGGGCTAAGACTTACCCGCGTGGACGCGGACGTCATCATCGCGGGCCTCGGCGCGCACGGCAGCAGCGCCGCTTTTCATCTCGCGAAGCGTGGTACGTCCGTGCTCGGATTCGAGCGCTTTGCGCGTGGCCACACGCTCGGATCGTCGGGCGGTCTGTCGCGGATCATCCGGCTCTCGTACTACGAGCACCCCAACTACGTTCCGCTGCTGCGCCGCGCATGGACCCTGTGGCGCGAGCTCGAGGCGGAGAGCGGCGAGCGGTTGCTCACCGAGACCGGTGGCCTCTACGCCGGGAGGCCGGACGGCACGCTCGTTGCGGGCGCGCTCGCGAGCGCGCGCGAATACGGGCTCGAGCACGAGCACCTCGGTACCGCCGATCTGCGCGAGCGTTTCCCGCTCTTCGAATGGCCCGACGCCTGGACCGGCGTGTTCGAGCGTCAGGCGGGATGGCTCGCGCCGGAGCGGAGCATCGAAACGCACCTCGCGCTCGCGGAGCGGAACGGCGCGACGCTGCGATTCGAGGAGCCGATCGAGGCCTGGGAATCGACGTTCGAGGGCATTCGCGTCCACACCGCGAGCGGTCAGTACGACGCCGCCCACCTCGTCATCGCGGCCGGAGCGTGGACAGCGCGCCTCGAGCCATCGCTCGCGTCCGAGCTGTCGGTCGAGCGCAACGTGCTGTGGTGGTTCGAGCCGAAAGCCGAGCGAGACGCGTTCGCGCGGCTTCCGGTCTACATCGTCGACGACACCGATCGCGTCTTCTACGGCTTCCCGTACGTCGAAGGGCAGGGCGTGAAGGTCGCGGGTCTGCACTTCGGCGACCGCGCCGATCCCGACACGATCGACCGCAGCGCGTCTCCGAACGACGAGGAGCGCGTGCGGGCCTGGCTTCGTCGCCG
>VBGS01000178.1:0-5285 GCA_005889445.1 Chloroflexota bacterium
CAGGATGCACTTGAACTCGGGCGCGTTGATGTCCGTCGACGAGGACTCGAGCGCCTTGAGCGCCGAGCCACGGATGATCGGCGTGTTGGCGCCGTCGAACTTGTACTTGGTGAGCAGCTCGCGGACCTCGAGCTCGACGAGCTCGAGCAGCTCCTCGTCGTCGACCATGTCGACCTTGTTGAGGAACACGACGACCTGCGGCACTTCCACCTGACGCGCCAGCAGGATGTGCTCCCTGGTCTGGGGCATGGGGCCGTCGGCCGCGCTGACCACCAGGATCGCGCCGTCCATCTGCGCTGCGCCGGTGATCATGTTCTTGATGTAGTCGGCGTGGCCGGGGCAGTCCACGTGGGCGTAGTGACGCTTGTCGGTCTCGTACTCCACGTGGGCGATCGAGATGGTGATCCCACGCTCCCGCTCTTCTGGGGCGTTGTCGATCGAGTCGAAGGGCCGGAACTCGGCCTCGCCCTTGAGCGAGAGGGTCTTGGTGATGGCCGCGGTGAGCGTGGTCTTGCCGTGGTCGATGTGACCGATCGTCCCGACGTTCACGTGCGGCTTGGTGCGCTCGAACTTCTTCTTTGCCATGTCTTTTCTTTCTCTCCTGTTGAGCCCACCTCGGGGATCGAACCCGAGACCTCGTCCTTACCAAGGACGTGCTCTACCAACTGAGCTAGGTGGGCGGTCTCGCACTCTCGGGCAGAAAAAAGAGGCTGCTCTCCGCAACCCCTTTCGCGCCTTGAACGCTCTTGATTATAGGGTCTGACGTGGCCCCTCGGCGCGTTTCAGGGGTAACGCACCACGGCGAGGTCGACGACGCGGAAGTCGCTCCGCGGTCCTGGAGGCGGCGACCAGACCAGGCGATTGGCGTCGCCGATCGTCGCGGCGACACGCAGCTCGCCTGTCCCCTGGCACGGCGCGAGATACACGACGTCGATGCCGCTTGGATGCCATTCGCCGCGGACCTCGCACTGCGCCGCGACGACCCGCCGCCCGGGACCCAGCGAGCCGTAGACGAAGAGCTCGCCGCCGCGGCGGTAGAGGAGATTTTCGGTGCCGGGGCTCCAGCGGGGCTCGAAGAAGCCGAGAGCGCCACGCGGTGCACGGTCGATCGTCCGCGGCGGCGAGTCGGGACGATCGAACGTGAGCAGCTGCTGCTCGCTGCCGTCGACCGCGCCGAGCGCCACCATCGAGGTCGTGCCATACCAGTCCGCCGAGATGAGCGACGCGCCGTGGACGCCGTAGCGCGTGATCGCCTTGGTGTCGGCATCGATGAGCGAGTACCCATCGACCTCGTAGAAGCGGATGCGCTTGGAGTCGGGAGTCCACCCGTCCACGCCATAGCAGCCACGGAAGGCGCCCATACCCCGGCTGTCGGTAAATCCTTCCGCGGTGCAGACGGTCCGCAGGTCCGTGTCATCGGCGTTGATCACCGAGATCCCCTGCCAGAACGTGCTGCCGTACGTGTCGAAGGCGATCCGCTTGCCATCGGGGCTCCATGCGGGACGGGTCGGCCACTGGATGTTCGGCGTGCCAAGCGCAGCGAACTGACCGCTGAAGAGATCGATGATCGCGAGACCGCCACCGAATGTCGCGCGACCGTTCTTCGCGTACGGAAGCACGATGCGATGCCGGTCGGGCGCGAGCTGGCGGGCGACGATCGTCAGACCGAGCCGTAGGTAGTCCGCGGCGCCGATCCCCGATGCGGTCCAGGAGATGACGCGCCTGGCCTCGCCCCCCGCCAGCGGGACAGCCCACAGCTCCCCCTCGTCCGCCGCGCCGTAACCGGACGCGGAGCGGAGCACGATCGCCCAGTCGCCGTGGACTACGCCAAGCGGGCGGATCTCCACGTCGGGGAGCGCTTCCGGCACGGGCGCCCGTGCGACGGGAGGGGTCGGTTCGGGCGATTGGGCGCACGCGACGATCGCCGCCGCAAGAACTGCGGCGAGCGGTCGCGCGAGGGAGCGCGCATCACGCAATGTCGGCCAACGGTGAGTGAGCGGCATCGCGCGGGCATCCGAGATACCGGACGCCAAGTCCTACGCGGGCAGACGCGCGACGAGCGGGCTGACTCCTTTTCGACCGATGATCCGCACGGTCGTCCCGGCCGGAATGTCCGTCTCGGCGGTCGCGGCGACGCCGACCAGGGTCCCCGAGCCATCCCGGAAGACGATCTCCCCGGAGCCGCCCGCGGGAATGGCGGCGACCACGCGGGCCTCCGACCCGACGTAGGCCGAGACCGTCCCCCGACCGGCTGAGCTGCGCAGGAACGCCGCGCCGATATCGACGCGCGTCAGCACCGCGAGCGCCGCGCCGGCGGCGCCGAGCACGAACGGGAGCTGGCTCGAGTTGAACCCGCCGAACCGGCCGGGTGGCGGCGGGATCCCGCGCGGCGGACCCGCGGCGCTCAGCTGGAGCATGACCATGCCGCCGATGCCGGCGCCAACCAGAAACGCGCCAAGCACCTCGGTGAAGAGCGCGTCACCCACCCGCAGCGCGACCCACGAGTCGAGTCGGCTGCCGCGACGGCGCGAGGCCCAGCGCGCGAGGGCGATGAGCGCGATGCCGACCACTCCGGCGATCACATACGCCGCCAGATCGAGGCTGGGCCGCTGCATGTGGCGAAACGGATGTTGGTCGGCCCCTCGGGGAGCGGTCAACGCAAGGTTGCGTAACGACTTCGTCACCTTCGGCGGGGCTTGACAGCGCACGGCCTAGAGGTGTATTAAACCATTTGGTTGAATAAGAGATGGCTCACGACACCGACGCCCTGAGCGTGACGTTCGCGGCCCTCGCCGATCCCACCCGGCGGGCGATCCTCGCCCGCCTCGCGAGCGGCGAGGCATCCGTGACCGAGCTCGCGAAGCCGTTCGACATGAGCCTCGCGGCGGTCTCGAAGCATCTGCAGGTGCTCGAGCGCGCGAAGCTCGTCGAGCGCGGTCGCGAGGCCCAGTGGCGGCCGGCCCGTCTGAACGCGCGACCGCTGAGGGCGGCGGACGAGTGGGTCGAGAGCTACCGCGGTTTCTGGGAGGAGAGCTTCGGGCGCCTGGACGAGCTTCTGCACGAGATCAAGAACAAGAAGGAGAAAGACCGTGATCGCAACCGATAGAGAGCTGAAGATGAAGCGCCTATCTGATGTCGAGTTCGAGCTCACGCGGGTCTTCGATGCCCCTCGTGAGCTGCTCTTCAAAACGATGATCGACCCCAACCTCATCCCACGGTGGTGGGGGCCGCGCCGCTACTCGACCGTCGTCGATAAGATGGACGTCCGCGTCGGCGGGAAATGGCGCTACGCGAATCGCGCCTCGGACGGCCAGGAGTTCTGGTTCAACGGCGAGTACCGCGAGATCACGCCACCCGAGCGGATCGTGCAGACGTTCGAGTTCGAGCCGATGGCCGGCCACATCAGCGTCGACACCGCCACCTTCGAAGATCTTGGCGACGGGCGAACCCTCTTCAGGTCACGCTCGCTCTTCCAGAGCAAGGAAGACCTGGACGGCATGCTCAGCAGCGGCATGGAGTCCGGCGCCAAGGAAACCTACGACCGCCTCGCCGAGATCCTCGCGGAGAAGCAGGCCACCAGCACCAAGCGCTGAGCCACGTCGGGGCCATGTTCGGGAGCCTGGCGGCAACGCCAGGCTCCGAACCGAAACAGCGACAGGTCCTGCTACAACGTGCAAGCCCAGTGAGGAACACGCAGCGGTCGCCGAGCTCGAGCGCCGTCGCTGCCGTCCTCTTCGACCTCGATAACACCCTGCTACTCGAGGACGAATCCACCGCTCTGGCGCTGCGCGAGGCGTGCGCGGCGATCGCCGGCCGGACTGGGATCGATGTGGACGTCATGGTCGTGGTGGCGCGCGAGGCCGCCGACGATCTGTTCCGCCGCTCGGCGGTATTCGCTTACGCCGACGCGATCGGGGTCTGGTGGGGCGAGGCCCTCTGGGGCGAGTTCGTCGGCGAGACCGCCGGACTGGCGGCGCTGCGCGCCTTCGTCCCAGACTTTCGCCGCCGCGTCTGGAGCCGCGCCCTCTCCGCCGCCGGCGTCGCCGACGAGGGGCTCGTCGAAAAAGCGATCCGTGCGTTCGTTTCCGCGCGTCGGCGGACACAGCTCGTGGATCCCGACGCCGAAGCGGTGGTGCGCGATCTGGCGCGCGACCATCGCCTCGCGCTCGTCACCAACGGCGCGCCGGACGTGCAGCGCGAGAAGCTCTCGCACACGTCCCTCGCCGCATGGTTCGCCGTTTCGATCATCTCCGGCGAGATCGGCATCGGTAAGCCGGACCCGCGCATCTTCGAAGCAGCGCTGACGGAGCTCGGCGTCGCGCCTCAGAACGCGGTCATGGTCGGCGACAGCCCGACCCGGGACGTCGCGGGCGCGCATGCCGCGGGTCTTCGCGTCATCTGGATCGACCGCGGCTCGAACGAGGCCGCGCCGTCACCGAGGCCGACACCCGACGCGCGCGTGACGCGCCTCGGGGAGGTGCGCGCCGCGCTTGCCGCGGTGACTTCTCGTTGATCTCGACCCAGCGTGTGGCTCACGCAGCGTTGTCTGAATTGACCGCCAACTTCGCGAATTCGGTCGCGGTGCCGTTGAACAGGATGTCCGAGACCTGTGACATCGCGATCGCGATAAGGTCCCGGCTGGGATCGTTGAACCAGAACGTGCCGTAGCCGCCGTTCCAGCCGTACCTGCCTGGGACCGACGACACCTCGTCCGGGGTCGTCGCGACCGCCATGCCGAGGCCCCAGCCCTGCCCACCGAGGATCGGACCGCCGCCCGCGATCTGTTCGGGTGTCAGATGGTTCGTGGTCATCAGGTGTACGGACCTCGCCGAGAGGAGGCGGCTGCCCTTGTGCATGCCGTCGCTCAGAAGAAGACGCGCGAACGCCAGGTAATCGTCGATGGTCGAAACCAGCCCGGCGGCGCCCGACGGAAATGGCGGCGGCTGTGTCCACACCTGGGGTCGTGAGGCCGTCTGCTGCTCCAGCTTCCCCGTCGCGAAATTCGTCATGTACACGGTCGGCATGCGGCTGGTCTGTTCCGCCGGGACCGTGAAGCCGGTGTCCTTCATTCCGAGCGGCTCGAAGATGCGGGTGCTGAAGAAGTCGGCGAGTGGCTTGCGCGACGCGCGTGCGACGAGCACGCCCAGTACGAGCGAGCCAGTGTTGTATTGCCACCTCTCGCCGGGCTGGTACATCAGCGGCAGGGTCGCGAAACGCCTCAGCCACTCATCCGGGTCGTGGGGTGTCCGCGGGTCCGGTGGCCCCATGACCAGCTCCAGTTCCCT
>VBGS01000178.1:5310-7981 GCA_005889445.1 Chloroflexota bacterium
CGCGGGCACGGTGTCGTCGAGCGGCCCGTCGATGCTCCTCAGAACTCTCCGATTCGCAAGCTCCGGAAGGAGCCGGTCAACCGGCTCATCAAGGTTGAGCACACCGTCATCCACGAGCATCATCGTCGCCAAGGCCAGGATCGGTTTCGTCATCGACGTGATGCGAAACAGCGTGTCGCGCCGCATCGGCTCCTTGCCCCCGAACGCGGTCGTGCCGATGGTGTCGACATGCACGTCATCACCGTGCGCGACGAGCGTGACCATGCCGGGAAGCTCGCCCTTCGCGACGTGCGCCGCCATTGCCTGGTGCAGGCGATCAAGTCCGGTCTCCGCGGTCGAACGCATCGTCACAGCTCCGATCTTCGGTCGTCGTCAGCGAGGTGCGGTCTGCCCTCGTCTCGCTGGCGCCTGACGTCGCTTCTCCTCGAGGCTCGCGCGGACTTCATCCGGCGCGAGGTCGAGGTGCGTCGCGAGGACGAGCATCACATAAACGAGATCCGTCAGCTCGCTGAGCGTGCGCTCGCGGCCCTCCCCTCGCAGCGCCGCGGCCGTCTCGTTCGCTTCCTCGACCAGCTTCGCGGCGATCGCGGGCGCGCCGCCGCGGAAGAGCTCGGCCGAGAAGGATCCGCTCGGCAGGTCGCGCCTGCGCTGGCGGAGCAGCGCCGCGAGCTCGGACAGAAAGCGCGCCAGGGACTGATCGTTCGCCGGCCCGAAACAGGTCGCGCTTCCCGTGTGACAGGCCGGCCCCGCGGGGTGGACTTCCACGAGCATCGCGTCGGCGTCGCAATCGAGCCGCAGGTCGACCAGATGAAGCACGTTGCCGCTGGTCTCCCCTTTCTTCCAGAGACGCTGACGCGAGCGGCTGTGGAAATGGACCTCGCGGGTACGGAGTGTCGCCTCGACAGCTTCCCGATCCATGTACCCGAGCATCAGCACCGCTCCCGTGGCGGCGTCCTGCACGATGACCGGGACGAGCCCGCCGGCGTCGAAGCTGATCCGATCGATCACGCGGCCTCCGTGCTGGGTCGTACGCGGACGCCCCGCGCAGCGAGTTCACGTTTCAGATCGGACACGAGGACCTCGCCGGAGTGGAAGATCGACGCGCCGAGTCCGGCATCGCTTCCCGTCCGCGCGAAGAGCTCCACGAAGTCGCCGACCCGGCCGGCGCCGCCGGACGCGATCACCGGCACACGGACCGCCTCGGCGACCCGCGCCGTCAGCTCCAGGTCGAATCCGTCGCGCGTCCCGTCGCGGTCGATGGAGGTGAGCAGGATCTCGCCGGCGCCGGCCGCGACGCCCTCTTTGGCCCACGCGATCGCGTCGAGGCCGGTCGCGATGCGGCCTCCCTCGACGACCACCTCGTATCCGCGATCGCGCCGACGAGCATCGATCGCGAGCACGGCCGCCTGCGAGCCCGCGCGCGCGGCGATCTCGCCAAGAAGCGCGGGACGACGCACCGCCGCGGTGTTTACCGCGACCTTGTCGGCGCCGGCGCGCAGGATCGCCGTCGCGAGGTCCGCGGAGCCGATCCCGCCGCCGACGCAGAACGGGATGCTGAGCGTTCGGGCGACGCGCCGAGCGAGGGCGATGACGGTCCGCCGTCGCTCCGCCGTGGCGGTGATGTCCAGAAAGACGACCTCGTCGGCGCCCTCACGGTCGTAGCGCGATGCCAAGGCGACGGGATCGCCGGCGTCACGCAGGTCCACGAATCGCGTGCCCTTGACCACGCGCCCGTCGCGCACGTCGAGGCACGAAATGACCCGCTTGGCGAGCATCGTCACCCCGCCGTCGCCCGTACGAAGGAGCGAAGCGCCGACGTCCCCATCGCGCCGCTCTTCTCGGGATGGAACTGGAGGCCCAGCAAGCCGTCGCCACCGACCGCCGCGGTGACCGGGCCACCGTGGTCGACCGAGGCGACGATCGCCCGTGCGTCCACCGGCTCGACCGCGTACGAGTGAACGAAATAGAAGTACGCCCCGTCGGGGACGCCCGCGAGCCAGGGATGCGGTCTCAACAGGCGCACCTGGTTCCATCCGGTGTGCGGCACGCGTACGTCGCCGCCCAGCCGTCGCACTCGCCCGCGGCAGATCCCGAGGCCCGGCGTCCCCGGGTCCTCCTCGCTCTCGTCGAAGAAGAGCTGCATCCCCACGCACAGCCCGAGCAGCGGAATGCGGCGGTCGCGCGCGATCCGCACGATGACGTCGAGCCCGAGCCGACGGAGCTCGCTCGCGCAGTGACCGAAGCGTCCGACGCCCGGGAGCACGACCGCCTTCGCTGCGAGCAGGTCGACGTGCGACCCTGTGATCCGCACGTCGTCGGCGCCGGCGCGCCTGAGCGCGGCGTCCAGGCTCGCCAGGTTCCCCACCCCGTAGTCCACGATCGCGATCACCCGATGCGGCCCTTCGAGCTCGGGACGCCGCGCCGGCGGGGATCGCGCTGCGACGCGGCATCGAGCGCGCGCCCGAAGGCCTTGAACGTCGCCTCGAGCAGGTGGTGCGTGTTACCCCCGCGCCGCTGGGTCACGTGAAGCGTGCAGCGCGCGCCCTGGGTGAGCGCGATGAAGAAATCCGGGATGAGCGTCGAATCGAACGACCCCACGGTCCGCGTCTTCGGCTTCAGGTCGCTCGTGAAGAACGGCCGGCCTCCAAGGTCGAGCGCGACGCTGACCAGG
>VBGS01000179.1 GCA_005889445.1 Chloroflexota bacterium
CACCCTGGCCGGATCGGCCTCTGCATTGCTTACAATTGATAACGCCCACCGGGGCCACGGGGATGCGTGGTTTCGACAGGGCAGGCAGACGGACCACCGCGAGCCGAGGAACGCCGTTCCTCCTCGTAAATCCGAACGGCAGGCAGACAACTGCCAACAACTCTTACGCTCTCGCTGCCTAGTCAGTGAGACGCCCTCCCGGTCTCCGCTCCGCGGGCCGGGGATGGGCGCTATAAGCGGAGCTGCGGCCCGCCGATCGGTCGGTAGGCGGGAGTAAGTGAACCGACCTGGCGAGAACGGGGAGCGTGTCGGTGCGCGCCTCGTTCCGCGAGATCAAAATCGCCGACTACGCTCGTAGACGCGATCCGCGCGCAGGCCTTGGACGGGGAGTTCGACCCTCCCCCATCTCCACAGACAGCGGCCCGGCTCGAGCCGGGCCGCCCGGCGCATGGCTTTCCCGCCGCCGACTGTCTCGTCATCCTCTACGGTGCGCGCAGCGAAGCGAAGGGGACCTGCTCAATGAACGCGCTCGACTGGCTGCTGGGTGCCGACCCGGCGATCCGCTGGCAGGCGCTGCGCGACCTGACCGATGCTCCGGCCGACGAGGTCGCCGCGGAGCGTGCCCGCGTGGCCACCGAAGGCTGGGGCGCGCGCCTCCTCGGCCTCCGGCGGGACGATGGGCTGTGGGACGCCGGCACGCCGGACACCGAGTGGATCTCGCTGCTCGCTCTCCTGATGCTCCGCGACATGGGTCTCGACGCGTCGAGCCAAGAGGCCCGCAGCGCGATCGCCGGTGTCCGCGAGAACGCGACGTACCACTCGCAAGGTCCATGGCACGGCACACCGGTGTTCGCCGGCGAGGTCGAGCCGTGCATCAACGGTCGCGTGGTAGCGGTCGGCGCGTACTTCGGCGTTGACGTGAGGGGCATCGTCGAGCGGCTGCTCGGCGAGCAGATGGCCGATGGCGGGTGGAACTGCGAGCAGGAGAACGGCTCGACCCGCGGATCGTTCCACACGACGATCGATGTCCTCGAAGGTCTCCTGGAGCATGCGCGAGCGACCGGCGGCTCAGCCGAGCTGACCGCGGCGCTTGAACGAGGGCAGGAGTACCTGCTCGAACGCCGGCTGCTGCGCCGCCTGTCGAGCGGCACGCTCATCGACCCGGCGTTCACTCAGTTCTCGTTCCCCACCGGCTGGCACTACGACGTGTTGCGCGGGCTCGAGTACCTGCGCGCAGCGGAGGTGACGCCCGATGCGCGCGTGGCCGAGGCCATCGACGTGGTCCGCTCCAAGCGTGACCGCGACGGCCGATGGTCGCTCGAGAACCCACACCAGAGCGAGATGGTCAACGCCCGCGTCCGCGATCTCGATCTCGACATGGACGAGCGCGAAGGCCGGCCCAGCCGCTGGAATACCCTGCGCGCCATGCGTGTGCTGGACTGGTACGAGCGCGCCCGCTCGACCCCGTAGAAATTCCACGGCGCTCGCGTCGCGCGCGAGCGCCGTCCGCCGTCACAGAACCATCGCGCCCGATCCCAACCGCGACGTTCATGCGACCGGCGCGAGCCGCGCCAGCCTCACCATCTCGGCGTGCCCGTCCTCGTCGCTCTCATCTTCGCCGCGGTCACCGGAGCGCTCGCGCCGCTCTATATCCGGCTCTTCCGCGGCGAGCTGGCACGCGAGGATCTGATGCGGACCGCGGCGACAGGCCTCGGTTTTTCGTTCGCGCGTGGCGATCCTCTGTACCCCGGCAATACCGCGCTCAGGCTCCCCTTCGAGATCTTCTCACGCGGGACCGAGCAGACCTGCGAGAACGTGATGAGCGGGATGCTCGACGGCGTCGCGGTGCAGGCGTTCGACTTCCTCTACGTGCTACGAGTCGAGACACGCGATGGCGTGAGCATGTCCGAGCCTCTTCGGTACTCGTGCGCGGTCGCGACGATCGGCGGCGATCACCCCCACGTCGTGATCGAGCCGGCTTCGGATCTCGCGCTCGAATCGCACGATGTTGTCAGGCTCGAGTGGGGCGACTTCAACGCGCGTTATCGCGTGCGCTCTTCAGATCGCGGTTTCGTCCCGGAGCTGCTCGATCTCGATCTGATGGCCTGGCTCGTGGACGAGGCGCCGCCCCTCGCGCTCACCTGGGAGCTGCAGCGCGACCGGTTGCTCTGCCGCGCACCGGCACTCGCGCCGGAACGCTACGGCGACCTCGTACGCGCCGTGGTCACGTTCGCGGGCTACGTCCGCACGCGAGCGTCCGAGAAAACGCTGCGGTTCGATCCTCCTCAGCCATAGGAGATGAGCTCGAGCAGGCTTCCGTCAGGATCGCGGAAGTAGACGCTTGTCCCGACCCCCTTCGCCCCGCCACGCCGGAGCGGGCCCGCCTCAACGCGCACGCCCTGCCGCTCTAGGTGCGCGACCGCATCGTCGATCGGACCCGACCACTCGAAGCAGACGTCGCTGTTTCCGGGCGCGACCGGTACGCGCGCGACCATCGCGGGACTGACGCCGGGGCCGTGGACGTTCAGCTGCTGACCGCCGATCCGATACGCGACGCGCCCATCGATCTCCACGAGCGCCGCACCCAGAACATCTCGGTAAAAGGCGTTCGACCTGGCGAAGTCGGTCACGTTGATGACGATGTGGTCGATCCGAACAAGCACCGCCACATAGTGCGGCCATCCGGGCGAGCGCTTGCGCGGGAATACCACCGGCGTGGTCCACGTTGTGCCGGGGTAACGACGAAAGAAGGAGGGATCATCGATGACCTTCACTACACCCGTCATCTCGATCGATCTCGCATTTGCGCTGGTACGCGCCATCGTCGGCGTCGTCATCGCGGCGCATGGCGCACAGAAGCTGTTCGGGGTCTGGGGTGGCCCGGGCCTCGCCGGATGGACACAGGGGATGGCGCGCATGGGCATGCGCCCGGCGCGATTCTGGGCAGTCACCACGGCGCTCGCTGAGTTCGCGGGCGGCATCGCGCTTGGGCTTGGTTTGCTGGTTCCGATCAGCGCGGCGATCGTGACCATGCAGATCGGTACGGCGCTCGCGAAGGTCCACTGGCCGAAGGGCTTCTGGAACAACGCGGGCGGCATCGAGTTCACGCTCGTGCTCGTCGCCGTCGCGATCATCAGCGGTGTGAGCGACCCTGGCGCGTGGTCGCTCGACCGAGCGCTC
Organism: Chloroflexota bacterium; assembly: GCA_005889445.1. GTDB lineage: Bacteria > Chloroflexota > Limnocylindria > P2-11E > P2-11E > 3-1-20CM-2-70-9. The sequence goes on from VBGS01000179.1 coordinate 3,181, forward strand.
GGCATACCGACGCTCGGCGCGGGGACCTACCTCGCGTTCCTGGTGCTCTCGTGGCTCGTGTACGTCGCCGGATCACGTTCGGCGCGTCCGCAGACCGCGGCCACCTCGAAGGCGGCCTAACCCGCCGTCTTCTCGCTCGGGGCACGCGCGGTGCAGGAAGGCCGCGCGTGCGTCGAGGCGAACCCAGACGGAGCGCGGCCCGCACGCTCGCGGCGCGGCGCGCTCACGACAAAGGCGACGGAAACTTTCCCTCGCCCGACCCCGAGCGTGCGCGGGCCGAGGAGCGGCCCATCGATCGGCGACCGCGGGACACGCCGAAGGATCGCGATCCGCGCAGCGCTCCGAAGCCGACCGGCGACCCCGAGTCCCAGAAAGAGCGCAACCCCGGCCTCCAGATGCGCGACGACTACAAGGCTCCCACGCCTCGGCCGCGTCGCTAGTCGCGGGAGCACTATTCTCGCCGGGGAGAACGGATCTTGAAGGAAGCGCTGGCGCGTCTTGACGCGCTCATGAATCGTCTTGTCGAAGCCGACCAGACCGGGGCGGGCATCGAGCCGCTTCGGGTCGCGAACGAGCTCGGCGCGATCCGTCAGCTGCTCGCCGAATCTCCAACGGTCATCCCCGCGAAGGGCGGCCAGCGGCACTTTCGCTGCGAGTCGTGCGGGACCGTCAGCCACGGCGCCGCCGCTCCGGCGCGCTGCCCGACCTGCGGCGGAACGAAGTTCTTCTCGGCGGACATCGAGCAGCCGTTCGTGGAGTCAGGCGCCGGCTAGATCGCGCGTTCTAGCGCGAACGTAGCCAGGGCAACGTTGCCAGGTCCTTCTGGACCCTTATAGTTCGGTATCCGAAATATTTGGAGCCCGAATCATGACAGCGACGACCGAGAGCGAGCGGCAGGCCGCGACGAATGCCGAAGACCTGGAGCTTGCTGGCTTGCTGCTCGCGACGCTTCCTCGCCTGGGCAAGATGGCGATGGCGGCGACCGAGCAGCATCCGATGACCGCGAACCGCGCCGGCGTGATGTGGCAGCTGCGTGAGCGCGCGATGCGAAGCGGAGAGCTTGCCCAGCGCTGCGCGATGACCGCTCCGGCGCTCACCGAGATCGTTGACTCGCTCGCAAAGGACGGCTTCACGCGCCGGCTCGAGGATGCGAACGATCGTCGGGTCGTTCTCGTCGAGCTCACGGCGCGTGGCCGACGCGAGCTGGACCGCTATCGCGAGTACATGAAGGAGCGCGTCGCTCACGTGCTCGCGCGCCTTCCGGCGGAGAAGCGTTCGCGCCTCCACGCCTCGCTGTCCGACCTTCAAGACGCGATCGAAGCCATCGCCAAGGAGAACGCCAATGTCCGGTGACATGACCCGCAGGGCACGCATCCTCGCCACTGTCGGTGTCGGCCTCGCGCTGTTCCTTGCCGCGCTCGATCAGACGATCGTCGGAACCGCGCTGCCGCGGATCGTCGCGGAGCTCAACGGGCTCGACTTCTACGCCTGGGTCGCGACCGGCTACCTCGTGAGCTCGACGACGCTGACCCCGATCGCGGGCAAGCTCGGCGACCTCTTCGGCCGAAAGCCGTTCCTCCTGGGCGGCATGATCGGCTTCGTCCTGGCGTCCGCACTGTGCGGACAGGCCCAGAACATGGCCGAGCTCGTCGGCTTCCGTGCCCTGCAGGGCGTGTTCGGAGGGGTCCTCTTCGCGAGCGTCTTCGCCACCATCGGTGACCTCTACCCGCCTGCGCAGCGTGCCAAGCTGCAGGGCGTCTTCGGCGGGATCTTCGGCCTCGCCTCCGTCGTCGGACCGACCGTCGGTGGCTACCTCACCGACAATCTCAGCTGGCGCTGGGTCTTCTACGTCAATGTCCCGGTCGGCATCCTCGCGATTGCCGTCTGCTTCCTGACCATCCCGCGTGTCGCGCACCGCGCCTCATGGCGCGACATCGACTTCTTCGGTGCGGTAACGCTCGCCGCGTCGCTCGTCCCACTCCTGATCGCGCTGTCGATCACTCGGGACCACGACTGGACCTCGCCCGAGGTGCTCGGCCTGCTCGTCGTCGCGGCCGTCATGGGCGTGATCTTCTTCATCATCGAGCAGCGCGATCCCCACCCGATCGTGCCGTTCGTGCTCTGGAAGAATCCGACGTTCGCCGTGTCTACGGTGATCGGTTTCCTGCTGGGCTTCTCGATGTTCGGCGCGATCCTCTACGTCTCGCTCATCTACCAGGGCGTCCTCGGGATCCCCGCGACGAACTCGGGCCTGCTGATCACCCCGCTCATGGTCGGTCTCATCACCGCGAGCGTCATCACCGGCCAGCTCATGGTGCGGATCAAGCGGTACCGCTA
>VBGS01000169.1:0-27385 GCA_005889445.1 Chloroflexota bacterium
GCGTATTACGACGACGCCGACCTCGACAAGAAGATCGACGCGCAGGGCCGCGAGACCGATCCGGCCAAGCGCAAGGCGCTCGTCGCCGATATCGAGAAGTACGCGATGGACACGAAGGCCTACCAGTACCCCGTCCTCTGGTGGTACCGCATCATCCCCTACCTGAACGTCGTGCGCGGCTGGCGCATCGGTTCGAACCACTACACGAACCAGGACCTCGCGACCGTCTGGCTGGCGCAGCGATAACCCCGAAGTAGCGGACTCGCGGGAGCCGCCTGAGACTTACCGGATGCGCCGGTACGTCATCGGGCGGCTCCTGCTGATGATCCCGACGCTCATCGGCGTCGCGGTCCTCACCTTCGTCATCATGCGCGCCGTCCCCGGAGACATCGTCGCGCTCCAGTACGCCGGATCCGCGGTGCCGCAGTCAGTGATCGACGAGCAGCGGCACCTCCTTGGGCTGGACAAGCCGATGTGGAATCAGTTCACCGACTGGATGGGACAGATCGCCCACGGTGATCTCGGGCAATCGCTCTGGACCGGGCATTCGGTGGTGGACGAGATCGAGATCCGTCTGCCGCTTTCGCTGGAGCTCGCGGTGATCGCGACCCTCCTCGCGGTGGTGATCGCGCTGCCGCTGGGCGTGGTCGCGGCGGTCAAGCAGGACACCTGGGTCGATTACGCCATCCGGGTGTTCTCGATCGGCGGGCTCTCGTTGCCGAGCTTCTGGATCGGCCTGCTGATGGTCCTGTTCACGATCACGGTGTTCAACTGGGCCCCGCCACTGGTGTTCACGCCCATCACCGAGGACCCAGTCGCCAATCTCGCGGGGCTCATCCTCCCTGCGATCGCGATCGGATACCGCTACTCGGCGGTGTCGATGCGCATGACGCGTTCCACCGTGCTCGAGGTCCTCCGCGAGGACTACGTCCGCACCGCCCGCGCGAAGGGGGTGCGTGAAAGCGTTGTCGTCATGCGGCACGCGCTTCGGAACGCGCTCCTTCCCGTTGTGACCGTGATCAGCCTGGAGTTCGCGTTCCTCATCGGCGGCCTCGTCGTCACCGAGCAGGTCTTCAATCTGAACGGCATCGGCAAGCTGCTCGTCGACGCGGTCGCGCACCGCGACTACACGCTCATCCAGTCGCTCGTGCTGCTCCTCGCGGCGGTATTCGTCATCGTGAACTTCGCGGTCGACATGATCTACGTCGTGCTGGACCCGCGGATCCGGTACGCCTGATGGCCGAGCTGGTCAGTTCGGCCGACATCATCGCCCGCCGCCGATACCTCGAGTCGACGGGCCGGCGACGGTTCGTCCGGTTCTGGGCGGATTTCGTGCGGCGGCGTCCCCTCGGCACCGCGGGCGCGGTTTTGATCGTGGTCATGATCGTCGCGGCCGCGCTCGCCGGGGTCATCGCGCCCTACGACCCCGTGAAGATCAATTTCGCGGACCTTCTCGAGCCGCCCTCGCCGGAGCATCTGCTCGGAACGGACCCATTCGGCCGCGACGTGTTCTCGCGCCTGGTGTTCGGCGCGCGGACCGCGCTCCTCGTCGGTTTCGCCTCGTCCGTCGTCGGGTGCAGCGTCGGCCTCGTCATCGGCGTTGTCAGCGCGTATTTCGGCGGGCGCGTCGACACGCTCATCCAGCGCCTCATGGACGTCCTGCTGAGCTTTCCGCTCATCGTGATCGCCATCGCGGTCGTCGCGGCGCTCGGCACGGGCGAGGACAAGATCGGCAACGTGATCGCCGCCATCACCGTCCCGATCATCCCGCGCGTGGCACGGGTCGTCCGTGCGAGCGCTCTGGGCATCGTCAATATGCCGTACATCGAGGCGACCCGTGCGGTGGGCTCGGGCGGCATTCGGATCATGTTCCGCCACGTCGCCCCCAACGTGTTCGCGCCCTATCTCATCATGCTGACGGCGTTCCTCGGCCAGGCCATCCTGCTCGAGGCGTCGCTCTCGTTTCTCGGGCTGGGCGTGTTCGAGCCGACGCCGTCGTGGGGCCTGATGCTCCGCGGCGCGGGCATGCAGTTCCTGGAGCGAGCGCCCTGGCTCGCGGTCGCGCCCGGCGTCGCGATCAGCCTCGCGGTCTTTGGATTCAACCTGTTCGGAGACTCGCTGCGCGACGCGCTCGACCCGCGGCTGCGGACGGGATGATCAGTGTCGCGTCATACGCCTCGCCAAGCGGGCTTGCGCTTCTCGATGAACGCGCGGACGCCCTCGCGGAAGTCGGCGCTCGTGTAGCACAGCGCGACGAGGTCCGCGGCCTCGTCGGGCATCATGCGCTCCCGGATCCGCCGGACCATCTCCTTGGTCGCGCGGAGCGTGAGCGGCGCGTACGAGGCCAGCTGCGCCACGAGCTCGTCGACCCGCGGCACGAGCGACTCTTCGGTCTGGACGACCTCGCTGACCAGACCGATGCCGCGCGCCTCGTGCGTGTCGATGAGCCGGGCCGTGAGCACAAGCTCGCGGACGCGGCCGATCCCGACGAGCGCGCCAAGCCGCACCAGGTTGGCCGCCGAGAAACAGTTCCCGAGCGTGCGCGCGACCGGGACGCCGAACCTCGCCGAGGGCGCCGCCACGCGCAGGTCGCAGGCCGCCGCCATGGCCAGCCCGCCGCCGATCACCGGACCACGCAGTGCCGCGATCGTCGGGACGCGCACGTCCTCGATCGCCCCGAGCCACGTGTCCATGCGGCGCTCGTAGTCGAGCGCCTGCTCGGCCGTGCTGAACTCGACGAACTGCGCGATGTCGGTGCCCGCGACGAACGCCTCGCCGGCGCCGGTGAGGACGACCGCCCGAACGTCTCGATCGTCATTCGCCCCACGGCAGAGCTCGGCGATGCGGTCGTACATCGCGAAGGTCATCGCGTTCCGCGACTCGGGCCGATCGACGGTGATCCAGAGCGCCTGGCCGCGGCGCTCGGCGACGACCTCTCTGCTCACGCGCGCGCCACCACGCCGTCCGCGACGAGCCGCGCGATCTCGCCCTCGGAGAGTCCGATCTCGCGCAGGATCTCACCGCTTTGCTCCCCCAGGCGTGGCCCGGCGCGGCGCGGGTGGACCGCAGTGCGCGAAAGTCGGACGGGCGAACCGAGGCCACGGACGGTGCCGAGCGAGCTGTGTGGCAGGTCTACGAAGAACCCGCGGGCCTCGAGGTGCTCGTCGCGGAACACGTCGCCATAGTCGGCGATCTCGCCGCAGGGGACACCCGCCTCGCGCAGGACGGTGAGCCAGTGCGCCGCCGGTCTGGTCTTCGTGACCGTCTCGATCGTCTGGATGAGCGGCTCCCGGTTGCGGCGGCGCGCCGAGGCGTCGATGTAGCGGCGGTCGTTCTGGATCCATTCGAGCCCGAGGGCTCGACAGAACGCCGACCAGTTCGGCGGGGTCGTCGCCCCCACGATGAAGTGCCCGTCCGACGCCGCGATCGCCTGATACGGCGCGACGAGCTTGTGCGCGGAGCCGGCCGCACGCGGGACCTCCCCGGTCGTGAAGTAGACGCCGGATTCCCAGACCGCGAGCGAGACGGCCGATTCGAACATCGAGATATCGACCAGCTGCCCCTTTCCATCGCGGTCGCGCGCGCGCAGCGCGCCGAGCGTCCCGATGGTCGCGTAGAGCGCGGCCGCGAGGTCGGCGATGGAGACGCCGACCTTCACCGGAGCGCCACCTTCGTCGCCGGTGACGCTCATGAGGCCGCTTTGCCCCTGCACGATGATGTCGAGCGCGGGCCGACCCGCGTACGGACCGTCGAGGCCGTAGCCGGTGACCGCGACGTAGATGAGCTGGGGATCGGCCTCCATGAGCGCTCCGGGGGCGAGCCCCAGATCGGCCATCGTTCCAGGTCGCAGGTTTTCGACGATGACGTCGGCGGTGCGCGCGAGCGTGCGAAAGATGTCCTGACCTTTGGGACGTTTCAGATCGACCGCGAGGCTGCGCTTGTCGCGGTTCAGGCGCGCGAAGTTCCCGCTCTCTCCGTCGACGAAGGGCTCGAGGAATCGGGCGAGGTCGCCGCCGCGCGGGTGCTCGATCTTGATGACGTCCGCGCCGAGATCGGCGAGCTGCATCCCGCAGAACGGCCCCGCCATGTAATTGCCGACCTCGATGACGCGGACGCCGCGCAGCGGCGGGTCCTCCGCTAGCACGTGCCCCAACGGTCGATCCGCTCCCCCTGCTTGCGCCAGACGCCGGCGTTCGTTCCTTCGGATCCGACGAACCAGACCTCCGCGCCGCGGGCGAACGTGCCGGTGATCGCGCAGCTCGTGCCGAGATCGAGCTTCGCGACGTCGGCGCCGGTGATCTGAAGAACGACACCGCCGTCACCGACGACATAGGTGACTCCGCCAGCCCGCGTGGACGCTCGCAGCGCCGTCCGAACACCGCTGTCGAGCGGTCGCCACTTCCCGTCGAACCGGAGCAAGACGCCATCGTCGCCCGCGGCAACGGCATCGCTGCCCGACGCGCCCGACACCGTTCGCAGCGCGGCGGTGGTCCCGGTCTCCTGCTGATGCCAGCCGTCCGCTTCGAGCCGGTACGAGACGCCGCCCGATCCGACCGCCCACGCCGACGTTCCGCTGAAGCCGACGACGCCGAAGAGGTCCTCGGTGATCCCCTGCGCGTACGGCAGCCATCCCGCGGCGGTCTGGCGATCGACCGTGCCCTGCGATCCGACCACCAGCGCGCCGTCCGGAAGGATCGACACGCCGTTGAAGTCGACGAAGCCCACGTCGTCGGCGCGGATCGTCTTGCCGACGCCATCGACGGTGAGGATGCGACCGGCGCCACCGACCGCGACGAGCGTCGTGCGCGTGCAGCCGGCGTCGACGAGCGAGCGCAGCGTCGAGTCGATCAGCTGCCAGCGCTGACCGTCGAAACGTCCGATGCCGCCGCCGTTGGAGACGACGAAGACGTCGTCGCTCGTCGCGCAGCCGGACGAGAGCGGCTGCTGGAAGAGGAGCGGTCCGGTGTCTTCGGGCGTGGGGCTCGGGGCGGGCGTGTAGACCGGGGTCGGGGCCGGCGTCGGCGAGGGGCGAGCGATGACGCCGACCGCCGCGCCGGCGCCGACCGCGAGAACGAACACGACCACAACCGCCGCGACCGCGGTCGCCGTCGTGATCGGAAAACGCGTCAACTACATCGCCTCGAGTCTCTTTATGCGCTCCTCGATCGGCGGATGGGTGTCGAAAAGGTGGTCGAAGAACGCGGGAGCGTCTTTTAACGGATTGGCGATGTACAGCGCCGCCGTCGCCTTGTTGGCGACCTCGAGCGGCTCGGGATCCGCCGCGATCTTTCGCAGCGCGGACGCGAGCCCCGGCGGGTATCGCGTGAGGAGCGCACCAGACGCGTCGGCCAGATACTCCCGCTGTCGAGAGACCGCGAGCTGGATCAACGTCGCGATGATGGGCGTCAGCACGGCAAGCGCGATGGCGACGACCATGATGATCGCGTTGCCCCCGCTCCGATCGCGACGGCCGCGTCCCCAGAACATCGAACGCCACATCCAGTCCGCGAGAAGCGCGACGGTCCCGACCAGCACGGTGACCAGGAGCATGACCCGGATGTCGCGGTTGCCGACGTGCGACAGCTCGTGCGCGATCACACCCTCGAGCTCGGTGCGGTCCATCTTGTCGAGGAGCCCACGCGTGACGACGACCGACGCGTGCCTCGGATCGCGACCGGTCGCGAACGCGTTGGGCGCCGAGTCCTCGATCAGGAAGAGCCGCGGCGTGGGCATCCCAAGACCGATCGCGAGCGTCTCGACGACGTTGTGAAGCTGCGGCTCCTCGTTCGGAGCAAGCTCGCGCGCTTGGGTCTGCGCCAGGATGAGCTTGTCACCGGCGAAGTACGAGACCAGCGACGACCCGAACGCGAGCGCGAGCGCGAACGGCAGCACCGCGACGCCGCCGCCGGGGGAGAAGTACTCCCCCACGAAATACCCAAGGATCGCGATGAGCGCGGTGAACACCGCGATGAGCGCCAGCGTTCGCCAGCGATTTGCGGCGGCCGCGTCGTAGATCGAGAGGTGGGCCGGCGAAGGCTGGGTCGCCATCTACGAAAAGGCTAGAGCTTGGCGGACGGGCCTAGAACTTCACCTGCGGCGCCTCGCGCTCCCCCGTGTCCGCGAGCTCGAAGTACTCCTCGGACTTGAAGCCGAACGCCCCGGCCAGAACGTTCGTCGGGAACGTCTGGAGGGCGGTGTTGTAATCGCGAACGTTGCCGTTGTAGAAGCGGCGCGCGAACGCGATCTTGTCCTCGGTCGCGGTGAGGTTCTCGGATAGATCCTTGAACTCCTGCACCGCCTGCAGCTGCGGGTAGTTCTCGGCGACCGCGAACACCGAGCGGAGGGCGGTGGTGAGCATGTTCTCGGCCTGCGCGCGCTCCTGCGGCGACGCCGACGCGCCCGCGGCGACGGCCGCGGCCCGGGCCTGCGTCACGTTCTGAAAGACCGTGGATTCGTGCGTCGCGTAGCCCTTCACGGTCTCGACGAGGTTGGGGATGAGGTCGTGGCGCCGCTTGAGCTGCACGTCGATGTCGGCCCACGCCTCCTTGACGCGCTGACGGAACGTGACGAGGCGGTTGTACGTCGCGATCAGGAAGAGCGCGAGCGCCGCGACGATGACGATGAGAACGACGATCTCCAACGGTCCCCTCCCTCGCGAGGCAGGCTAGCAGAAGCCCTGCGCTAGCCGACGAGCTCCCTCGCCGCACGGACGATGTGGACCGTGCTGATGCCCGCGGCGTCGAGCAGCTCCGCCGGCTTTCCCGAGCCCGGCATCGTGCGAACCGCAAGGTGGCGGTAGCGGACGTCGCGTACGCCCTTCGCCGCGAGCGCGTCGAGGACCGCATCGCCGATACCGCCCTCGGGCCAGTGGTCCTCGACGACGACGATCCGGCCGCCGGTCGTCTTGGCGGCGTCGACGAGCGCGCGCGTGTCGAGCGGCTTGATCGAGTAGAGATCGATGACGCGAGCCGTGATGCCCTGCGCGGCGAGCGTCTCATGCGCCTTGATGGACTCGTGCAGCGTGATCCCGGCGGCCACGATCGCGACCTGATCCTTATCGGTGCCGCCGCGCACGACCTTGCTGCCGCCGATCGGAAACTCTTCCTTCCCCTCATAGATGATCGCCGTCTGCTCACGCGTCGTCCGGATGTAGCTGATGCCCGTTCGGTCGGCCATCGCGACGACGAGCTTCGCGGCCTGGTTGGCGTCGCTCGGGTACAGCACCGTGCTCCCGTGCACCGCGCGCATCATGGCGAGATCCTCTAGCGCCATCTGCGACGGCCCATCCTCACCGATCGACACACCGGCGTGCGACCCAGCGAGGCGGATGTTCGCGCGCGAGATCGCGGCCATGCGAATGAAGTCGTATGCGCGGGTGAGGAACGCGGCGAAGGTCGACGCGAAGGGAACCAGTTTCACGACCTGCATGCCAACCGCGGCCGCGATCATCTGCTGCTCGGCGATGTACATCTCGAAGAACCGGTCCGCCGCCGTCTTCTTGAAGTCCTCGGCGTAGGTCGAGTGGCTCACCTCCGCATCGAGCGCCACGACGTCGCCACGGACGGCGCCGAGCGCGGCAAGCGCCTCGCCGTACGCCTTCCGGGTCGCGACCGGCTCGGTGTACCTCTTGAGGGCCACCGCGCCGCCGCGCTGGAGCGGGCGCGGGCTCCAGTGCTCGGGCTTCGCGACCGCGAACTTGCGATTCGGACTCTCGCCGAGCTCCGCGAGGGCCAGCTTCTCCTGCTCGGCGTCCAGCGCCTTGCCGTGCCAGCCCTCCTTGTCTTCGATGAACGAGACGCCCTTTCCCTTGATCGTCTTCGCGATGATCGCGGTGGGACGCTCCGACCCCCGGGCCCGGGTGTAGGCGTCGTCGATCTGCGCGAGGTCGTGCCCGTCGATGACGATCGGGTCGACCCCGAAGGCCCGAACGCGTGCCGCGTAGGCATCGAGGTTCCACCCCAGCTCGGTCGGGCCACGCTGCCCGAGACGGTTGACGTCGATGACCGCCGTGAGATTGGAGAGGCCCTCGTGACCGGCGTGGTCGAACGCCTCCCAGATCGAGCCTTCCGCCGTCTCGCTGTCCCCGACCAGCACCCAGACGCGGTACGGCGCATCGAGTGGACGTTTGCCGGCCAGCGCGATCCCGACGCCGATCGGCAGACCCTGCCCGAGCGAGCCCGTGGCAACGTCGACCCACGGCAACACCGGTGTGGGATGACCCTCGAGGCGGCTGCCGAACCGGCGGAACGTCATGAGCTCGTCGTCGGTGATCGCGCCGGCGGCCTTGAACATCGAGTAGACGAGGGGAGAGGCATGTCCCTTCGAGAAGATGAGATGGTCGTTCGCGAGATCATCCGGGCGCCCGTAGTCGTAGCGAAGATGACCGGCGAGCAGGACACCCATAAGGTCCGCGGCGGAAAGCGACGAGCTCGGATGGCCCGATCCGGCGGCGCTCGAGCAGCGGATGCTGTCGATGCGAAGCTGCCGGGCGAGATCGCGGTAGGTCTCGAGCTTCGACGAAGTCTCCGTCCGCGCGGTGCTCACCCGATGAGAGTAGCCCTCCCGCTCGGGGCAGCCGTGCTGGTCAGCGCCGGCCTCCGAAGATGATCGGCATATCGTCTCGGGCAAGAGCGAAGAAGCGGGAGCGGCCGATGGAGATTGGTCTGTACGGTCTCGGGCGGATGGGCGGGAACATGGCCACGCGCCTCGCCCGCGGCGGTCATCGCGTCATCGCGGGGAACCGCAGCCCCGAGCCGGTGCAGGAAGCGGTCGCGCACGGCGCGGTCGGAGCGAAGTCGGTCGAGGACATGATCCGACAGCTGAAGCCGCCGCGCGTGCTCTGGGCGATGGTGCCGGCGGGCGAGCCCACCGATCATGCCCTCGACGACTTCGCGCGTTACGCATCGAAGGGCGACGTGCTCGTCGACGGCGGGAACAGCAACTTCCGCGACTCGATGCGGCGCGCCGTCAAATACGAGGCGATGGGACTCCGATTCCTCGACGTCGGTGTCTCGGGAGGCATCTGGGGACTCGCGAACGGGTACTGCATGATGGTCGGAGGTCCCGCCGACGCGGTCGCGATCGCGAAGCCGGCGCTGGACACGCTCGCGCCGCCGAATGGCTGGGCGCATTTCGGAAAGAACGGCGCCGGTCACTTCGTGAAGATGGTCCACAACGGGATCGAGTACGGGATGATGCAGGCGTACGGCGAGGGTTTCGAGCTGCTGCACGCGAGCGAGTTCCAGCTCGACCTGCGCATGGTCTCGCAGGTCTGGCTGCAGGGCAGTGTCGTGCGCTCGTGGCTCCTCGAGCTCGCCGAGCGCGCCTTCGCGGAGGACGGATCCGACCTCTCCGGCATCAAGGGATGGGTCGAGGATTCGGGCGAGGGGCGCTGGACGGTGATCGAGGGCGTGAATCACGGCGTCCCGATGACGGCGATCGCGCACTCGCTGTTCGCGCGTTTTGTCTCGCGACAGGATGACAGCTACGCGATGAAGGTCGCGGCCGCGCTCCGAAACCAGTTCGGCGGACACGCACTGAAAAAAGAATGAGGACGACATCGCGCGAGCGAGAGAGCCAGCTAATGCTGGCAAATGAGCGGCGTCTCGCCGAGGAGAGTGAGGGGTTGCAGGGGCAAGCACCTGCGAAGGAATAGTGGCCACCACGATCGTCAATCCGCTGCGGGAAGGTCTGCGCCTGGCGCGCACGCCCGAGCCGTCGACGATCGTCATCTTTGGCGGATCGGGTGACCTCACCCAGCGCAAGCTGATGCCCGCGCTCTACAACCTCGCGCTGCAGCGCCTCCTTCCGGGCAGCTTCTCGATCGTCGGCTCGGCGCGCCAACCGCTCACCGACGATCAGTACCGCGCGGAGCTCCACGACGCGGTCGGCGAGCACAGCCGGACCAAACCGCTGAACGAGGAGGTGTGGAAGACCTTCGCCGAGCACCTCTTCTTCGTCCCGACGCCTGATGATCATGGCTACGACGCTCTCCGCGAGCGCCTCGACCATCTCGACGTCGAGCTCGGCACCAACGCGAATCGGTTGTTCTATCTCGCGACGCCGCCGGGATCGTACGCGGCGATCGTGAAAGCCATCGGCGTCCATGGCCTTCGCGGCCGGACCGGATGGGCGCGCATCGTCGTCGAGAAGCCGTTCGGGCGCGACCGTCAGTCGGCACGAGAGCTCACCGAAACGATCCATCAGGTCTTCCGAGAGGACGAGGTCTTCCGCATCGATCACTACCTCGGCAAGGAGACCGTCCAGAACATCCTCGTCATGCGATTCGCCAACGGCATCTTCGAGCCGATCTGGAACCGGCAGTACGTCGATCACGTGCAGATCACGGCGGCCGAGACCATCGGCGTCGAGGAGCGGGCGGGGTACTACGAGCAGGCCGGCGCCATGAGAGACATCGTGCAGAACCACCTACTTCAGCTCCTCGCGCTCGTGGCGATGGAGCCGCCGGCCGCGTTCGACGACAAGGCGGTGCGCGACGAGAAGGTGAAAGTGCTGCGCGCGCTGCGCGCGATACGCGCCGAGGATCTCCCCGATCATGCGGTCCGGGGCCAGTACACCCACGGATTCATCGAGGGCGTCGCGGTGCCGGGCTACCGCGAGGAGCCGGGCATCGCGAAGGACTCGCGGACCGAGACGTATGTCGCGCTCAAGGGCTTCGTCGACAACTGGCGCTGGGAGGGAACGCCCTTCTACATGCGCACCGGCAAGCGGCTCCCCAAGCGCACGACCGAGATCGCGATCCAATTCCGCGTCGCGCCCCACCAGCTGTTCTCGCGCGAGGCCTCCGCGGGCCTCGACCCGAACGCGCTCGTCCTGCGGATCCAGCCGGATGAGGGCGTCTCGCTCAAGTTCGGGGCGAAGGTGCCGGTGCAGGGGATCCGCATCCGCTCGGTGAACATGGACTTCGATTACGGCGCCTCGTTCATGGTCGACGCGCCGGACGCGTACGAGACGTTGATCCTCGACGCGCTCCGCGGCGACGCGACCCTCTTCACGCGACGCGACGAGGTCGACCAGCAGTGGGCGTTCGTCGATCCGATCATCGCCGCGTGGGCAGCGAGCCCCGAGCCGCCGTACTTCTACGAGGCCGGCTCGTGGGGACCGCCGGAGGCGGATGCCTTGATCGAGCAGGACGGCCGGGAGTGGCGCAAAGCGTGATCGGCGACGTGGACACCGCGTTCTGGGGAGCGCGCGCCGCGAGCGTCGCGGAACTCGAGCGGGAACTCGCACGCCTGCGGCGCGCGCAGAGCGCTCACGCGCGGGAACAGGGCCGCACCATCGCGCGTGCTTCCGTGCTGAACCTGATCGTGTACGCCGACCGCGAGCTCCATGCGCGGCGCGCCGCCGAGAGCATCTCGCAGCTCGCGCTTCGTCACCCCTCGCGCGCGATCGTCGTCCTCGCCGACCGTCGGGCGCCTGAAGGAGTCGACGCCGCGATCGAGATGCACTGCCATTTGCCGAGCAGCGACGGCGCCCGGCTGGTCTCGTACGAGCAGATCCTCCTCCGCGCCCGTGGGGACTCCGATGAGCGACTGGCGTCCGCGGTCATCCCCCTGCTCGTTCCGGACCTTCCCGTGTTCGTGTGGTGGACGGGGAACCCGCCCACGAGCGGGCGACTCTTCGGGCAGGTGCTCGCGCTGGCCGACCGGCTGATCGTCGACTCGGCGGACTTCGCGCGACCCCAGGCGACGCTGCCAGAGCTCGCCGAGCTCTGCGAGCGCGCTCACGGGCGCTTCGGCGTCACCGACCTCAACTGGACACGCCTGACGCCGTGGCGCGAGTGCGTCACGCTCTTCTTCGACGTCCCGGCCTGGCGGCCGTTCCTGAGCGGTGTGACCGGTGTGCGCGTCGGCTATGCGGTCGACATGGACGGTCGCGACAGCAATCCGTCACAGGCCCTGCTGTTCCTCGGGTGGCTCGCGTCCCGGCTCGGCTGGCGGCCACATGAGGCCATCGCCCCGCATGAAGCGGGCGGGCTGCTCTTCGCGATCGAACGATCCGATGCGCGACGGATCATGCTGCGGGCCCGCCCGCGCTTCGAACGTGGTCTCGACGACGGCGATGTCTCGGGGATACGGATACAGGCGGAGCATGACGGTCAGCTCGGCGAATTCGTCGTGAAGCGCCAGCCCGATCCCCGGCATCAGACCGAAACGGTCATCGTCGACGGGCGCGTCCGGTGGGAGCGCACCATTCCGATGCCCTCGCCGGCGATCGTGGAGCTCATCGGCGAGGAGCTCGCGATCCTCGGCAGCGACCGGACGTACGAGGACTCGCTCCAAACGCTCGTCCGCCTCGCGTAACGGCCTCCTCGCACGAGTCTTGCGGTCCCTTCCTCGTATGGCGAGCGAGGTGCTCACGTCCCCGAAACGCAGGCGGCTTCTCGCGAAGCGCTATCGCCTCCTCGAGCGGATCGACGAAGGCGGTGCGGGCGAGGTCTGGCGCGCGCGTGACGAGAAGCTCGAGCGCGAGGTCGCGGTGAAGCTGCTCGGCGCCGGTGCCGACGATGCCTTCCGCGCGCGCTTCGCCGACGAGGCGCGACGCGCGGCGTCCGTCGTCCATCCCAACGTCGTCACCGTCTTCGACGAAGGACGCGATGATGCCGACGCGTTCATGGTCATGGAGCTCGTGTCGGGCAAGACCCTTCGCGACGTCGCCGCGGAGCGCGGCCCGCTCCCGGCTCGCGAGACCGCGCGGCTCACCGTTCAGGTCGCGGCGGCCCTCGATGCGGCGCATGCGGCGGGGGTCATCCATTGCGACGTCAAACCAGCGAACGTGATCGTCGATCAAAGCGGCGTCGCGAAGCTGACGGACTTCGGGATCGCCCGCGCGGCACGCGACCGCGACGAACAGCAGCTGCTCGGCACGGCGCGCTACATCGCGCCGGAGCGCGTCGAAGGAGGCCCGGTCGGTCCCGCGACCGACGTGTACGGACTCGGCCTGCTCGCTTACGAGCTGCTCGCGGGCGCACCTGCGTTCGAGGGGGTCTCGACGGAGGAGCTCGTCCGGCGCCGCCTGCTCGGCCCGCCGCCCTCGCTCGGTCATCGGCGCCTCGGACTCGACGCGCGTGTGGACGACGTGCTCGCTCGCGCGCTCTCGGTCGACCCGAGCCGGCGCTACTCGAGCGCGGGCGCCTTCGCGCGGGCGCTCGCGGACGTGCTCGACCAGGGAGACGCGACCTCGTCGCTGGTTCCGGCACCGACACGCCTTGGCCGGTCGTTCGCGCTTCCTCGACTTGACAGCACCGTGGCGCTGCTCGCGATCCTCGCCGTGTTGCTGGCGACCGCGCTCTTCTTCGCCTCGTTCCCGCGAGCCTTGACGCCGGTCGCCCCGGCCGGGGCGAGCCCAGCGCCAAGCGCCGCCGCGGGCACGACACCCGCGGTCGTGGGCAAGCGCCTGTCGGACGCGATCTCGGCGCTCCAGGCCGCCGGCTACAACGCCTCGTGGACCGTCGCCGCCGGTGCGGGCGGCGCAGCGTGCTCGGTAGCACGACAGGATCCGGCGGCGGGTGCGCCCATCACTCCGCGCCAGTACGTCTCGTTGTATTACGTCGCGGGGAAGGGCTGCACCGGGAAGGGGGACTGATCCTGCCGGGTCGCACCGCTGCGCGGACCGACACGGGTCGCGTCCGCGAACAGAACGAGGACCGTTTTGTCGTGCGCGAAGAGCGCCGCTCGACGCTGCTCGCGGTCGCGGACGGCGTCGGCGGACAGGCCGGCGGCGGGACCGCGAGCGCCGCGGCCGTCGACACGCTCGTCCGGCGATTTTTCGCCGCGCCGAACGGCACCTCGCCTTCCGACGCGCTCGCGACCGCGATGCGCGAAGCCAACGACGCCGTCCTCGCGCGTGCCGGAGAGAGCGGACAGCCGGGCGCCGCTTCGACGCTCGTCGCCGCGGCGATCGCCGGGAGCGACGCGGTGATCGGGAACCTCGGCGACAGCCGCGCGTACCTCCTCCGAGATGGACAGCTTCGTCGGGTGACCGCGGATCATTCAGGCGCGACCCCGAGCTCGATCACGCGATTCGTCGGTGACCCTCGCGGCGTGCAGCCCGACGTCTTCGTCGAGACGCTGCGCGCGGGCGATCGACTCCTGCTCTGCTCCGACGGGCTGACCCGGCACGTCGCGGACGAGGAGCTCGCGCCGCGCCTTGGCGGGAAGGACCTGCAACGGACGGTCAACCATCTTGTCGACCTGGTCAACGAGCGCGGTGGCGCGGACAACGTCACGCTCGTGCTCTACGCGGCGCCTGGACCGTCGGGTCTGGCGGCGTTCGGGCGGACCGTGACGAGCGTCGCGCTGGCGATCCTGATCGCGGCCGTCGTCGGCAGCGCGGCCGGAGCGCTGCTCTTCGCTAGCGGCGCGCTTCCGGCCTCACCGTAGCCAGAAGGCGTGCGGCCGCGGGCGAACGCATCGCCGCGAAGAGCAGGAGGGCAATGCCGGCCGCGAGCGCGAGAGAGATCGCGAGACGGCCGAAGAGCGCCGCCGCGCTGAATGATCCGCCGAGCGTCGGATTGCAGACGAACGTCGGGTAGAACTGGCAGTCATACGTCCATGTCGGGAGAATGAAGAACATCCCCGCCTGCGCCCCGGGAAACGGCTGCGCCGAGATGAACGGATAGAAGTACCCGAACGCGGCCGCGGCGGCGGCGAGATACACGACGACCGGTCGTACGCGCCCCGTTTCCCAGAGATAGGCGAGGCCCGCGGCCAGTCCGAGCAGATAGAACGGCAACGCCGTGAAGAAGTGGTAGAAGAAGAGCACGCGGCTGATCGGGATCCACGCGACGTACTGGGTGAGCCCCGCATACACGACGAAGCCGAGCGCGATCGATCTCGCACGGACCGCCGCGATCCCGCACCAGATGAAGGCGGCGATCCCGCCCCAGAACAGCACGACGTTCCCCGTGTCATAGATGTAGGCGTTGTCCCCTCCGGCGGACTGGCCGAAGTACCAGTACACCGGTTTCAACACGAACGGCCAGCTCCACCACGGCGATCCCGCGGGATGCGGCGCGGTCAGGCTCGAGTGGTACCAGTACATCTGCTGCGTGACCTCGACGATGTTCCACCCGTACGGGATCGTGGGTCCGCCGAACCAGCGTGCGTAGCTCGCGAGGTAGATCGCGATCGGTGTGATCACGAACGCTGCGAAGAGGAGCGCCGCGTTGCGGCCGCGCCCGCCGAGCAGATCGAGCGGGCCACCGTTCCCCGGCCGCCCGCGCTCGTACGCGCGAAGGCTGATCGCCACCGCCGCAACGAAGAGGCCGGCGAGCGCGTAGAACGCGGCCCACTTCGCCGCGGCCGCCAGACCGAACAGCACACCGGCAACGAGGATGTCGAAGGCGGCCGATCGGCGCGGTCGGTGCGCGGCGACGACGAAGTACCAGCCAGCGACGATGAACGTCGCCACGTAGATATCGTTCATGCCGATCCGCGCCTGCGCGTACATCGATCCATCGAGCATCACGGCGAGCCCGACGACGACGGGAACGACCGTCGAGCCGAACAGCCGTCGCGCGAGCAGGACGAGGACGAACGCGAGGACCGCCGCGAACAGAACGCCCGGGAGCCGCCACGCGAGCGCGTGTCGTCCGCTCTCTATCTCGTCGATCCCTGACGGACCCGCGACGAGCACCTTGTCGCCCTCGCCATCGACGCCGAGGAAGGTGCCGCCGACCGGGATCGCGACGTAGGGAGAGCTGCCGTGGGTCTCGACGACGATGAGCTTTCCCTCATCCAGGGCGTAGAGGAAATCGGTCCGCGGCACCACCGCGAGCGCGGTCGCGCCGGTCGTGAACGAGCCGGTCCGGCCGTTCGAGAGCGGCACCGCCTCGTGCGCGCCGCTCTCGAGCTCGAACACGTCGAGGATCGGGCTGTCCGACCGGGCGACGAAGACCCGGTTCGGGCCGAGCGCGTAGGCGATCGCCTGACCCGGCCGGCCGCCGGTCAGTGCGCGGGCCTCCGCGGCGGTGTCGCCCGCGACGACGTGCACGATGCCCGCGGAGTCGAGCGCGTAGAGCTCCGCCTGACCCGGCCGGCCGCCGGTCAGTGCGCGGGCCTCCGCGGCGGTGTCTCCCGCGACGACGTGCACGATGCCCGCGGAGTCGAGCGCGTAGAGCTCGGTGCCATCCGGCTTCGCGGTGATCGCGGTCACCTCTCCCGCGTAGACCACCGGCGGCCCCGCGAGATCGGCCCAGTCGGCCACGCCTTGGCCGGTCGCAAGAAAGACCCGGCCGGCGGCGACGGAGAGGCCGACCACCGGGGACGGGTCGAACGGCGAGGTCGCGCATCGGTCGAACGGCCTGTTTCCTCCCGCCGGCTCGGGAGGGATCGCCACGACGCACACCTCGTGGTCCGTCGCGATGAAGAGCCGACCATCCGCCGCGGCCATCGCCCGGGGCGGGCCAGGTGTTTGGGTCAGCGGTACGTCGGCGCCGGACCTGGCCTGGATGAAAACGAATCCACCGCTGTTCGCGACGATTCGCGTTCCGTCGTTGGCCACGGTGAACAGCGACGTGAGGCTGCTGGTCGGTTCGTGCGCGACGACACGATCATCCGAGAACGCGAGAATGCCGAGGGCCATGATCTCCTTCGCGAGATGCGGGTGGGTCCATTCGTACGGATCCCGCTGGGCGAGCAGCTCGAACGCGGTGCGCGCGTGATAGACCTCGTCGAAGTACATGTCGCGAGGCCAGTCCAGCCGATAGCCGCGCGACGCGAGGACGGCGAGCGCCACGAGAAGGGCGACGACCACGTCGCGGCGTCGCGGGACGCCGCCGGGACCGAGACCCGTCGGAAGACGAAGGCCGGTCCGAGGGACCGTGACCCGTCCGATCGCCCATGTCGTGTCGGGCACGAGCACGCCGTCGCTTCGGAGGAGCCGCCAGGCCAGGTACGCGGCCGCGCCCATCATCACCAGAGCGATGCCGATCTGGCCACCGCGGCTGAAGAGCGTCGCTTCGACGAGCGCCGGCACGCGCAGATCGACGTACTGCTCGTAACGCGTGAACGCGAAGTAGAGAGAGACCGCGAACGCGACCGCGAGCGTGGCGTATGGGATGAACGCCCGCCGGCGGGACGCCGCGAACGGCAGAAGCAGCGCGAACGCGGGAAACAGGTAGCGCTCGTGGGCGCGTGTCGGAAGGAAGTAGAACGCCATCGCCGCGAGCGCGGCGCAGGTGAGGAGCATCGCCGTATCGCGACGCCACCAGAGCGGAACGACCGCGGCGATGAGTCCGGCCCCGAGCAGCAGCGCGCCGTAGACGACGACGCCATCGTCCGGCTTCCAGAAGTCGTACAAGATCGACCAGAGGTTGAACGCGTACAGCGACGAGTAGGGATACGTCTCGGCCGCGCTGCGCACGAGCGTGCTGAGCTCGTTCGCGATCCGTAGCGGGCTCAGCCCCCAGAACGGAACGCAGAGCGCGTAGCTCGTGAGCACGGCGGCCCCGAGCGCTTGGACCGGAGGACGCCACCGTCCCTCGCGGATGAACTCGACCGCCGCCGCGACGACGATCACGAGGAGCGCGATGCCGAACTGGGGCTTGATGAGGACCGCGATCGCGCCAAGGGCGCCCGCGAGCCACCACCGTCGCGCACCCGCCGCGAGGAGCGATCCGAGAACGGGCACGGTGCCGACGGCGTCGACCTGTCCCCAGTACGGGCCAGCGAAGATCGGCCCGGGCTGGAGCGACCAGATCGCGGCCGCCGCGACCCCGGCCGCCCGAGCGCCCGTTCGCCAGAGCACCCACGCGCCCAGGAACGCGATCGCGACGTCTGCCGGGATGCTGATCGCTTTCACTGCGAGGCGGAGAGGCTCGCCGTCCAGAAGCGCGCCGAGCGCCCAGAGAACGTAGAGGAAGGCGGGTGGGTAATCGCTGAAGTAGCCGGGCTCGTAGAACCGGCCGGGGCCGAGCGACGCCAGGCGCTCGGCCCACGCCTGAAAGGTCCCCACGTCCGTCGGGAAGCCCTGCGCCCGGACCACGAAGAGGCGCACGACGACGCCCAGCGCGATCACCCCGGCCACCCACAGGCGCGCGCGACGGTCGGCGCGCCCGGCGTCGTCGCTCACTGCCAGTAGCCGAACCGCGTGATCGCGATCGTGGCGTAGAAGTTGATCACGAGCGATAACGCCATTGCCCCTCCGAACAGAATGCTCGGCCATCGCCGCCATGCGCCACGAGAGAGCCCGTCACCAGCGAGCGCGAGGGTCACCAGGAACGGCTGCGCATCGATGCTGAAGCGATAGCCGAACTGCTGGAAGCCGACGGTCCCATGGAAGACATCGGGAAGGAGCGCGAGGAGCGCCGCGGTCGCGGTCGCCGCGATGATCACGTCACGACGCACGTGTCGCAGGCCCGCGAAGACCCAGAGGAACGCCGGTGTCGTCAGGAACAGGCTCATCCCTTCGAACCGCGGCCGCAGGAAGAACGGTGTCCCCTCGACGAGCTCGGGTGGGGCGAGGAAGATCGCGTAGAGGTGGCGCGGGAGATAGAGGATCGAGAAGAGGCCGTGGTTGAAGAAGAAGTCGCCCTCGGCAAGACGCGCGTATCCCGAGTCCAGTGGCGTCCCCCACCGGAGCAGGTCGTAACCGATATAGAGAAGCGCGAGGGGCAAGCCGCCGAGCACGACCCCGAGCAGCGCTGTTCGATACGTGGTGCCCCGCCGCCGCGCGGCGACCAGCGCGAGCGCGGCCACGCCGAGGAGCGCCCCGACGGCTGCCGGCGTTCCGCCACGGGTCGCGACCGCGAAGGAGGCCGACAGGAAGAGCATCGCCGCCGCGTGCGCCGCGTACCAGGCGCGGCCATCGACGCTCGTGAAGAAGAGCGTCGTCCCGAGCGCGGACAGCGCCACGCCGCAGAGCGCGTAGGCGCGCGGCATGGCGAGACCGCGCAGGGCGCAATACAGGATGCCCACGGACGCGCCACCTGCGACGCGCGAGGCGACCACCTGCGCGACGCTGGTGGGCAGGAATGGGACGAGCGGCAGCGCCAGGATCGCCGGGAGCGGCGGATACGCGACGCAGAACCGTCCGTCGCCGCAGCTCAGCAGCTCGTTGAGCCACGACGGCGCCTCTTCGAGCCACCAGCGGCCGTGGAGCAGCGCGCTCGCGAGGCGACCGTAATAGTCGTAGTCGGTCGCGAGCCCGAAGCCCACGGCCAAATACGCTCCGACTGCGATCGCGCCGATCGAAAGCGCGACCGCGCGGTCACCCAGCCTCATGACGACCCGCACACGCTACCCGCTACGCTTTCGCGCAGGTGACCGGCCGCCTCGACAGCCTGTCGTTCTTCTTTCCCGCGTTGAACGAAGAGGATCACGTCGAGGGCGTCGTGCGCGACGCGCTCGAGGTGCTCCCGACCTATGCGGACGACCTCGAGATCATCGTCGTCGACGACGGCAGCACCGACAGCACCGGCTCGATCGCGGATGCGCTGGCGGCAGAGGATCCGCGCATTCGCGTCATCCACCACGGCGCCCGGCGCGGGTACGGCGGCGCGGTCCGCTCGGGCCTGGTCGCGGCGACGAAGTCGTGGGTGTTCTTCACCGACGGCGACCGTCAGTTCGACCTCACCGATCTGAGTCGCCTGCTCGCGGTCGCCGACGGGGCCGAGGTGATCGTCGGGTATCGCCTCGAGCGCGCCGACCCGGCGCGACGGCTTCTCGTCGCGTGGGTCTACAACCGCCTGATCCGCCTGCTCTTCGGCGGCGGCTGGCGTGACGTGGACTGCGCCTTCAAGCTGTTCCGACGCGAGGTGTTCGCACGGGTGCCACTCGAGCGAGTCCGTTCCGACGGCGCCTTCTTCTCGCCGGAGCTGCTCATCACCCTGCGGCACTCGGGGGTGCAGGTCCGCCAGGTCGGCGTTCGTCACTTCCCGCGCACCGCCGGCGAGGCCAAGGGGGCCCAGCCGAAGGTCATCGCGCGGGCGATACGCGATCTGTTGCGGCTTCGTCTGCGCCTTTGGTTCGGGGGCGGCTAGGAGCTCTGCGGAGGCTCGTCGGGCAGAGACTCGATGAACTCCCTGAAGACCGAGAGCTCGTGATCGTCATTCGATTCGGCGGTGATCGCTGAGCGATCGAGCACGCTCTCCGCGACGAGGATCCGCGCCGAACACCGCACCGCGAGCGCGATCGCATCCGAGGGTCGGCAATCGACCTCGATCTCGCGCTCCCCGACCTGGAGGAACACGCTCCCATGGAACACGCCGCCGCCGTTGTCGTCAGCGACGAGCTCCTTCACCACGACGCGGGTGATCTCAGCGCCGACCTTGCCGAGCATGTCGACCATGAGATCGTGCGTCAGCGGCCGCTCGCTCGTGATCCCGGCGATCCGGGTGGCGATGCTGTACGCCTGATCGGGACCGATCCAGATCGGTAGGAGGCGACGGACGCCCTCCGCTTGCAACAAGACGACGTGCTGATTGGTGAGGACGTGCACGCGGACCGACTCGACCGTGCAAGGCACGAGCATCGTCACAAGCCTAACGCGAAGGGCGGCTCGCGAACGCGCTGCTGCCGCTTGCGTGCTAGGCGAAACGAGACCGATTCGAAATCCCGCGCCGCCGGAACAGGAGGAACAGCAGGATGCCGCCCGCGAATCCGAAGAGGTGGGCGAAGTACGCGATGTGTTGGGCCGCTTCATGCGTCGTGAATCGCAGCGACGCGAGAGCGTCGATGACCTGCAGCACGATGAAGAAGCCGATCACGATGACGGCGGGGAGCTGCAAGATCGTGATGAAGATCCCGAGGAACACGAGCGTCGAGACGCGCGCCGCCGGGAACATGACGAGATACGCTCCGAGCACGCCCGCGATGGCGCCCGACGCGCCCACCATCGGTTCCGGCTGCACGATCCCCTGTCCGATCGCCGCGATGATCCCGCACAGCAGATAGAAGATCAGGTACGGGCCGCTTCCCAGCCGATCCTCGACGTTGTCGCCGAAGATCCACAGATAGAGCATGTTGCCGATGATGTGGAGCCACCCACCGTGAACGAACATGTGGGTGAAGAGCGGAGCGAACGTCGCGAGTGTGAGCTGACCGTGCGCGAGCGAGCTCACGAACGCGGCGAAATCGAACGAGAAGCGTCCGTAGAAGGCGTCGAGCGCGTCCGGCTGACGGATCAGCGTCAGCGTGTAGATGAACACTCCGATGTTGGCGGCGAGGAGCAGGCGGTTCGCGATCGGTGGGCGCGAGGTCGGATTGACGTCGCGCAGCGGGATCAGGCGCGGAGCTCCGTCGCGACGACCTTGGACCCATGGACCGTGAAGATGGTGCGCGAGCCCTCCGAGACGTAAAAGGCTGACGGCTCGGGGAGATTCGGCGGAAGGGCGAAGCGCGCAATCTCGTTGCCGTCGCGCGTCATCTGCACGACGAGCCGTGCGCCCGCGTCGAGGAAGTAGATCGCGCGCTGCGCGTCGATCGCCTGCACCGCCGTCGGCTTGATCGGCTGCCCCTTCCACTTTGGCTGGAAATCGACGCGCGTCGCGCTGAACGACGTCGTGAGCCGCCGCTCGCGCACGACCTCGCCCTGCGTGGTGACGATCCAAAGGTCGCTGTCGACCGCGAGGGAGCGGCCAGCGCCGGCGGGCAGGAGCTCGGCGAGATAACCCTGTGGGGGCCGATCGAAGTGAGCGCCGTCGGGGGACTCGTGCTTCCACACCTGTCCGGAGGTCGCATCGAGCACATAGAGGTTGCTCAGGAACACCGCGAAGGCGTCGACGCTCTTCCACACGGGGTCGCTCGGCGTCACGTCGGCCACGTTGTTGCCTTCGGCCCGCCACACGTGGTCCGCGTCGTCGACCGCGTAGAGCACTTCGCCCTGCGACGCGACGAGGTGAGGTGCCCCGACCCCGGCGGCACCCTTCACCAGGACCGGGCGCGCGATGGATGGATCACCGAAGATCCGCCAGAGCCGACCCGAACCTGGATCCGCCGCGTAGAGGCCATTCACGTTGCCGATCAGGGCGGTCGGCTTCGCGCCCGGAGCGACGGCCTGACCATCCGGGCCGGTCGTCTTCGCGAGGTCCACGACGACGCCGCTCGCGCGGTCGTCGAGCACACCGATCTGCTCGCGCAGCGCCGCGACCCGCGCCTGATCCGCGGCGGGCGAACGCGCCGCGACCGCAAGCGTTGCGTTCGCATGCTCGATTCGAGTGCGCGCGGCCTCGGTGTCCGGCGGAGAGCGGTCCAGGGAATGCTGCGCGGCGGACATGTCGCTGTCTATCGAGAGCAGCGCGAGCTGATAGTCCCCGACGACACGGTTCCCCTGATAGTCACGGTAGGCGACGGCCCCGATCACTCCGGCGACCGCCAGGAGCCCGACTGCGAGCAGTGATGCGGCGCGACGCTGGCGCCGCGACCGATCGCGGGCGTTGTCCACGTGACGCGGCAGCGGGGGCGCACGCCGCGGCATGAGCTCGAAGCCGACCGCGACGGTCTTGCCCACCGCCTTCGTCGCTGGCGCGGCCGCGGCGCCGATGGCCTCCCCGAGGCGCGGACGCTTGCGCCAGAGCGAATCGACGCGGGTGCGGATGGTGTCAGCGATGACGACCTCGGTCGGCTCGCGGGTCATCTCGGGCTCGGGCATGACCCGAGCGGCCGCGGAGGTGCTCGAGCTGATCTCTACGAACAGCGCGGCGACGCTGCCGACGACCCCGTCCGCGACCGCGCGGTTGTGCACGTGCTCCGCGGCCGCGCGGGGATGCAGGGTGACCGCGGCGTTCTTGAGCGTCTCGGCGCCGAGGCCTTCGGTGAGCGCGCCCGCCGCGAGGATCAGCGTGTCGCCGGGCTCGACGCTCTGGCGCCACACGTCGGGGAGGACATCGGCGACGCTCCCGAGCGACGGTGCCTCGCGAGTCGTGGTGCGGTGCACGAAATCGGCGAGCTCCCCTGGCTCGTCGCCCGGCAGGAAGAGGCGCGCCCGCCTGACGAGAAAGACGTGAGCCTCGCCGATGCGCGCCGCGTAGAGCTCGTTGTTCACGACCACGGCGCAGGCGCAGTGGAGCGTCAGACGACCGCGCTGATCGCGCAGGCGCTGCGCCGCCCGGCGGTTGGCCTGCCGCAGAGCCTTGCGGAGCGAGACCTCGATCCCGGCGGAGAGGTCGTAGTAGTACTCCTGCCGCGCCAGATCGGCCACCTCGCGCGCGATGTCCGACCCCGAGCTCGTCCCGTGCTGGCGTGCGACTTCGCACAGGAAGTAGAACCGCCCCTTGGTGCGGAGTGTCGCTCCGAGCGTCGGTTCGCTCGCGAGGATGACGTCCGGCGCACCCGGGCGGAGCTCCGCGGTGGAGCCAAGCTTCGTGACGAAGCTCGCCTGTCGCATCGCGGGCGAGTCTAGGGAGCCTTTACGCTGCGAGAGGCGGGCACCGAGCGGATCTTCGCGATCCCACTTCGCGGGGCGACGGTCGCGAGCTCGTCCACGAGCTCGCGCTCTCGCAACCGGATCTCCGCCGCCCACTGGGCTGTCGGCACCGCGACCACAAGCGTCCCCTCGTCCATGCGCAGCGCCGAGGTGCGTTCCGCGTCGGCCCCGATCAGACGCGATGCGACCGTCGGCCAGGCACGCATGGCCTCGGCTCGCGCGACGTCGCTGTCGAGACGCAGCGCGCGGAGCGTCCTGGCGATCGCGCCGGCGAGCGGCTTCATCGCGTCGTCATTCGCGAGATCGGCACCAGCGTCGCGCGTTCGCGCAGCTGGTCGGGCACGCTCGCGAGGACCGCAGCGGTGACGAGCGCTTGGGCATCTACGGGGATCGCGCGGGCCAGCGCTTCGCGACGCGGCCCGTCGAGCTCCGAGAGGACGTCGTCCAGAAGGAACACCGGCATCTTGTGCGAGCGTCCCCGGATCCACTCCGCCTCCGCGAGCTTGAGCGCGAGTACGGCCGAACGCTGCTCCCCCCGTGACGCGAACGTCGGAAGCGGGCGTTCCGCCGCGGCGACGGCAAGGTCGTCGCGGTGTGGACCGACGAGGGTGTTGCCCTGCCATCGTTCCCGATCGCGCTTTTCGATGATGAGACGCCGATACGCATCCGCACGCTCGTCCTCGGTGTCACCGCGCACCTGCCCTGCGTACGCGACGTCGGGGACCGGATCGGCGCCGAGCGAACCGGCGGCCGCGCGGAAGGCGTCGCGGAACTCGCGTACCGCCACCTCGCGGCGCAGCGAGATCGATGCGGAAAGCCGGGCGAGCTCGTTGTCCCAGAAGGCGAGCTCACTCTCCGGGATCGCCTGCTCCTCCTCGGTGCCAGCGCGAAGGAGCGCGTTGCGCTGCTGAAGGACCCGCGTGTATGCACGCGTATCGGCGCGGTGGGCGCGGTCGACTTGGGCGACCATCGCGTCGAGGTATCGGCGCCGAGCCGCGGGGGCGGACGCGAGGAGCTCGGTGTCCTCGGGAAAGAACGCCACGACCGTGAAGGCCCCGGTCACGTCGTCGGCGCGCCGGGGAGCCCCGTCCGAGGTGTACCGGCGTGGCCGGCGCCGCACCCCGGCGGCTAACGCGAACAAGGTCACGTCGAGGCGGCGGCGGTCGTCTCCTCCATCGATCTCGACGGCGACCCGAGCGAACTCGCGGCCCCAGCGGATCATCTCGCTGTCGTCGCTCGCGCGCGATGACCCCCCGCGCGCGACGAGGTGGATCGCCTCGAGGATGTTCGTCTTGCCGGCGCCGTTCGGCCCGATGAACGCGGTGATCCCCTGGTCGAGCTCCAAGGTCGTCTCCGGATAGCTCCGGAAGTCCTCGAGCGACAGCGTCGCGACGTGCATCGCGGCTCAGGCCGGAATGCGAAGCGGCATCACCACGTGCAGATAACTGTCGTCGCCGACGATCCGGACTACCCCGGGCGCGAGCGGCCCTCCGAGCTCGAGCGCGATCTCTGGCGCCGAGAGGCTCTGGAGCGCATCGGCGACGAAACGCGAGTTGAACGCGATCGTGGTCGGTTGGCCCTCGACCGTGGCGTCGATGCGACCGGTGTTGTCGCCGATCTCAGCCGCGTTCGCGGTGATGACGAGCGGAGGATCGCTCGCTGGGTCCACCTGGAAGCGCAGCATGTTCGCCGCGTCGCGGGCGAAGTACGACGCGAGGCGGGTCGCCTTGAGAAGCTCCTCACGCTGCGCCAGGACACGCGTGGCGTGGCTCGACGGGATGACTTGGCGGTAGTTGGGGAACTGTCCTTCGATGATCCGGGAAACGAGATCGGCCTCGTCGGTGTGGAAGATGACCTGGCTCTTGTTGGGCGTGACGAGGATGTCGACTGTCTGATCGTCGCTGTCCTGAAGGATGCGCGCGACTTCGAAGAGACTCTTCGCCGGGATGATCACCTCGATCGAAGGATCGACGCGGTCGAGTAGGTGTGCGTGGCGGACCGACAGCCGGTACGGATCGGCAGCCGCCATCGTTACCATCTCGCCCGCGAACGTCGTGAGGACTCCGGTCAGCACGGGACGGGAGTCGTCGGTGGCGGCGACGAAGGCCACTTCGCCGATCATGCGACGGAGTGTCGCCTGGCCCATCCGCGTCGTCAGCTTGTCGGGGATCTGCGGGATGATCGGAAATTCCTCCGCGTCCAGTCCTTTGATGTTCGCCTCGTACGGACCCGACTTGATGTGGACGGTCTTCGTGCGAACGTTGAGCGCGAGCTCGACGGGACCGGCGGGAAGGGAGTTGACGAAGTCGATGAAGAGCTTGGCGGGAACGGTGATCGCGCCCTCGTCCTCGACCTTCGCGGGGACCCAGCAATTGATGCCGACTTCCAGATTCGTCGCTGTGAGGCGAAGTCGTCCGGCATCCGTACGCAGGAGAACGTTTCCGAGGATCGGAAGACTTCCGCGTGTCGACACACCGCGGCCGGCGAGCGAGAGTCCGTGCGCGAGGTTCTCCTGCAGGCACGTGACTTTCAAGTCGTCCTCCCACACCGTCCTAGGGAAAGATAGATACAAGCAGTAGTGGCAGCCGTAGCGCTGTGGACTATGCGGCTTTCCTCATCGTCTGTGCTGCGGTGTGACCTTGATCAGCTGTGGACGGGCAGTTGACACCGGTGGATGCGTTCCCGCGTAACGTCATCGTAAACGACAGTCGTAGGCGAAGTGAACACGGAAAACAGGCCTCTGTCCACAAATAGAGCACCTTATCCACAGGTCCGCAGGCCTTATCCACACCCGTCTAGTCGTGGGGGCTGGCCCCCACACCCCTCGCTCTCTGCGGCGGGAGCCCCTACTCCGTGTAAAGCATCTCCCGCAGGGCGCCGATGTCACGCCGGAAGTCGTCGTTCTCGGCCATCTCCCGCTCGATCTTTTCGCATCCGTGAAGCACCGTCGAGTGGTCCCGGCCGCCCAGGGCCTCACCGATCCGGAGGAGCGGCGCCTCGGTCTCCTCGCGCATGAGGTACATGGCGATCTGACGGGGAAGCACGATTTGCTTGTCGCGGGCTTTGCCCTTTATCTGGTCGAGCGGGACGCCGTAGTACTTGGCCACGGTCTCGACGATGCGCTCGGGCGAGAGCGATTTGCGCTGCGGGTTGTACAGGATGTTCTGGAGCATGTCCTGCGCGAGCTGGGTCGTCACGGGCACCGCGTTGAGCGACGCGTACGCGACGACCCGCGTCAGCGCCCCCTCGAGCTCGCGGATATTCGAGACGATCCGCTGCGCGAGGAAGTCGATGACCGGTGGCGGTACCCCGATGTTCTGCGCCTCGGCCTTCGCGCGCAGGATCGCGATCCGCGTCTCGAGATCTGGCGCCGAGATATCCGCGATCAGCCCCCACTCGAACCGCGAGCGAAGCCGGTCCTCGAGCTGCGTGATCGCCTTGGGCGGCCGGTCGCTCGAGATGACGATCTGCTTGCCCTCTTCATGGATCGCGTTGAAGGTATGGAAGAACTCTTCCTGGGTGCCCTCTTTGCCTGCGATGAACTGGATGTCGTCGATGA
Organism: Chloroflexota bacterium; assembly: GCA_005889445.1. Taxonomy (GTDB): domain Bacteria; phylum Chloroflexota; class Limnocylindria; order P2-11E; family P2-11E; genus 3-1-20CM-2-70-9. The sequence continues at coordinate 26,945 of VBGS01000169.1, forward strand.
GCAGTACGTCGATCCGTCGGTACCGCTCTCGGAAGTCCTCGCCCTTCTGGGCGCGGATGGAGTTGATGAATTCGTTCGTGAATTTTTCACTCGTCGCGTAGGCGACGCGCTTCTTCGGGTGCCGAGCCGTCACCGCATGCCCGATCGCGTGCATCAGGTGTGTCTTCCCGAGGCCCGAACCGCCGTAGACGAACAGCGGGTTGTAGCTGTGGCCCGGCCGCTCGGCGACCGAGAGGGCCGCCGCGTGGGCGAGACGGTTGTTCGAGCCGACCACGAAGTTGGCGAAGGTGTACCGCGCGTTGAGCACGGCGGTGAGGCCCTGATCACGCCGCTCGACCGGGCCCGCGTGAGCGGCGCCGTGCGCACCGTTGCCATTTCCCGTCGAGACCGAGCCGCCGGGCCGCGAGCCCGGCGTGGCGACGGCCGTCACGAAGCGAACGT
>VBGS01000169.1:27397-31800 GCA_005889445.1 Chloroflexota bacterium
CATTCGCGCGCGAATGCGTTCGGTACACCGATGAGGAAGACATCGTCCTCTTCGGAGATCTCCTGGGTGTCCTTGAACCAGGTGTCGTAGGTGGCTCGCGGCAATCCGACTTGGAGCTCACCAAGTGCGGCGGTCCATAGCTGCTTCAGATTCAACGGCTCCCCAGCTCTTCCCTCGTGCACTTGTCGCTCCCCACACAGCATCAACGCGCGATGCCCGCCTCGCCACACCAAGGAATGACGCGAGAATTGAAGCCGCAGTTTTGGAAGCGCCGCGAACTATACCCTAGGACTCAGAGCATTCGCTACGCTATGCTCAGTTCGCACATACAGACATCTGCTGATCACCTGTTCGCTCTGTTCCCAAGGGGAGAAGGGACTCGATCGTGAAGCGCACGTATCAGCCAAAGACCCGTCGTCGCGCGCGCGTACATGGATTTCGCGCCCGGATGAAGACGACCGGCGGCCGCCGTGTCCTCGCCGCGCGTCGCGCGCGTGGTCGCAAGCGACTCACCGTCGTCTAGCGCGGCGACGTTGTGCGCGCCGCGCGTCTGCGGCGAAGCTCTGAGATCGCGCTCGTGCGGAGCCAAGGCACGCAGCTCCAACATCGCATGTTCGCGCTGCGCGCGCGACCGAATGGATTGCCCGAGGCGCGCGTCGCGGTCTCGGCGCCGCGATCGGTCGGGCGCGCGGTGGCGAGGAATCGCGTCCGTCGTCGGGTCCGCGAGGCATTTCGTCTGGCGATCGGCGCCGTCGACCATGATCAGGGCCTCGACCTCTTGATCGTCGCGCGGTCGGCGGCGGGTACGGCCCGGCATGAAGCCCTCCAGGCGGCGGCGCTCGGAGCCCTCGAGCGCCTGTCACCAAAGGCCGCAGGGTGAAGACGCTGGTCCTCGCGGCCCTGCGGTTCTACAAGGCCGCGGTCAGCCCGATGCTGCCGCCGGCATGCCGTTACACCCCGACCTGCTCGGAGTACGCGATGGAGGCCGTCGAGCGGTTCGGGGTCGGCCGGGGCCTGTTCCTCGCGACGCGACGCCTACTTTCCTGCAACCCGTGGAGCCGCGGCGGGTATGACCCCGTGCCGATCGAGGGTGCGAGATGAGCCCGGTCGATATTTGGAACGACGTCCTCGTCTATCCGCTCCTCTCGCTTCTCGTCATCTTCTACGACTTCATCCACGACTTCGGCCTTGCGGTCGTCGTGGTCACAGTGCTCATCCGCCTTCTCCTCTATCCCCTCTACGTCGCGCAGATCCGGTCGTCCCGTTCGATGCAGGAGCTGGCGCCCGCCCTTAACGACATCAAGAAGAAATACGGGGGCGACCGCGCCAAGCTCAACGAAGAGCAGATGAAGCTCTACAAAGAGCGCGGTGTGAATCCCGCGGGCGGATGCCTTCCGATGGTCGTCTTCCTGCCTGTCCTGATCGCGATGTACTCAGCGTTCCAGCAAGCCCCGAAGTTCAACGGCGCGACCCTGCAGGAGATCGTTCACCGCTACCTCCCGTTCGTCGAGGTGGGCATCCCGCCCGACTCCAAGATCGACATGACCGCGCACTGGCTGCCGTGGATCCAGGCCGCGGGACGGGACCTCTCTCAGCCGGATCCGTATTACATCCTCCCGGTGCTCTCGGGCGTGCTGCAGCTCGTCGCTTCGGTGATGGCGATGCCGCGGAACCCGCCCAAGACCGACGATCCGACCCAGCGGACGATGCAATCGATGAGCTACACCTTCCCGCTCATCACGATCGTTCTGTTCAATTCGTTCCCCGCGGGTGTGTTCATCTACTACATCACCACGACACTCTTTCAGATCGTGCAGCAATACTTCGTGATGGGCTGGGGCCAGCTGCCCCGGTTCCTGCCGTTCCTCGCGAACATACCGACACCGGCGGATCGTGAGATGGCCCGCCGCTCGAGCGCCGCGATCACGGAGGCTGAGGCGGACATGGAGGCCAAGGAGGCACCAGGCGCGCAGCGACGCGACCAAGGTAGCGGCGCCGGCGGAGGCCGGCGACGCCGGAGGGGGAGGAAGCGATGAGTCCGCTTCGTGGGGAGGAGTTCACCGGCCGATCGGTGGAGGAGGCGATCGAGCGTGGTCTGCGATCGCTCGGAAAGAAACGGACCGACGTCGACATCGAGATCCTGGAGAAGGGAAAGCCGGCGAACGTCCTCGGCATCGGCGGCGAAGACGCCCGCGTGCTGCTGACGTTCCAGGAGGAAGAGAGCCCGCCCGAGCCAGAGCCCGTCGTCGATGAGGCAGAGGTCCCGCGGCGCCCGGACGCGGTTCGCGAGCGCGAGCGCGACGACGAGCCCGAAGAGGTCGCGGCTCCCGTCCTGGCTGAAGAGGTCGCGGCCGGTGTCTCGGTCCTGCGCGATCTGCTTGCCCTCATGGGCGTCGAGGCCCAGGTCACGATGGACGATCGTCCGCGACAGGAGGCCATCGAGGTGCTCGGCCCCGACCTCGGAGCGCTCATCGGGCGAGGCGGCGAGAACCTCGTCGCGCTGCAGCAGATCACCTCGGCGATCACCTCGCGGCGCGTCGGGCGCACCGTGCACATCCCGCTCGACATCGAGGGGTACCGGCGCCGTCGAGAGGAGCAGCTCCGCGAGATCGCCCGCCGGGTCGCCTCTCGCGTCCGCACCAGCGGTCAGGCGGTCACGCTCGAGCCGATGCTCGCCTACGAGCGCCGCATCGTGCACCTGGCGGTACAGGACACGCCGGGAGTGAAGACCGAGTCGGTCGGGATCGACCCGAACCGCCGCGTGGTCATCAGCTCGACTGCGCCAGGGGCGCGCGGGCCGGCGCCGTTCCGGCCGCGTCCCGCGGGCGGCGGGTTCCGAACGGGAGGCGCGCCGTCGCGTTACGGCCCGCGCCAGCCCTTCACGCCGCGGCCGGGAGGCTTCCGGCCGCGACCGGGTTTTGGTCCCCCTCGCGACCGGGAGTGACAAAGAACTAGGCCGAAATCCCCCGGTTAGACACTTCCGCTTGCGCGTCAGCGCGCTAGCGTTCAGTTCCTCGAATGGATGGCAACTGGGCGGCTCCGCGCGTCCGTCAGAACTTTCGTATCGACCTCATCGGGGCGATCTCCGCGGGCGTGTACCTCACCGTCCTCGTCACCTTCATGCCGGTGGTGGTGCGGCGGATGGGCGGTTCAGCTGCTGACGTAGCCCTCATCATCGCGGCGCCGTTCGTCGGCCATCTGCTCTCGCCGATCGGCACGTACCTTTACAGCGGCATCGCGCCGGTCCGCGTGGTCGCGGCGACGGCGACGCTCGGCCGACTGATCTTTCTCGGAGGCGTCCTTCTCGCGACCGGCCCGGACCTGCTCGCGATCACGACGGTCATCTTTTTCATCATCAGCACTTCCAACATCGGGGCGTACACGACGCTGATGCAGGGCATCTATCCCGACACCGAGCGCGCGAGGGCGATGGCCAACGTGCGGATCGGCTCGTCGATCGCGGGCATCGCCGCAGCCGCGTTCGCGGGTGCGTTCATCGACGTGCTTCCGGCGTCGGTCGTCTTCATGGCCGCGGCGCTCTTCCCGCTGCCTGGGGCGATCGCCTTCTTCGGGATCCGCTTCGACCGTCCGAGGGGCACCGTCGCGCGTCGGTCTGTCGCCCTGGTCGCCCGGGACATCTGGGCCGACCGCCGCTACCGTCGACTGCTGCTCGCCGCGACCGTCTTCGGCGTCGGCAACCTGATGAACGTGGCGATGTACCCGCTCCTGCTCGTCGACCACTTCCAGGCATCGAACTCGTTCATCGGCGCGATGACCGTCGTCACCTCAGCGACGTCGATCATCGCGTATCTCGTCTGGGGACGGGTCATCGATCGCGGTTCGTCCATTCGCCTGACCCTGGTGAACTGTGTGGTCACGATCCTGATTCCGGTCGGTTTCATCGCCGCGACGGACACGTGGCAGCTGATCCCGGTCGCGATCATCACGGGCATCGTGAACGCAGGAGGCGAGCTCACGTTCTTCACGAATATCGTCCAGCTCGCGCCGCGCGAGCGCATCGTCGAATACGCCGCGGCGCAGTCCTTCGTCATGGGGATCCGCGGGACGCTGGCTCCCTTCGTCGCCTCCGCCCTGCTCGGTCTGGTGGACGCCCGCGCGGTCCTTCTCACCGGTGTCCTCTTCATGACCACCGGCGCGTGGATCATGTCCGGCGCGGTGCGCCTCGCGACGCAGGCCCGCGTCCCGACCGTTCCCGCGCCCGCCCACACGCCCGCCGACTAGCTGCGGAGCGGGACGCCCTTCGCGCGCATGGCCGCCGCGAACCTGTCCGCGATGAGCTGGTAGCCACTGTCGGATGGGTGGAATCCGTCACTCGACACGGTCGCCGTCGACACCAAGGCCGCGCTCCCGGTGAAGAGGTCGACGGGCACGGCACGACCGGA
>VBGS01000108.1 GCA_005889445.1 Chloroflexota bacterium
GTAGACCGTGTCGGTCTTGCCGATGTCGGCCCGTCCGACGATCGCTTCGACAAGTCTCGGATCGCGCAGGAAGTTCTGCGTCCGCCAGAGAGTCGATCTGTCGCGTCGTGCCATGTGTCCGCCTCCTTCGCTGTCGTGGGCGCGAAAAGGCCGCATGGCGATGCCATGCGGCCGAAGCGGAACCCACGCCGAAGGCGACTACATGTCGCGCGCTCCCTTTAGGAGCGGCAAGACGAGCTCGAGGTGCCCCAGGGGGCTCCGCTCAGTCTTGCCTTGAAACCACGCCCACGCCGCGCATCGTAGCGCGCCTAGGAATCGGCGATCTCGATGACCGCGGGATCCCACCGCTGCGACCGATCGATCGCGCGCAACGGATTGGTGTCCACGATCAGGTTGCCGTCCTCGCTCTGGCTGATGTGGAAGAGGGCAAGCGGCTTCGGTGCGGGAGTCTTGAGGACGACGGCGGTCCGCTTGTCGTACTCGGAGCCGTGGCACGGGCAGTGGAAGCGGTCTTCCGAGGCGACGAAGGGGACCGCGCATCCAAGATGCGTGCACTTGCGGTACGCCGCGATGATCCCGCCCGGCGGATGGAGGAGGAAGAAGCGGCCCTGCTGGAACAGGATGGGCTCGTCGTCCGTCGCCGCGAACCGCTCGAGGATCTGTGCCTTCGTGCCGACCGGCACCGGCACGCCAAGCCCCTCGATCTTGTTGACGCGTGCGAACGGCGCGATCGCGGCGGCGAGCTCACCCGCCGCCAGCCCGAGCGCGCCGAGGAATCCGACACGCAGCAATCGTCTCCGCTGGCGTCCGACTTCGATCCGGTCACGCAGCCGCAGCATGGCGTCACCTCCTACGGTGCTGTAGTAGCAGAAGACTTCTCCTGGTCAAGCGCGCCGGGTCCGCGGGGTCGGGCGTGCCTACCTGGCGGCGGCTTCGGCCGCCCGCTTCTCCTGACCGAGCGCGCGGTCACGGTCCTGCTTGGTGAGGAGGCGTTTGCGTATCCGGAAGGCCTTCGGCGTGACCTCGAGGAGCTCGTCGTCCGCGAGGAACTCGACGGCATCGTCGAGCGAGAGCTCGCGGATCCCGTCGAGCTTCGCGGCGATGTCCGAGTTGCTGCTGCGCATGTTGGTGAGGTGCTTCTTGCGCACGACGTTCACCTCGAGGTCGCGCTCGCGGATGTGCTGGCCGACGACCATGCCCTCGTAGACCTCGATCCCGGGATTGAGAAACAGCTGGCCGCGGTCCTGCGCCGCGTTCAGCCCGAAGGTCGTGGTGGTCCCGTCCTCCCACGCGATGAGCGAGCCGAGCTCGCGGGTCGCGATCGCTCCCGCGAGCGGTCCGTAGCCCTCGGTCAGCGTGTTCATCACCCCGCGCCCGCGGGTCGCGGTGAGGAACGCCTGCCGGAATCCCAAAAGACCGCGAGTTGGAATGCGGTACACGCAGTGGACCATTCCGTCCTCGCGGTACTTCATGTCCTTCAGCGTCGCCCGCCGTCTCCCGGCGAGCTCGACGACCGAACCGAGCTCCTCCTGCGCGACCTCGATCTCGAGCTGCTCGTACGGCTCCTGGGTCTCGCCGGCGACCTCTTTGAGGATGACCTCCGGCCGCGACACCTGGAACTCGTACCCCTCGCGGCGCATGGTCTCGATCAGGATCGCGAGGTGCAGCTCGCCACGGCCACTGACCTCGAACGTGTCCGCGGAGTCCGTCTCCGCGACGCGGAGCGCCACGTCGCGCTCGAGCTCGGCGAAGAGCCGCTCGCGAAGCTTGCGGCTCGTGACGAACTTGCCTTCCCTTCCAGCGAAGGGCGAGTTGTTCACGCTGAAGGTCATGCGCAGCGTCGGTTCCTCGACGCGGATCGGCGGCAGCGGACGCGGATCGGCGGCGTCGGCGATCGTGTCGCCGATCCCGGCGTCGATTCCCGAGACGGCGACGATGTCGCCGGCGGTCGCCTCGTCGACCTCGTCGCGCGCAAGGCCCTGGAACGTGAAGAGCTGCGTGACCTTCGCGGGCGTGAGTCCGCCGGAGTGGTCGATCCGGGCGACGCTTTGACCCTTCCGGAGCGACCCGCTCTGCAGGCGGCCCACCGCGATGCGCCCGATGTAGTCGTCGTAGGAGGTCGTCGTGACGAGCAGCTGCGCGGGGGCATCCGGATCGACGTCCGGCCCCGGGATCCGCTCGATGATCGCGTCGAACAGCGGCTCGAGCGTCGTGCCCTCGTGCCGATGGTCGGCGCTGGCCGTGCCGAGGATCGCGTTCGTCTAGAGGGTGGGGAACTCGGCCTGCTCTTCGCTCGCGCCAAGGTCGAGGAACAGGTCGAACGTCTCGTTGAGCACGTGGTTCGGCCGCGCGTGCGGCCGATCGATCTTGTTCACGACGAGGATCGCGCGGTGACCGCGGCGCAGCGCCTGGCGGAGGACGAATTTCGTCTGCGGCATGGGCCCATCGACCGCGTCGACGAGGAGGAGGACACCGTCGACCATGTTCATGATCCGCTCGACTTCCCCGCCGAAGTCGGCATGCCCGGGCGTATCGACGATGTTGATCTTCACGCCGCGATACACGACGGCGGTGTTCTTGGCCATGATCGTGATCCCGCGCTCGCGCTCGAGGGCGTTCGAGTCCATGACCCGCTCCGCGACCTGCTGGTTCTCGCGGAAGATGCGGCTCTGTCGGAGCATCGCGTCGACCAGCGTCGTCTTCCCGTGGTCGACGTGCGCGATGATCGCGATGTTGCGGATGTCCCGGCGGATGGTCACAAAGAACAGTCTGCCTGACGCCGAGGTCGCCGCGTGGCCGCTCGGACGATCAGCTCCGTAGATGAAGCCACAGCAGGATCGTGGGTCGCACGATGCTCCACCAATCTCGGACACGCCGGATCTTCGAGTAGTTGCCCCCGCCGGTGGGATACGTCTTCGAGACACCTACTTCGATCACCCGGTAGCCGAGCGTGACCACTTTCCAGTGGATGTAGTACTCGAGCTCGTACCGGTCGAGCCAGCTCTGATCGATGCGTATGCGCGGGTCATCGAAGAGGTCGAGCCGGTACGCCCGAAAGCCGTTCGTGACATCGGACACCCGAAAGCCTGACAGGAGCCTGAACAGGAGGGTGTAGCCGCGGATCATGACGCTGCGGCCGAGCGGAAGGTTGATGCTCGCGCCGCCGCTGGCGAGGTACCGCGATCCCTGCACGTAGTCGTACCCGCTCTCGAGGGCCTCGATCAGGCGCGGCGCTTCGGCGGGATCGTCCTTGCCGTTCGCCGCCATGACGACCACGGCCCAGTGGCCCTTCTCCCGCGCCGCCTGGATACCGGTGCGGATGGCGGCGCCCACGCCGCGGCGCCCTTCATGGGAGAGGACCCGCGCACCCGCAGCGGACGCGGACGCCGGTCCGCCATCATCCGATCCGTCGTCGACGACGAACGTCTCCGTGATCCGGCAGGGCATGCGCTCGACCAGCCGCGCGATCGCGTGGCCCTCGTTGTAGAGCGGAAGGATCGCCGCGACGCTGCCGGGATTCACGCTGTGGATGGTAGGAACGCGCGCTGACCCCAAAGTAGCGGATCAGTTGCGGCGGCCGTCTGCGCGGTCTGGCCCGCTTGCCCGTCACGTACCGTTCCTGCCGTGCGTGTCGCCGTCCTCGTCGCTCTCATCTCGTTCGTCGTGTACATGGGCTCGCTCCGCACGATCCAGTCGATCGACTCGAACACGAACGCGCTGCTCGCCTACAGCCTGGTGCGAGACCGCGATGTCTACCTGGATGAGTTCGCGGACACGCGGCAGCGGATCTCGTACTGGTCGTTCGTCGTGAATGGCCATGAGATCGCGCCGTATCCGCCGGGCACCGCGTTGCTCGCCGTGCCGTTCGTGGTGGTCGGTCTCCTCGTCGGCATCGAGCCACCGCAGACCGCGGCGTTCACGATCGTCGCGAAGAGCGCCGCCGCGCTCGCCGCATCCGCTTCGGTGGGAGTCGTGTTTCTTCTCGCCGCTCGTGTGGCCGGTCGTCGCCTCGCGCTCCTCGTCGCCGCGCTATACGCGTTCGGCACGGTCACCTGGCCGATCTCAGCGGGTGCGCTCTGGCAGCACGGTCCCGCCCAGCTCTTCCTGGCGCTTGGTCTTCTGATGCTCTATCCCAGAGGCGAGCGCCGATGGCGGGCGCGCGCCGGCCTCGCCTTCGGACTCGCGACGCTCTGTCGTCTCACGGACGGCGCCTTCGCCCTCGCCGCCCTCTTTGATGTGGCGCGCCAGAGCCCCCGGCTGGTTCCGCGATTCCTCCTCTGGGCCTCGCCGGCCGTCGCGCTGCTCCTCGTCTACGACGTCCTGGCGTTCGGGCGACCGATCGACCTGGGCTACCTCACCTTTAACTACACGAAGGACGGCGGTGGGGGCAATCTCCTCGTCGGACTCGCTGGGAATCTCATCGCACCGGACCGCGGACTGTTCGTGTACTCGCCCTTCCTCATTTTCGGTGTCTACGAGCTCATCCGGCTCGCGATCAGGCGCGACCGCCTGGGCGCTTTTCTGCGTGGCCAGCTCGTCGCGGCGAGTCTGGTGCTCGCGGTGTACGCGGCGAGCGTGGACTGGTGGGGCGGATTCGGCTACGGGAACCGCTATCTGGCGGACGCGCTTCCGCTCATGTCGCTTGGGCTTGCGTTCTGGCTCCGCCGCATGCGCGCGAATCTCATCGCGCGCGTCGCGCTCGTTGCCGCGGNGGTCGCTTGACCCGCCGCAGATCCTCTACACCGCGCTGAACGCGGGCGCTCGGGTGGACGCGGCAACCGGTGTTTCTCTCGCGTTCGCGGGCGTCGCCGTGCTGTTCTTCGCTCGCTTGTGGCTCGTGAGCGGCGAGCGCACCCGGTCACGCCGCCCCCTGCGCTAAGCCGGTTCGCGGACCTGTAGCTCGATGGCGAACAAGAAGAGCGACGAGAAGACGACCTGGAGACCGAGGAGCATTGCGACAAGCGCGAAGAGCGCGGGCCGAACAGCATTCAGTGGCCCGAAACCCGATGACGCCCATTCGGTCGCGATCCAAAAGTCGACGACGAAACCGATCACGAAGAGAAGTGTCCCCGCCACCAGACCTCGCTCCAGGCTGAAGACCCTGCGCAGGGCTCGAAGTGTCCGATCCATCGGCTGCAGGCGGAGCGTCACCGCGAGCGTCTTGGCGTAGAGCCCGATCGCGAGGATCTGGAACCCGATCAGCGTCAGCAGCGCGCCGAGGACCATGACGTGAATGTCGAAGAGACGCCCGAGAACGATCACCGGTCCAGGCAGCAGCGCCACGAGCATGAGCAGGCCGATCAGGAGAAGCGCGAGACCTGGTACGAGAAAGAGGTGCGTCGGGCTGTAGAGCATCAGGAAGCGCAGGTGGCGCCAGCCGTCGGGGACGGTCCGAAGCTTGGACCGCCCGCCACGGACGCGGTAGTTGACCGGGACTTCGCCGATCCGCAGGCCGGCGCGCGCGGCATTGACGACCATCTCACTGGCGAACTCCATACCCGGCATGCGTAGGCGCATCTCGGACAGAGCAGAGCGCCGGAAGGCGCGCATCCCGCAGTGCGCATCCTCGATCCCGGTCCGGTAGAGCATGTTCAACAGGCCGGAGAGGATCGGGCTCCCGATGTGCTGGTGCGTCCACGGCATTGCGCCGGCTTCGATCTGGCCCTTGAAGCGCGATCCCATCACCAGATCGTCGCCATCGCGGATGCGATCGAGGAACGCCGGCAGCGCCGCGAAGTCGTAGGAGCCATCGGCGTCGGCCATCACGATGACGTCGCATTCCGCGGCCGCGAATCCGGCCATGTAGGCCGCGCCGTAGCCGCGCCGACGTTCGTGAACGACTCGCGCGCCGGCATGCGCGGCCGCATCCGCCGACCCGTCGGTCGACCCGTTATCGACCACGACGACCTCGCCGGCCACCCCCGCTTCGTCCATTGCGGCCTTCGCTTCGCGAACGACCGCGGCGACGCTGTCGATCTCGTTCAGGCAGGGAAGCACGACAGAGACGCCTTCGCTCACCGCGGCGAGGCTAGCACCCGCTACGCTCCGGAAACCCTCTCATGAAGGCACTCGATCGCATCTTGCAGCGCTGGCGCATCGCGAAGGCCGCACCACATATCGCGCGCGGCGCGCGCGTGCTCGATGTGGGCTGCGCGGACGGCGCGCTCTTCGCTCAGCTCGGAAAGCGCATCGCGGGCGGGATCGGCATCGACCCCGCGCTCGGCGCCGTCCCCGCTCGTGATGGTGTGCGCTACATCCGCGGGAGGTTTCCCGCCGATATCGGCGCAGACGAGCGCTTTGATGTGGTCACCATGCTCGCGCTCTTCGAGCACCTCGAAGATGACGCGCAGGTCGCCGCGGTGTCGGCATGTGGACGAGTCCTTCGGTCAGGCGGCGTGCTCGTGATGGCCGTTCCCGAGCCTCGCGTGGACGATCTTCTTCACCTGCTCGCCCGTGTCGGACTCGTGGCTGGAATGGCTTTGCACGAACACCATGGCTTCGAGACGAAGCGCACCGGGGCCATCGTGGGATCGGGCCCGTTCGACCTCGTCCGTCACGAGCGCTTCCAGCTCGGGCTCAACAACCTCTATGTGTTCCGACGCCGATAAGCCCTGCGCTGGAGCGTGATCTCAGAGGTCGGTCTTGTTCTTGTCGACGATGAAGACCGGTCGCGCCACCCCGTTCTTATAGGTCCGCGCCAGGTAGAGAGCGATCGTCGAGAGCGCAAACAGCGCGAAGTACAGCGTGCCGACCGATGCGGTGGACGCTGGCTCCAGATGGCCGAGCCACACGACGACCGGGAAGATCACCGCGGCGACGGCCGCGACGTAGAGGATGAGCCGCAGCGGAAACGTCGACCCCGCGAGAAAACCTGAAACCGCGAACCGAGTCATGTTCCAGACGTTGTAATGCGTCTTCCCAGACGTCCGGCTCTGCCGGACATACGGAACCCCGACCCTCGTGAAGCCGACGTAGCCGATCTCGGCTCGGAGGAATACGTACGTCGTCCGTGGCGCGACGATCGCGTCGCGCACCTGACGCGTGATCATCGCGAACTCCGCCATCCACAGCACGATGTCGCTGTCGGCGATCCCGCGGTTCAGGTAGTAGAAGACGCGGCGGAACAATGTGACGACCGTAGGCTCGATGCGGTTCGAGCGGATCCCGTACGCGACGTCCGCGCCTCCGTCGACCGCCTTGTGGAATTCGCCAAGGAGCTCAGGTGGATCTTCGCAGTCCACGTCGATCATCGCGTAGCGGTCCGCATCGACGAGGGACAGTCCCGCAAGAAGAACGGCGTGGTACCCGAAGTTGCGAGAGAGCGAAATGACCTTGACGCGGTCATCCCGCGTGCGGAGCGCGCGGATCGCTTCGAGGCTCCCATCCTTGCTCCCGTCGTTGACGAAGACGATCCGCCAATCCGACGTGAGCGAGCCGAGGACCCCCTTGGTCCGCTCGTAGAACGGCTGGATGTTCCCGATCTCGTTGTAGACCGGAACGATGACCGCGAGCGTCGCGGTCACTTGGCGGCGGTCGCCTGCGTGAGCGCCCGGCGAGTGCGGTACTGAACGATCCGGTGGTAACGACGGGATGTCACGTCGCTCGCCGTGAGCTTGCACTGCCGGTAGTGGAGCATCAGGTCGCGCGAGCTCGTGATCCGTGCGACGAGGGCCGCAGCCTCCCCGACCGACAGGTTGGTCGCGGCCGAGTTGTAAAGCCCGGTGACGCCTCGCTCGAGAAGCCCGACGGTGAGAGCGGCAAGATCACGCACGTCCACGATCGGCCGCATCGTCTCGGGCGTCGTCGTGAGAACGATCTCGCCGGTCGTCATCGCCGCCGCGACCATCGCATTAAGAAGGAGGTCGCCGCGCAGGACAGGCGCCGGGCCGTGCACCGTGCCGTTCCGAAGGACCAGCGCGTTCGGACGCCTGAGGGCGACGCGCTCCGCCGCCACTTTGAGCTGCGAGTAGAGGGTCAGCGGATTCACCAGGGCAGTCTCGTCGCAGATCGTGGCGCTCTGTCCGTAGACGGACGCCGATGAATACAAGACGAGCGGCCGATCGCCGGCCATCTCGAGTGCGGCGACCGTGGCGTCCAGGTTGACCTGTCGGGTGAGGTCGCCATCAAACTCGCCGAGAGGATCGTTCGACATCGCCGCGAGGTGGATCACGGCGTCGCAGCGCTGCATCGCGTAGCGCAGCGACCGCGTGTCACGAAGATCGGCGATCGTCTGCCCGGCGATCGCCGGCAGCGAGTGCGTCGCGAAGCTCGAGAAGAGCGCGCTGTCATACCCGTGCACCTCGTGACCGGCGCGCGTGAGCGCGCTCGCCAGCACCGGGCCGATGTACCCCAGGTTGCCAGTGACGAGAACCTTCACGCCCCGGTCCTCAGTCGGTCCCGGGTCCCGGCGCGGACCGCGTTCGCGGCGTCAGCCAGCGATCCGGCGTCGCGGTCGCGCGGCGAGATCGTCGGCGTGGCGAGGGGCCACCGGATGTTGGCGCGGGGATCGTCGAACCGAAAGCCGAATTCGTCCGCGCCATCGACCTCCTGGGTGAGGAGATAGACGACCGTCGCCCCTTCGGTGGTGGCGTAGCCGTGCGCCACACCTGGCGGGATCAGGATGCTCGCCGACCCGTCCAGCCAGAGCTCGTCCTTGATGAGCTCGTCCGAACGCAGATCGACCAGCGCGAGAAAGATCTTGCCGCGGGCGACGTAGCAAAGGTCAGCCTGCTGGAGGTGGTAATGCATCCCGCGGAGCGCGCCCGCCTCGGAGCTCGTCACAAGGGCTTGGCTGAAGTGGAGAGGCTGCTCGGACGCGCGCCACAGCTCGCGGAGCGTGCCGCGTGAATCGGTGTGGGGCACGAGGGTGCGACGCTCGACACCGGAGATCGCGGCCATCACTCGAACACCGAGACGCTGGGAACCGGCCGGATGTAGCTCCCGCGATAACCGACGGCGCGGCTCCGCTGAACGATCTCGCGCTCGAAGTTCCAGGCGAGCAGCAGCAAATGGTCGACCTGGCCCGCGGCGAGCTCGTTCGGTCCGGCGATCCGCATGTGCGCGCCCGGGGTGAAGAGGCCCCACTTCTTGGGGTTGTCGTCGATCACCACCGGGATCGCGTCCGCGGTCGTCCGCGAGAAGTTCATCAGCGTGTTGCCCTTGGCGCTCGCCCCGTAGGCCCAGATGCGGCGGTCTTTCGATCGCAACCGTGAGATGAGATCGGTGAGATGCCGCATGTTCGCGCGGGCGCGCTCTCCGAACGCGAGACGAATACCCGGATCGTGCCCCCGTGGATCTCTGGGAAACGCTCCACGTCGAACAGGGCCAGGCCGTGTCGTCGCATCAGCTCGCTCAGCGGCTGGACACCGAAGTACGAGAGGTGCTCGTGGTACACGGTGTCGAACTCGTTCTGTTTGATGAAGTCGAGAAGATAGGGGACTTCGACGACGAGGACTCCGCGCGGGGCTAGGGCGATCTTCACGGCGTCGGTGAATTCGTGGAGATCATCGACGTGCGCAAGCACGTTCGTCGCCGTCACGACCCGCGGACGTCCATGCGCATCGGTCGCGGCTTGGGCGACGGTCCGGCTCCAGTACTCGGGGACCGTCGGTATGCCGCGGACAGTGGCTTCAGCGGCGAGATTGCGCGCCGGATCCACGCCGAACACGCGCATACCGAGATCTCTGAAGCAGCTGAGCAGGAGACCGTCATTGCTCGCGATGTCGAGAGCCCAATCGCCAGCCGCGGCGCCGGCGACGCTCATCGCTGTCGCCGCGAGCTCCGCGCAGTGATCGCGGAAGGTCCGTGTGGTTGAGCTCACGTAGAGGTAATTGCGGAACATCAGGTCGCGATCGACGACCCGGGTGAGCTGCGACAGTCCGCAGGCGGCGCAGATCTGCAGCGCGAGCTCGGCAGCGGGCTCTGTCTCGGGGAGCTGCTGTCTGGTGAGGTAGGAATTCGCGAGCGGCGTGACCCCGAGGTCGAGGTATGGGACCAGGTTCGCCGCGCCGCAAACGCGGCACCGTTCGTGGAGCCGAGCGAGCCCTGCCTCCGCCGGCGCTGTTTTCATGCCGCCGAACACTAGGAGGTGCACATCGCGGCAGCCGTTGCGGGCGGGAATCATCGCCCACTTCGGGGCGCGATGCTCTAAAATTGATCGTCTACACGGGCAGATTGAGCAGTGTGGTGTGCTCCGCTGACTGTAGATCAGCCGCCTTTGGCTGTGGGGGTTCGATTCCCTCTCTGCCCACCGATGTGATGTCTCAGGACATCGAGGACACCTGTCTGCTCCCGACTAGCCATGCCTCAGCGGTGCGGTCGACGGTGCGGCCGAGTGGAAGCTCACCTTCCTACGGAAGCTGCGAGTTGGAGCGTGTCCGCCCTCGCGGGCGCGTTTCTTGCGGACCGAACGACATCGCATTCAATCCGCCGAGGCCCAGCCTTCCTTCAGGCCGCGCTCCGCCCGCGGAGGAGTGGCATCTGGATCGCTCTCCGTCCCGCGCGTCGCTGTGCCAGCAGGAGCAGTTGACGGCGGCCAAGCGAGCAGGAGGGAACCAATGACGGCCCGACGACTTGTCCCCGCAGTGCTGGCCGCATTCCTGACCACATTGATCTTCGGTGCTACCGCCGCGGCCGAAAGCCGGGGCGACGCCGGCGCGGTGGCGGCAATTCCGGTGAGCGGCACCTTCATCGACTCGGACGGCGCCGGCACGTTCGCCGGGACGCTGGATATCCAGCGCTTCGTCGCGCGCGATCGGGCGCTCTTCGCGGTCGGCACAATCAACGGAACACTTACCAGTGCGCTCGGCGTGACGCAGTCGGTCACGGATCAGCCGGTGAGCCTTCCGGTCACCGCGGTGAGCGTTGGCAGCGCGCCTCGCCGATCGGCCGCCGGCTCTGTGAGCACCCAGCAGGCAGCGCAGAACTGCCAGATCCTTCATCTCGACTTTGGCGGGATCACTCTGGACGTCTTGGGAGTCACGGTGCAGCTCAGCCCGATCTCCCTCGACCTCAATCTGGGTGGGCTGCTCGGCTCGATCTTGTGCGGACTTCTCGGCGCGCTGGGTGGCGGTGTTGCGGCTCCGGCGCAGGCCAACATGCTGAACCGGGCTCTCGGGTTGGTCCCATAGGGCGAGTCTTCTGGGGGTGACGGCGTAACTTCTCGCACTCGGGACTACGCCGTCGCTCTCGCGACCTGCCCTCGTTCTTCTGCCTCACCATCGAGTGGCGAGATAGATCTCTGCACTCGGTTGGCTGGCCTCCGTCCGCGGGGCTAGCGTCCGTTCATAGAACCTTCGCCTTCACGGCATGGATCCCGGCCGGGCGACGGTCACCCATCGGCCCTCGCGTGCGCTCCGACCGATAGCGTCAGCGACGAGCATCTCGTCGTGACCATCGGCAAATGTCGGATAGCCCGCCTTGGGGGAAGGTCCCCCGGCCGCCACGTCCGCATACACCGCGCGGTAAAGCGCGCAGAACGTGTCGAAGAATCCCTCGACATGGCCGCCGGGCAGCGCGGACGATGCTTGTCCGGCCGGGCCCATGAGCGCAGGATTTCGGATGAGGATTTCGTTCGCCCGATCGCGGTGCCCGATCCACACCTGGTCGGGCTGTTCCGAGTCCCAGGCGAGGGCCGCGTCGGAACCGTCGATCTCGTAGAGGAGTGAGTTCTTCCGGCCAGGACTGATCTGGGAGATGCTCACCGCACCGCGAGCCCCGCCCTCGAAGCGCAGCAGGATCGCAGCGGTGTCCTCGGTGGCGATCGGCCGGCTGACCGTGTCGCCGGATCGTTCGGAAGAGAAGGTCTCGACCGGGCCGGTGGGCTCGAAACGGGTCCCGATGAAGGTTGTCAGGTCAGCCATGACGGCTGCGATCCGCTGGCCGGTGATATAGGTCATGAGATCCATCCAGTGGGACCCGATGTCGGCGACGGCCCGCAGCGGCCCGCCTCGATCTGGCTGGAGTCGCCAGTTCCAGTCACTCTCCAGAAGAAGCCAGTCTTGGAAGTAGCGCCCAGTCACAAGTCGCACTTCGCCGAGCTTGCCGGCGGCGACAGTCTCGCGCGCGTGCTGGTTGAGCGGGTAGTAGCGGATGTTGAAGTTGGTCGCGTTGACGAGGCGGCTCGCCGCAGCCAGGTCAACGAGCTCGGCGGATCCCGCGGCGGTCAGGGCCAGGGGCTTCTCGCATACGACGTGTCTCCCCGCAGCCAGGATGGCTTTTGCCTGAGGGACGTGCAGGTCGTTGGGGGAGGTGACGTGAACGACCTCCACGGTGGCATCCGCGAGGAGGTCATCGAGTGATCCGTAGGTACGTGGGACGCCCAGGGTCATGGCGCGCGCTGCGCCGCGTTCGGGCGTGCTCCCCAGAACTCCGCGAACCTGCACCCCGATCCGGCGCAGAGCCTCTACGTGCACCGTACCGATAAAGCCCGTGCCGATCACGGCGGCGCCTACCTCAGCGATTCTCCTCATCCCTTTGATCACCCACCTACGTATGTGCGACTGGTTGCGTGGACAGCATGAGGCAGTGTGTCGAGTCGTGGCGTCACGCGAATCGCGACATCCTGCCCTCACATGGACGCCGCACAACATTTAGACGTCCCGGAGACCGGATGAGACCCGGGGAAGCGGTAGCCTCCGCCGATTCCACGAGCGACGGGAGGAAGGCTTGCGTTTCTGGCGGGTTGCCCTCGTCATCATGTTGCTGAGCGCAGGCATTGTCGGCTGCGGCTCGGTCGCGCCGAAATATCAGGTTCAGGTGCTCGCCGATAAGCCGCTCGTGTACTGGCGTCTCGACGAGGCGACTGGCACCGTTGCCCTTGATTCATCGGGCAATGGCCTCAGTGGCGCATACGATCCAAGCGTCGCGCTCGGTCAGGCGGGCGCGATGTCGGGCGACAACGCCGCCAGCTTCGCCAACTTCGCCGCGCTGGTGCTCCCGGCCGCTGCGGCGCTCGACCTGCGGACCGCCGTCAGCGTCGAGGCGTGGGTGAAACCCACGGCCGCGGGCGAGAACAGCGGGATCTTCGAGAAGACAGTGAATGGCGTGGTGAACAGCCAGTACATGCTCATGCTCGAGTCCGGGGTGGCGAAGTTCCGCGTGCGCACCGCCGCTGGCGCGCTCGTTCCAGTCGACGGGCCAACCCTTGCGGTCGGGAGCTGGTCGCACCTGGTGGGCACGTTCGACGGCGCGACGCTGCGTCTGTACCTGAACGGCGCCCAGGCGGCGCAGGCCGCCGCGGCCGGACCGCTCGCCGGAGGCAGCGGTCAGAGCTACGTCGGTCGCCTGGGCCAAACCCTTTACCCCTTCGTCGGCACGCTCGATGAGGTCGCAGTGTTCTCTGCTGCGCTCACTGCCGATCGGGTGCGCGCCCACTACGAGGCCACCCAGCCAACGCCATCGTCCCGCTAGAGATCCACGCCGTGTGCTAGTCCGGGGACGTATCGTCTCCGATTGCGCGGGAGGCGATGCCATGACGAAGGTTGCGATCCTCGGCACGGGTCGGATGGGCGGTGCGATCGCGCGGCGGCTGGCGGCATCCGGATTCGACCTGGCCGTGTGGGACCGGACGACTGAGAGGGCGCAAGCGCTGAACGCCGGTCGAGTGGCGCCGACGCCCGCTGACGCGATTCGGGAGGCGGACGTCGTCATCAGCAGCTTGACGAATGCGGCCGCTGTGCGAGATGTCTACCTCGGGCAGCACGGCGCCTTCCAACTCGGAGCCGGTATGAACACCCTCTTCGTCGAGATGAGCACCGCCGGTCCGGAGAGCATCGAGGAGCTCAGCCGCGAGGCGCGGACGCGCGGGCTGCGAATCCTCGAGGCGCCGGTGATCGGCAGCGTTCCGGCCGTCGAGAGCGGGACCCTGGCCGTGCTCGTCGCGGGCTCGCAGCAAGATCTCGCGCAGGCGCGGCCGGTCCTCGAGCGCCTGGGCGAGATCCACTTCGTCGGCGGTTTCGGGAGCGCGGCTCGATTGAAGCTCGTCGCGAACACGATGCTCGCCCTCACCAGCGCCGCCGCCGCCGAGCTGCTCGCTGCCGGGACGGCAGCTGGTCTGGATCGCGAGCAGGTCTTCTGGGCACTCGTCCGTTTCGTCCCAGCGCTGAAAGCGCGCGAGGCGGGATTCATGCGGGGCCAGCACGAGCCGACGATGTTCGCGGTCCACGATCTTGTGAAAGACCTCGGTCTCGCGCTCGAGGTGTACGAGCGCGCGAACGCGGCCGTGCCGCTCATGCGCGAGGCGCAGGCGCTCTTTGTCGAGACGGCGTCGGAGTCGGGCGACCTCGATATCTCCGCGATCGTCAACGCCTACTCGAGCGGCGCTCCGCAAGACGGCGAACCGCTCCGGAAGGCGCGCTAGCGGCGAGGGGCGCGGCGCCACCTGCGGTGCCAAGCGTTTTTCCACGTTCAGGGAACCGGAACCGGACACCGTTGTACCGGGTTGCGATGGAGCGATGCGGCTTGCGCGCAGCGACGGCGCTCCTAGCCGCGGTCGTTTCGCTCTCCCTGACCGCGTGCGGGAGCTCGCTCTCAGGGTCTTCACGCTCGTCCCCTTCAGCGACGCCCACTCTGACGCCGCTCGCTCCGATGGGAGAGTCAGGCCGGCATAT
>VBGS01000170.1 GCA_005889445.1 Chloroflexota bacterium
CACCGTGGTGACCACGCCGACGAGGAGTAGCTTGACGATGACGCTCACGGCGAGCGAATCTCCGATGAAGTACGCGAGATAGTTCGCGAACGCGAGTGGGAATACCGGCAGCGCCACCCACTCGCCCAAGTACAACGCCCAGCCCGCGAGGAACCCCGCGAGCGGGCCGAAAGCCTCGCGGGCGTAGGCGTACGTGCCGCCCACCTTCGGCAAGATCGCGGAGCACTGCACAAAGGCGAGCGCGATGACCGCCGCCAGGACGCCCGCGGCGACCCACGCAACGAGCTGCGCGGGGCCAAGGAACTTCGCGCCCATCGCCGACACGACGTAGATATCCGCGCCGACGATCGCTCCGACGACGAGCAGAGTGAAGTCCGAGACGCCGAGGTCGGCGCCGCCCCGTCCGCTCGGCTTCTCGCTCACCGCGGCGGCCGACGCGCCTTCGCGATCCGAGAACGACCGTTCGGCGAAGGCTGAGACGGCCGGGCGTAGCGCTCAAGATCCTCGGCGTACGCGGCCAGTCGAGCTTGCACGCGACCGTGGACGCTGTCCGGCGGGTAGCTCCCGTCGTTCCGCGCCTCGCCCGCCGGCACGCCGGTCAGCAGCTCGATGCCTTCGTCGATGCTCGTGACCGCCCACACGCGAAACTTCTTCGCGGCGACCGCGTCGATCACTTCCGGGTCGAGCATGAGATTGCGCACGTTCGCCTTCGGGATGATCACTCCCTGGCGTCCGGTGAGACCGCGCGCCTTGCACACGACGAAGTGACCTTCGACTTTCTCATTTACACCGCCGATCGCCTGAACGTCGCCGCGCTGATCGACGGATCCGGTGACCGCGATGCCCTGGTCGATGGGGAGATTCGCGAGGCTCGAGAGCACCGCGTACAACTCGGGGCTGGAGGCACTATCGCCATCAACGCCCCCGTACGTCTGCTCGAACGTGAGCCGCGCGGTGAGCGCGAGCGGTTTCCGCTGTCCATATTTCCCTAAGAGGTATCCCTCGAGCGTTAGCACGCCCTTGGTATGGCTTGGTCCCGAGAGATGGGTCTGGCGCTCGATGTCCAGGACCCCTTCGAAACCCGGGCCGGTGCGCGCGGTTATTCGCGTGGGACGGGCGAAGGCGTAGTCACCCAGCTCGCGGACCGCTAGACCATTCACCTGACCAACGATCTTCGAGTCCGTTTCGATGGCGATCACGCCTTCATCGATCAGCCGCTGCAGCTCCTCTTCGATAAGGTCGCTGCGGCGGCCGCGTGCGTCGAGCGCGGCGGCCACGTCGACCGCGCGCACCGTCTTCTCTGCTCGTGCGCACGCCGCCGCATGCGACTCGACCAGGAGCTCTTCGACGACGCCGAATCGCGCCGTGAGGCGATTGCGGTCCTCCGCGAGACGCGCTCCCTCCTCGATGACACGCGCCACCGCATCGGCGGAGAAGCGCAAGAGGCCGTGCGTTCGGATGCTCCTGGCGATGAAGGACGCGTAGGCCTGGATCGCGGGCGCGGTCCGGTCCATGAGCGCGGTGAACTCGGCCTTGATCTTGAAGAGTCGCCCGAAGTCCTCGTCGCGGTCTCGCAGAAGCGTGTACAAGCCAGCGTCGCCGATGAGCACGACCCGAATCTGCAGCGGGACCGGTTCGGGCCTGAGCGTCGGGACGGGCAGCGCGGCGTTCTGATCCGGCGAGCTCTCGACCGTGACCGCGCCCTCGCGCAGCGCACGCTTGAGCGCGTCGTATGCCGACTGGTTGGCGAGCAAGTCTCGCGCATTCATGACGAGGTACCCACCGTTCGCCCGCTGAATGGCCCCGGCCCGGACGTTCCTGAAGTCCGTATCCATCCCGGCTGGGGAAGGGCTGTAGTCGATCCGACCGATGAGGTTCGGGAACGTCGGGTTCGCCTCGAAGACAAGCGGAGCCCCCGCCGCAGGGTCCTGCCTGACAAACACGTTCGCTCCAAAGAGAGCCCAACTCGGCGGCAACACGCGCTTGATGAGCTCGCCTTGGATCGCGTCGACGTGTCGAATGACGCCTGGGATCGAAGCGTACTTCCTGCGCAGAGCCTCGAGCCGCGCTCCGACCGTGGCCCGCGTCGGTGGATCAGCTCGGCACTGTTCGATCAGCTCATCGAGATCGGCCGCCAACTCGCGGCCCTTGCCGGCCGGCAGCCCGACCGCGATCGGCCGATCGGGCTCGCGAAAGTTGTGGAGGTAGCACCAATCCGAGCTTGCTGGCCGCGCCGCGGCAGCCTTCCGAAGGAGATCGACTGTGACGCTGGTGCGGCCGGTGCCGCCAGCGCCAGCGACGAAAACGTTGTAATCGGGCGCGCTGATTCGAATGGCGAGCTCGATCGCGCTGACGGCGCGCTCCTGACCGACGAATCCGTCGAGCGGCCGTACGTCGTCGGTCGTTTTGAAGCCAAGGGTCCCCGCGTCGCAGCGCCAGCGTAGGTCTTGGAGGGCCAGCGGCTCGAGACGCGTGCGGAGGCGCGACATCACTTGCTAGAGCGGCCGCGACCGATCCGGACTTCCCCGAGATGCAGTCCGAGCAGATCGAAACGGATGACCCGGTCATCCCACCAGGTGCGAGCGCGACGCGCACGCTTGGTCGCCAAATCGGGCGCCGATCCCCGCGCCTTCGCCTCGAGAAGGCCCTCACGTAGTCCGATAGCGACCGCTTCCGCTCGGCTGGCGGCTCCCAGGTCCACAAGGATGTTCGAGATGTGCCACTCGGCCGTGCTCTCCGCAATGTTCAGCTCGGCGGCCATCTCTTTCGTCGTGTGTCCTGCCGCGATATGGCGAAGGATCTCGGACTCGCGCGGCGAGAGATGCACGGGGCGGAGTCGTGCAGAAGGACTGCCATGCGAGTTCCCGGATTTTCCTGGGCCCCCGTGATTTCCCGGATACCGCCAACCCCTCTCGGCGGCGCAGGCTCTAGGCGTGAAATGGATATCAACTCCCTGTCGGCACGATGTCGCGGTCCGACCGAGCGAGCGAGGGCCGGAGTGGTTCTGCCGCTACTCGATCTGCACGCCATGACTGATAAGACGGTCACGCACGACTACGCGGATGTGCTCGAGAGTCTCGACGCAAAGTGCTATCGCGCGAGCGCGACCGCACGCATCCGCTCAAACGGGATGTGCGAGGGATGGATTGAGTTCGTCGATCTCGCTGGGAATGAGCGACTGAGGACGGACAGACGTCGCGCGCGGCAGACCGATCAACGCGGCTCCTCCCGCCGCTTTCGCCGTCGCCGGGCCGCGCGGTCCTCGATCCATTTGAGATCGACGCGCAAGGCGACGGGCGCCTCGCGGCTGAGCTAAGGGCGCTCGATCTGGATCGCATACGCGAGATCGCGCTAGCGTACGAACTCGTTCCACCGCAGATGGCGGAAGTCGCGACGCGCGCGGAGCTGATCGTCGAGATCCTCGCCACCGTATCGAGCGCCAGGCGCGAGCCGGCGGAGCGCCAGGATCTAGACCGACGCAGTCCCTCGCCGCCCTGAAGCGCCTTTCGTCGACTCGATCATTCCGAGATGGCGATTGGCGTGGACAAGAATGCTCACGATCCAAGATCCGATCGTCGCATCCTTCATTTCATTCGACTCGCCACTCTTGAGCGGTGTACCGAACATCTCTTCGTCGAGGTTGGCGATCGATCCGTCCAGTGCGCTGAAGCTCGCCCGGGCATAGCGCTCGATCTCGCTCTTCGGCGGGAGCCGAAGCTGCGCTGAGACGCCCTCATCCATCCCCATCCCCGTCTGCGAGGCGCCCAGTTTCGCTTGGTCCCAGCGCCAGCGGCCAGCTAGACCTTCACGCTCCCATATCGACCGCTCGTCCTCGCCACGTGTCCCATTGATCTGTGCCTGCAGCCAGTCCGCCCAGCGAGCGATGTGCCAGAAGTTGAAGCCGATCGAATTAGCACGTCCGGTGCGTTCCCGAAAGGCGGCGTCATCGAGGTCCTCGATCACGTGGAGGACTCGCTTGTGGGTCAGCGCGGAGTACTCCGCCACGGCGTGAGCAGAACTCACTGCTCCCGACACGCTCGATCCTGGTCGACGCTCGCGATTCTCACGCGTCCCAGACTCTACGCCCGTCCATCCAACGCGAACCGCGGCCTTCAGATGTCGAAAAGGTCGTTTGTCATTCGATCTATAAGTGAGGGCATCTCCGGATCAAGCCCACAAAAAGGAGACAGAAATGCGTGTGCTAGTGCTGGCGAAGGAAGGGCAGCAGACAGCAGCGGCGAGTCCCCCGAGCCCGCAGGCGATGGCGGACCACCAGAAGTTCAACGGCGAGCTCGTCAAGGCGGGGGTCGTTGTGGGGAGCGGGCGCCTCTCCCCGAGCTCGCAGGGTAAACGGGTTGAGTTCGATGGGAAGAAGCGCACGGTCATCGATGGGCCGTTCACGGAGAGCAAGGAGCTCGTGGCCGGGTACTGGCTATGGGACGTGCGCTCGATCGACGAGGCCCTCGAGTGGCTCAAGCGGGCGCCCTACGACGGCGGGACCTTCGAAGTCCGTCAAGTCGCTCAGTACGAGGGGGCGTGAGAACCCCGGGCGTTAGGATGGGTCGCTCGCTGCGGGGGAGGTTCGAATGTTCAGTCGCTCGTCTGGTAGATCCCGTCTTGTGTTTCCGGTGCTCCTCGGGCTGCTGCTCGCCGTCTGCGGTGGCACCGTCGGAACGGGAACGGATGACAAGTTCAACGGCACGATCAACATCGCGTCGTCGACCTGGACCGGGTACGCGATCATCTACATCGCCAACACCAAGGAGATCTGGAAGGCCCACGGTCTCGACGTGAAGTTTCAGGATGTCGAGGATCCGAACGATCGGCTGATCGCGCTCACGGCCGGAAGGCTCGAAGGAATGGCGTCGACCGTCGATGCCTTCGCCCGAGCGCAGTCCAACGGAGTGCCCGCGGTGGAGGTGTTTCCGATCGACGCGTCGGTCGGCGGTGACGGCATCCTGGCCAAGAACACCATCAAGTCCGTCCAGGACCTCAAAGGACAGAAGGTCGCGGTGAACCAGGGCTCCGTGTCCGAATGGTTCCTCGCGCAGGTCCTCCAGATCGCCGGCCAGGTGGATGTCGCGGTCACGTGGGAGCCCTGGCTGAGCAAGGCCAAGGCGCGTGCCGATGGAGTCGTGCTCGTTTCTTCCAAGCAGTATCCGGACCTGATCATGGACAGCTTCGCGTTCCGGAAGGACTTCATCGACAAGTACCCCGCCACCGTCAAAGAATTCATGAAGGCGTACTACGACGCCTTCGACTGGTTCCAGAAGAACACGAATGAGGGACTCGGCATCATCGCCAAGGCGACCAGCGAGACCGCTGACGATGTGAAGGCGGACCTGGACACGCTCACGCTGTTCGATCTGAAGACGGGCAAGGGGATCATGGGCACCAAGAGCGCCCCCGGAAAGATCAACGACAACGTGAAAGCCGCCGCCGATTTCTGGAAGGCCCAGGGAAAGATCGACAGCCCGGTGAAGCCCGTGGACGCGGTGAACGCTGACTTCATCAACTCGTTGTAAGGAGAGCAATTGAGCCGCGTCCCCGCGGCCCGACTAGCTCCGGCGCCGTCCGTGGTCGCTCCGCGGCGGCGCCGCGGCTTTCTCCGCACGTACCTCACTCCGAAGCAGGCCATCCCCGCGCAGGCCCGGCTGATCTTGGCGGTGGGCAGCTTCGTCTTTGTCATCGGGGTCTGGTGGCTTGCCGCGCTCCTCGTGCAGAACCCGCTCTTCGTGCCAAGTCCCTACCAGGTGGTGGTCACGTGGTGGGACATGATGGTGAATCTCGCCTTCTACAACGACGTGGCCTGGAGCGCCTTCCGGATCGTCGCCGGGTTCGTGCTCGCGGCCGCGGTGGCGGTGCCGCTCGGTCTGTTGATGGGCTCGTTCGAGGCCGTGCGCTCCTTCTTCAACCCGCCGATCAACGCTATCCGCTACATGCCCGCCTCCGCGTTCATCCCGCTCCTCATCCTGCTGCAGGGCCTCGGGGAGGACGAGAAGATCACGATCATCTGGATCGGCGTGTTCTTCCAGCTTGTACTGATGGTGATGGACATCGCGCACCGCGTTCCGGATGAGATGCTCAACGTGGCGTACACGCTGGGCGCTTCCCGCTGGACCGTCTTCTACAAGGTCTTTCTGCCGGCGACGTTCCCCGAGATCGTCGACGCGCTTCGCATCACGATGGGCTGGGCGTGGACGTACCTCATCGTTGCCGAGCTCGTCGCCGCCGAACACGGCATCGGCAGCTTCATCCTGATCGCCGAGCGCTACCTGCGGGCCGACCGGATCATCGCGGCCATCATCACTATCGGCATCCTCGGACTGATCACCGACACGCTGTTCGCGGTCGCGCATCGGGTCGCGTTCCCGTACGTGGAGAAGGTCCGAGCGTGAGCGAGATCGAGATCAGGGACGTCGCGATGCGCTTTCGCGGCCGCCACGGAGAGGTGACCGCGCTCGAACGCATCTCGCTCACCGTTCCCGACGGCCAGTTCGCCTGCATCGTCGGTCCCTCAGGCTGCGGTAAATCGACGCTGTTGATGGTCGCCGCTGGGCTGATCACGCCGACCGAGGGCGAGGTCCTCGTCAACGGCAAGCCGACCGTCGAGCCGGGCGCCGATCGCGGCATGGTGTTCCAGTCTTACTCGCTGTACCCCTGGCTGTCGGTGCGGCGCAACATCGAGTTCGGGCCGGAGATCAAGAAGGTCCCGGCTGCGGATCGTCGCAAGACATCGAGCGAGCTGATCCATCTCATGAAGCTCGACGGCTTCGCCGATGCCTACCCGAAGGTGCTCTCGGGTGGCATGAAGCAGCGGGCCGCGATCGCGCGCGCGCTGGCCGGCGATCCCCAGGTCCTGCTCATGGACGAGCCCTTCGGCGCGCTGGACGCGCAGACGAGGCAGATCATGCAGGAGCTGCTGACCGACATCTGGCAGCGATACCGCAAGACGGTGCTCTTCGTCACCCACGACATCGAGGAAGCGATCTTCCTGGGGGATGTCATCTACATGATGACGAGCCGTCCGGGCCGGATTCGCACCACGCTCGCGGTCGATATCCCGCGGCCCCGCACCTTCGACACGATCACCGGTCCCAGGTTCGCCGAGCTGCGCAACCAGGTGGTCGGCGTCATCCACGAAGAGAGCCTGAAAGCGGTGGAATCCGAGCTCGCCCGTGCCTGAACGCCGCCGGCCGGCCACCGCGCCGCGCTACCGGCCGGTCGACGCGATGCGAGCCGCGAGATTCACCGGCATCGGGACCTTCATGCGGCTTCCCAACGTAGTGGACATGACCGGCGTCGATGCGGCCTTCATCGGGATCCCGTTCGACACCGCGGTCAGCTATCGCATCGGCGGACGATTCGGCCCATCGGCGATCCGGGAAGCGTCCCGGTTGCTGCGACCGTACAACGTCGAGCAGGGGATCGAGATCTTCGAGCACGTCTCCGCCGTCGACGCCGGGGATGTGGCGGTGATCCCGGGGAACGTGCTGGCCTCGTACGCGGTCATCGAGGCCGGGCTGAGATCGATCCTGGATGCCGGCGTGATCCCGCTCGCCATCGGCGGAGACCACTCCATCACGCTGGGAGAGCTCCGCGCTCTCTTCAAGCGGCATGGCCCGGTCGGCCTGATCGACTTCGACTCGCACACCGATACCTGGGACAGCTACTGGGGCGAGCGCTACACGCATGGCACCTGGTGTCGCCGCGCCATCGAGGAGGGCTTGATCGACACAGCGAGAGCGGTCCAGCTCGGCATCAGAGGCTCGCTCTACGGGCCGGAAGATCGGGACGGCGCGCGAGCGCTGGGGCTACACCTTATTCCGACCGAGACGCTGCTCGAACGAGGCGTCGACAGCGTGTTGCCGGAGGTCGTCGAGCGTGTCGGAAAGGGTCCGGTCTTCCTCAGCTTCGACATCGATTTCGTCGATCCAGGCTTCGCGCCGGGGACCGGCACGCCCGAAGTCGGGGGACCGAGCAGTCGCGACGCGCTCCGGCTGGTGCGCGGGCTACGAGAGCTCGACCTCGTTGGGTTCGACCTGGTCGAGGTTCAGCCTCAGTACGATCACGGCGAGGTCACCTCGCTGCTTGCCGGCACACTGCTGCACGAGTTCCTGACGTTGATCGCTCTGGCCCGCCGCGCCCGCTGACAGGCGGGAAGATCTCTAGCTCGCGGGCCGCGCCGGCTCGTACGTGAAGTCCACCGCACACCCATCGTCGCAGGGCATCTGTCCGCTCCCGGGACACGCGATGCGCTCGGGGCGGTCGTCCGAAGCCGCGCCCCGCCAGAGAACGTGGAAGCGTCCATGGGTCGCACAGACCGCGGAGAGGTAGCGCTCCTGCGGTCCGAGCTCGAGGCCGAGCGCCCGCAGCGTAACGTGTCGGCCCTCCGCCGCGCGCCAGCGCGCCCGCAGTGCGAGGAGCGCGCCGAGTGCGAGGTCCTCGGGATCGGCGCTCGCCGCGTCGACCGGCTCGGGCAGCTCTTCCATGGGCATCCGAAAGCATGGTCGGTGCCACGATCCAAGAGCGGTCTCAGTGTCTTGGCAGCGGCGAAATGCCACGTCTCCGTTACTGGTTGCACCCAGGGGGAGAATGGGCCCGGCCGCCTGACCAAGCGGGCCGACGGACCAAACGGGAGGGAGTTCCGATGTCCACCGAACAGAACAAGGCAGCGGCGCGTCGCATCACCGAAGAAACCTGGAACAAGGGGAATCTCGGCATCCTCGACGAATACGTCGCGCCCGGCGCGGTCCATCACGACCCCAACAATCCGATCGCCCCGGGTCCCCAAGGTCTCAAGCAGCTCATCTCGATGTATCGAAGCGCGTTCCCGGACCTTCATTTTGCGATCGAGCAGGAGATCGCCGACGGCGACTACGTGGTGGAGCGCGTCATGGCGACCGGGACGCAGCGCGGCGACCTGCCGGCGCTTCCCGCGACCGGAAAACGCGCGAGCGTGACGGCGATCGTCATCAACCGGTTCAAGGACGGCAAGATCGTCGAGGACTGGGCCATTTCCGACCAGCTCGGCCTCTTGCAGCAGCTCGGCGTCGTGCCGACAGCGGAGCAGATGGCCGCCAAGCGCTAACGCGCTCTTGACTCTGGAGCGACGCTCGACGAGAGGCCGAGCGTCGCTCCCCAGATTCACGCGCTCTACATACGTTCTCAAGGGTCCTGCGGCCTTATCCTCGCGTGATCGTCCACACACCGGGTCCAGCGAGCGATGAGTCGGGCAAGCTCGCCCGAGATCCGCGCTCGCGGTTGCAGCGCTCGCTCGACGAGGGGCGCTCCGTCATCACCGTTGAGCTCGCGGTCCCAGCGACCGTCGCGCATGAGGTGGTCATCGAACGGGCGCGGGCGCTGCTGCGTCCGCAGATCGTCGCGGTCAACATCACCGATGGGCTGCGGGGCCGCCCGGCGCTGTCTTCGATCGCGGCCGCCGCGATCATCACCCACGCGGACCTCGGCGTGGAGCCGATTCTCCAGCTCACCGCGCGCTCCCGCCCACGCAACGGCCTCGTCGCGGATCTTCTCGGCGCCTCGGCGCTCGGCGTTCGGAATCTCAACTGCATGACCGGAGACGTCCCCGAGAATTCGACGGATCTGTACGACCTCGATGTCTTCGCCCTCATCGAGATGGCGCGGGCGTTCCCAGCGGGCCTCGGGATGGAGCTTCTCGGCCAGGCCGACCCGTTCTGCGTCGGCGCAGCCTGGTCGCCGTTCGCGGACGACCCGGCATACGAGCTGGAGCGTCTTGTGCGGAAGCGAGCGGCGGGGGCGCAGTTCGTCCAGACGCAGCCGGTGTTCGACGCGAGGGCCCTTGCGGCGGCCGTCGATCGGATGCCGGCGGCCCTGGGAGATCTTCCGATCATCATGGGCCTCGCCCCGGTCCGGTCGTCTGAACACGCCCGTCGCCTGACCGGAATCCCGGGGATCGTGATTCCCGATCGGCTCCTCGATCTCCTCGATGGAGCCACATCGGAGGACGATGCAGCCGAGCGCTACTGGGCGTATCTCGATGGAGAACTCGAGTGGCTTGCGAGGAACGTTTCACTGCGTGGCTGCCACTTGATGCCGATCGGCCACTCGAAGCGGAGCATGCGCCAGCAATCCACGTTCGATCGTCTGTACGCGTGCGCGATCAAGATCACCGGCCCGAGCGCATCCGCCGCCGCGGCCAACTGATCGTGCTCGCTAGGTTGAAGCCGCCAGGGCTCGCTTAGCTGCGATCAGGGGACTCGCCGGCCGCAGCCTCGACAAAGCGAATGCTGATCATGGTGCGACAGCGCGGGCAGCTCAGAGTCGCGAGCGTGGGCTGGCTTTGGCCGAGCGTGGTGACGAGCTTGGGCGCGTCCTCTTCGGAGAGCTTTCTCTTGCATTCGGGACAGCGCAGCTCGCGTCGTTCAAACTCCGCGCGTGTCGCTTGGAGGTCCGCAAAGCCGATCCGTTTCTTGCGACCCATCTATCGCCACCTTCTGCGGCGCGCGGCGGTGACCGGTCGGTTCCTTCCCGCACCACCGATTCTCGGAGCTGGTGAGGCGTGTGTAGAGGGAGTGACCTTTGGCAAGGTCAGGCGCTCCTGGCGGAAGCGAACCTTCGCCTTGCGCCTGATGTCCTCGAAGTCCTTGCGCTGCGTCTCATTGACGAAGGTATACGCCACACCCTTCCGGCCGGCGCGTCCGGTGCGGCCCACGCGGTGAACAAAGGTGTCGGCGTTCTCCGGCAGGTCGAAGTTCACGACGTGCCCGATGTCGTCGACATGGATCCCGCGGGCGGCCAGATTCGTCGCGACAAGAGTCGGGACCGCGCCGCGCCGGAAGGCCTCCAGCACCCGCTCGCGCTCATGCTGCCCGATGTTTCCGTGTAGCGCCCGCGCGGGACGGCCGAGCCGCTCGAGAGCCTTCACGAGCTTGTTCGCCCCGTGCTTCGTCCGGCGGAACACCAGGGTCCGCTCGATGCCCTCGCGGCCGAGGAGCTCGTGCAGCGCGCTCACCTTGTCGGCCTCGTTCACGTCGATCCAGGCGTGATCGATCGCGTCGAGCGTCGGCTCTTCCGGCCGCACCGCGATGCTCACCGGGCTCGTCGTGTACCGCTGCGCGATCGCGCGAACGTCGGCGGTCAATGTCGCGGAGAACAAGGCGGTCTGCCGCGTGCGCGGCAGGAACGCTGCGATCCGGGCGATGTCCGGTGCGAAGCCGAGGTCGAGCAGTCTGTCGGCTTCGTCGAGGATGAGCACTCGGATCTTCGAGAGGTCCAGCGTCCGCCGGCTCACGAGATCGATGACGCGTCCGGGCGTGGCCACGATGACGTGGACGCCGCGACGGAGAGCGGCTTCCTGGTCCCGATACCCGACGCCGCCGTAGAGCGCGACGACCCGCGCGGACCGCTTGCGCCCAAGCGTTTCGAACTCGAGAGCGACCTGCGCGCAGAGCTCGCGGGTGGGGACGATCACGAGGGCGAACGGCGCGGTTGCACGGCCGCTCACCTGCTCGAGGATCGGCAGCGCGAACGCGCCGGTCTTCCCGGTCCCGGTCTGTGCTTGGGCGAAGACGTCACGGCCCGCACGGAGGTGCGGGATGGTCTGGTCCTGGATGGGTGTGAGGCTGGTCCATCCGAGGTCCCGTGTGGTGCGGTCGAGGTCCGGAGCAAGCGTGATCAAGGCGAGGTCCTTCCGTGGGGCCAAAAAAGCGGGCCGCGTTCGCGACCCGTCACATAACTCTTCTAGACGCCCGAGTCTCTGGGATAAGCATAGCAAGGCCCTGCGCGTTCTCTGTTCTGCCATCGTTGACGTCGTCCCTAGGCTCTCGGGGGAGGGCTGACTGATGCTCGCATCTTTCGCGACCTCTGTCGGGAAGATCGGCGCAGATCCGGCAGACAGCGACGAGCTCCGCATGCGGAAAGTGCTCATCACGGGCGCGGCGATCGCCGTTCTTCCCGTCGCGATCGCCTGGAGTGCCTTCCTCGCCGCGTACGGCGAGCTCGCCGCGAGCAGCGTGCCCTTCACGTATGCGGTGCTCACGGTCCTCGGCCTGTTGATCTTCGCGCTGACGCGTCGCTACGCCTTCATCCTCAGCACTCAGCTCCCGCTCTGGCTGGTCTTTCCGTTCGTGCTCTCAGCACTGCTCGGAGGTTTCGAGCAGTCGGGCGGCGTGTTCATCTGGAGTCTCGCCGGGCCGCTTGCGGCCCTCGCGCTCGTGGGTACGCGCCCGGCGCTGCTGCTGCTATCGGCCTTCCTGATCCTCCTGATTTCCAGCGTGCTGCTCCAACCTGGCTTCGAGCGCGCCGAGCACCTGCCAACGGGGGCGATCCGCGTTCTGACCGCGCTCAACGTGGCGGGGCTGAGCAGCGTCGTGTTCGGCATCCTCCTGTCGTCGACGCTGCAGCGCGACCGCGCACATGCACTGGTGCGTCGGCTCCTCGGCCAATACCTCTCGCCCCAGGTCGTCAAGGCGCTCATCGCGCATCCGGATGAAACGGCGCTCGGTGGTGCGCTGACCGAGGTGACCGCCCTGTTTGCCGATCTCTCAGGCTTCACCCCGTTCACCGAGCGGAACCGTCCTCAGAAAACGGTCGCCGTTCTCAATCGGTACTTCGGCGCGATCGTGCCGATCATCTTTCGCGAAGGCGGCACGATCATCCAGTTCGCCGGGGATGCGGTTGTTGCGGTATTCAACGCCCCCGTTCCCCAGCAGCGGCACGCGCTCCACGCGGTGCGCGCGGCGCTGGAGTTCCAGCGCGAGATCGGGCGCATCGCCGACACGGACACCGACCTGCCGCGCTTCCGCGTTGGGATCAGCACCGGTGCGGCCCTCGTCGGGAATGTCGGCAGCTCCGAGTTCCGGAACTTCGTCGCACACGGCGATGCGGTCAATCTGGGCGCGCGGCTGCAGACCTCCGCCAAGCCGGGTGAAGTCGTCGTATCCGGGACCACGTACATGCTGGTGCGCGATGCGGTCATCGTCCGTTCCCTGGGCCGCCTGACGCTCAAGGGAAAGTCTGAGGAAGTCGACGCGTACGCCGTCGAGGGTCTGCTCGAGTGAGACTCACGTTGCCGCGACCGCGAGCAGGCATTGTCCTCGCGGCGCTGCTGTCGGCGTGCGTCGCTCCAGCCTCATCGACGCCGATGCCGATCGAGACGGTCGTGGTCGCGACGGTTGCGCCCGTCGCGAGCCCCACCCCGACGTCGTCGACCGTCTACGCGAGCGCGGCTCTTGGATACCGCGTCGAGCTTCCGCGGCCATGGCGGCTCGCGTGCCAGTCCAACGGTGAACGGCCGCTCGGCGAGGCGGCCGTCGCGGATTTCTTCACCGTCGTTCCCGAGGTGAGCGAACGCTGGGGCGATACCGGATATCCGTTTGACGTCGTGTACGTGAGCGTGCGCCCGAACCCAGACCGTCTTACGGCCGACGAGTGGATCACGCGGGGTCCGCTCGGTGGGTGTTGCGTCGCCGGCGCCGGGCCGCACATCGTGGCGAGCACCGTCGACGGTCGAGCCGCGCTGATGTTCTCGGGCAGTGGGGCATCCGGCGAAATGTTCGGTGTCGTGCTGCCGTCCGGGGACCGCATGTATGAAGTAAGCAGCGTGGCGCTGCAACCACCGATGAACGTAGCGGCGATGACCGCGATCGTGCGCTCGTTCCACTTCTTGACGGAGGCCGACCGCTCCGCTTTACCGCGCGCGACTCTGGCGCCGGCGCGCTCGGCCGAACAGGTCGCCGACGGACTCGCGGCCGGATTCAACCTTCGTGACAACGGGGCGCTGGCGTCGCAGCTCGGCCGGTGCGTGACCGTCGGTGCGCACGGCGGCGGCGTCGGTGCCCAAGCCTCCGCGACCTTCATCGAGGATCTCCGCCGGGAGACCGAAACCGGCCTGACCGTCACCGTCGCTCCGCGTCCGGTCCTCGACTACCCGCCGGACTTTGTGTGGCTGAGCGGCCTGCGTTATGTCCGGTCCATCTGGACGCGCCCTGGTCAGAGGCCGGAGACGGTCGACCTCTTGCTCCGCGCCGAAGGGGATCGGTGGTACTGGGCCGGCACGCTGACACGCGTCCCTTAAGACCAAACAGGACCGAGGCACGGATAGCATCTGCGTATCCGGCCTCTTCTTCTCACGGCGCTCGTCGTCCTTTCGTGCGCCACCCCGGGCGCCACGACGCGGTCGGAATCCCCGACCACTTCGGCGACCAGTTCGGCCGCACCGAGTGGATTCGGAACATCCTCTCCGCAGTCCACAGCCGCAAGCAGCGTCGACCTGACCGATGTCGGCGTTCTCTTTTTCTTCTCAGGCGCCAAAGCCGGCTGGTCTCGTTTCGACGGCGCGACCGGAAGACTCACGGACATCGGATACGCCTCGGTCGCCGTGCAGGCGGAGACCGCGCAGGTCGTCTACCTGGCGGGTCCTCAGGGCAGTGCCTCGCTGCTGCATTGGGACGGGACACTCGATCACCCGTATGACTGCGGGGCCGGCGGCTTCATCTCGTTCAATGCCGCGGGCGCGTGCGCGAGTTTCGGGTCCCACACCGGACCGGGACCGTTGCCGATCACGGTCTTTCACACGCCGGCAGTCGCGGTGCGGCTGCCAGGCGAGGCTCAGGCACGCATCATCCTGCCGGCGGACTGGGGCGCCCTCGGCGCGGCATTAAGTCCCGACAGCAAGCGCCTCGCGGTCGTCCGCGTCGAGCCCCCGTACCCCACGGCAGATGACCAACCGTTCCGGATGTCGCTCTGGATCGTGGAAGCCGATGGCGCGGCCCGGCTGCTGTACCGGCCCGCGCCGGGGAGAGGCGTGCCGCTTCAGTGGTCATCCGACGGAACGTACCTGACTGGGTTCGACGCACGGCCGGGCGACCCAGCCCCGCATCTGCTGCTGCTCGAGATCGCGCCGGGTCGAGTCAGCGATCTCGGGAACGCACCGGCGCTGCCCGCATCGATCGCATGGTCAGCCGATGGCCGGCTCGCCTTCGTCCGGGGCTCCGGGTCGGTGTCCTGGCGCGATAAGGAGATCGTCCTTCGCGAGCGAGATGGAAGCGAACGCGTCGTAACGCCGGAAGGGTCCGTCGGCCTAGCGCCGGCATGGGATCCGGCTCGTGGGCGCCTCGCCTGGATCGCCGGACCCGCGGGCGATGGCTCGGGCTACCTCGAAGGGACCGGCGTCGGTGACCGCCGCGTTGTCGTCTCCAACCTAAGCGGGGAGACGACGGAGATCCGCTGTCCGGGGCGAGTCGCCGAGGGCGTGCGCTGGTCACGCGATGGTGAGGCGCTCCTGCTGCTCTGCCGCCGTCCCGGGGCGACGTCCGATCTGTTCGAGCTCTGGCTGCACCGCTTCAACGCGGCAGGAGGACCCGCAACTGTCTTTGTCGTGACGGGCCTCGGCTGGGACGATTACTTCGATCGCCAGAATGGCGTCGCACCGGATCTTCTCATGTCGGTCGCGTGGTCACGCGCCGTTCGCTGACGACTCGTGGCCGTGGCAGACTTCTCACCCGAGACCGGAGGGGAAGAACCGTGGGAGCTGCCATCGCCACTGAGGTCAAGGTCGATGCTGCGGCGCTGGCCGCGATGCAGACGACGTTCCGCGGTGAGATCGTGCTGCCGCCTGATCCGACCTACGAAGAGCACCGCAGGGTTTGGAACGGATCGATCGATCGTTATCCCGCGCTCATCGTGCGGTGCGCGGGCGTTGCCGATGTCATCGCGGCGGTGCGGTTCGCGCGACGCGCGAATCTAGCGGTCGCCGTCCGAAGCGGGGGACACAGCTTTCCGGGACTGTCCACCTGCGACGGCGGCATCGTCATCGACCTCTCGCCGATGAAGGGAATTCGCGTGGACCCCATCGCGCGGACGGCCACGGTCCAGGCCGGCGTTCTGCTTGGCGACCTCGATCGGGAGACACAGGCGTTCGGACTCGCCGTCCCAGCCGGCATCGTCACCCACACGGGCCTCGCGGGGCTCACGCTGGGCGGCGGTATCGGCTGGCTGATGCGGAAGCACGGTCTGACGATCGATCAGCTGCTCGAGGTGGACGTGATCACCGCCGATGGCGAGTTCGTGAAGGCCAGCGCCTCGGAAAACCCTGACCTGTTCTGGGGGATCAGGGGCGCGGGCAGCAATTTCGGGATCGTGACCGCCTTCGAGTTCCGTCTGAATCCCGTCGGCCCGACCGTCCTCGCCGGTCCCATCTTCTGGCCGATGGAGGAGTCTGCGAACGTCCTGCGGTTCTACCGCGACTGGATCACCGATGTCCCGGACGAGCTGACCACGGTCGTCGTGCACCGCAGGATGCCTGCGCTGCCAGCCATCCCGGTCGAGCTCCACGGCAAGCCTGTCGTGACCGTTATCAGCTGTTATGCCGGTCCGGTCGAGGACGGTGAGGCCGTCATCCGTCCGATGCGACAGTTTGGAGCGCCGATCCTCGACCTGTGCATGCCGAAGCCGTTCGTTGCTCACCAGGCGATGTTCGACCCCTCGTTCCCTCGCGGCCGGTGGTACTACTTCCGGTCCGCGGATGTCGCCGAGCTGACCGACAGCGTGATCGACGTCGTTGCCGAGCGAGCGCCCCAGATGACCTCACCGCTCACCGCGTTCCCGATCTTCCAGCTTGGCGGCGCGATCCGGCAGGTCGGCGACGACGAGACCGCCTTCAATGGGCGTAGCGCGGGGCACACCATCAACATCAACGCGGCCACGGCGAGCGCCGCCGGTTTCGACGAGGAGCGGGAGTGGTCACGCAGCTTCTGGACGGCGCTCCTGCCGTACCAGAGCAGCGTGTACGTGAACTTCCTCATGGACGAGGGCCAGGAGCGGATCCGTCAGGCGTACGGACCGGCACGGTACGACCGGCTGAAGGCGCTGAAGCGCAAATACGATCCCGACAACTTCTTCCGCATCAACCAGAACATCCCACCGGGCTGATCTTCGCGCCGGAGTCGGAGCCGTGACGATCAGTCCTGACCGGATCAGGCGGGCGACGGCCTCGTCGATGAGGCGACCATCGCTGTCCTGCCCACGACGAGCCGCACGCCGACGAGCACGACGACCGCGCCCACAAGCTGAAGCGGCAGCGGTCGTTCTCCGAGGACGGCGAACGCGAGGAGCAGTCCCGCGACCGGCGCGAGATAGCTGATCAGCGCACCCCGCGATGGCCCGAATGTGCGCACCGCCCAGAAGAAGATCAAGAACGCGACCACGGTCGAGATGACCGCGAGGATCCCCAGCCCCAGCCAAGAGGCGGCAGTCCAAGCTGGCACGTCGCCGTACCCGTGCTCCAGAAAACCGAATGGAAACAAGAACGCCGTTCCAAAGAGCGACGCCAGCGTCACGAAGCCCAGGACGCTCTCGCTCCGCACGACGAGAGCGCTCACCGTCAGGCAGACCGCCCACGAGATGGCGCTCGCGAGCTCCAGGAGGTCGCCCGTCAGACGCGCTGTCGACAGCTCCGTCCCGATCTGCTGCCCGCCGGCGATGACGATGGCCGCCCCGATGCTCGCGATCGCGAAGCCGACGATGCGTGGCGAGCTGAGCTTTTCGTGGACGAGCGTCGCCAGAACGCCGGTCGCCACAGGGATCGTCGTCGGGATGATGATCGCGCTGTCCGACGCCGGCGTGAGCCGCAATCCCAGGAACGCCAGGGCGTTGAAGCCAAAGAATCCGAAGGCGGCGGCCACCGCGATCGGACGCCAGCGTCGCACGGGCAGGGGAGTCCGCGTGATCAGCGCGATGCTCAGGAGGGCGGCCGACGCGATGACGAACCGCATCGTCGCAAGCTCGAACGGCGGGATGCTCGCCAGCGCGATCTTTCCCGCGGTCCACTGGGCCGCGAGCGCGATGGCCGCGGTGGAGTAGGCGACGCCGACGAGGTAGCGCGACATCGCGCGCATCCTACCGGCGGTCTACGACCTCGGGCCGTTCTTTCGGCGCTGCCAGCACCGGCTCGCGCGCGGCCACATGGGTCGCGATCAACGCGACGGACAGGAGCGCGATCGCCGGGCCGAATGTTGCCGACCCACCCAGCTCCATCGCGTATCCGATCGCCGCGGGGATGGTCGCGCCGCCCAGCATCGCCGAAGCGAACTGAAGCCCGATGACGCTGGAGGCGCTTCCGCGGCCGACCCTTCTGGGGGTGAGGTAGACGAGCAGCGGGATGATCGCACCCAGCGCGAAGCCCAGCAGCGGAAGCGCCACGAACGCACCGAGTCCGACGGGCAGCAGCCAGACCGCGAGGCCCGCGACGCCGGTGCCCACGAGCGCGAGGTCGAGCAGGGTCTCGGCCGGCGCGCGGTCGCCCCAGAGCGCGAGACCGATCCGTGAGAGGGCCAGCATCGCCCAGTAACCCGTGACCGCGGCGCCCGCGGCGGCTGCCGCGATGCCGCCGTCGGCGAGCCGAACGAAGCTCCACGATCCCGCTCCGACCTCGATGCCGACGTAGAGAAAGAAGATGACGCAGCCAAGGACCACTGTCCTGATCTTGGCCGGCGTGTGGGCCACGGCCTGGTGCAGAGCCGTGCTCGGGAGGCCCGCCCTCGCGAGGCCGATGCCGACGAGCAGAAAGCAGCCGGCGAGGATCAGGAAGCCGACGCGCCACGATCCGCCTGCGACGATCGCCAGCCCGACGAGCGGTGGCCCGAGGGTCGCGCCCACCGCCCACGATCCGTGGAGCGCACCGAGATACCGAATGCCCTGCGTGAGCGTGCCGTAGGCGTTGACCGCCACGTCGAGAAACCCGAGCGCCGCGCCGAGCAGCAGCGCGCCGGCCACCGCGATCTCCCAGCTGCCCGCCGCGCCCACGATCGTGAGCGACACAGCCGCACCGAGCGTCGAGCCGACGAGCATCGGCCGCGCGCCGATCCGTTGATGTACGGCGCCCGCGACGGCACTCGAGCCGGCCTCCAACAGAGTCAGCGCCGACAGAAGGAGGCCGAGACCGGCCACCGGAGCGGCGAGGTCCGCGCGCATCGCAGGCCATGCGACGCCGAGCATCCCGATCGGGACACCGAGTGCCACGAAGCTGAGGAGCACCACGGCGGCGTCGCCACGGATTCGCGCGGCGGCGTTGGGGAGCACCGCTGTGCACGGTAACGTCGGGCACCGACTCGCGCGGTCGATCAGCTCAGCAGATCGCGCTCTATCTCGATCCAGCTGGTAAAGAGGTAACGCCGCGGAACCGTCGTCAACAGATCGAGGACTTCGGTCCGATCGTCGACAAAGTGGCTGATCCCGAGCGCGGCGCAGACCGCTGCCTTCGCCTCATCGGTGTCGCACAGCACGACGTGATCGCGGCCGATCAGATCAATGATCCCGTGCTTCTCCAGGATCTCGATGGCCTGTGGACGGCGCCGCACGTTCGTCGAGATGAGGTAGATGTGCGAGCCGAAGCGCGAGCGCAATCGGAGCAGGCTCGCGACCACCCCGGGAACGAGCGGCACCTCGATATAGCGGTCTGAAAAGAACAGCTCGTTCGGGCTTGCCATGACCGGTCCGCCGATATCGACGCCGAGTCGGTTCACCTGGGGAGCCAAGCGTTCTCATGCTAGGCGAGCGAATCCCGCAGATCGTTCGACCCGCGGATCCAGAGTCCCCCCGATCGAGGGATTAGTGAGGCTGCCGTCCCGGCGTACAACCACCTCAGTTCCAAGGGGAGGACGCGACGTGACCGACGAGATCGAGCCCACACCACTGCGCATGCGCCTCGGACCGCGCGGGGATCTCTTCTGGCCGCCGACGGCCGAGAACCGGGTCTATGACGCGCTGCCGTCTCCGGCCGACGACGACCTCGAAGACGCAGCGGACATCCAGGTCGCGCCCGCGCCGGCGAAGCCTCGCGCTCGCGAGCTCGACGAGGCCATCTCTCAAACAGACGAGCGGCTCGATCGTTGGATGGAGGACCAGCAGCGCCGGCTCAGCGCCGGGCTCGACTTGCTGATCGCCCAGCTCAAGGAGCGGCGCGAGATCGAGGTCGCGCGGCTCGATGCCTGGAAGACGGGGGAGCGCCAGCGGGTGCTCCGCGAGCAGGCCGACGAGGAGGAGCGCTTCCACGCGAGGCTCTTGGCCGAGCTCCAAGCCTTCGAGGAGCAGCTGGCGCTACGGCTCACCGAACAGGAGGAGCGCCTGGCCAGGTGGTTCGGCGAGGCAGAGCGGATGACCGCCCAGCACTTCGCGGTCAGTCCGGAGGACACGGCCGGCTGATCGGCTCGGTCGGTCGGACGCTCGCTCGTCCCAAGGCCAGCTGAGGGCAACTCTCACCGATTGCTGGCACGACGCGTGACAGGTGTGCGATCGTGCAAGGCACGTTGCTCGATCGTCGCGCTGTCGTCGGCAGCCTGATCGTCTCCGTGCTCGCCGCGGCCTGCGGCGCACAGACGCCCGTAAGCCAGGAGCCGTCGCCCACAGTCGCGGCGCAGTCGGCGTCACCGACGGCGACGCCGCTCGCGCCGGTTCGCATCGCGCGATCGGCGGCCCACCTCGGTGACGGTGTCGCCGCCAACGGCGACTTCAGGGGAGCCGGCAAATCGCAGATCGCGCTCATCCAGGACCCGAACCGCGATCAGAGCCTTCGCATCACGGTGCGCGAATCGAGTGGCGACGGGGAGACCTTCAGCGATTCGGTCTGGCTGGCGCTCGGGCCTCGATCATTCGCGCTGACGCGAGCCAAGTTCGCCGTCGCCGACGTGAACGCCGACGGCAAGGACGACCTCGTCGCCCTGTACGACGCCGGCGAGAATCGCTCGCGCATGCTGGTGTTCCGCTCCTCGGGCACGACCTTCGGTCCTCCCGAGACATGGTGGGAGGGCGACGACTACACCTGGAGCCGGGCGCGCAACCTCCTCGCCGGAAAATTCTCGGCGAACGATCGCGACAGCCTGCTCGTCACCTATCAATACGACAACTCCGACATGCGCATCCACGCTTTCGACTCGACGGGCACCGCGTTCATCTTCGGCGGCTCGCAGGGCGTGTTCGATTCGGGCGCGGGCCAATTCGATCTCGCGCTCGCGAAGTTCGCCGTCGGCCGGTTCACCCGCAACAGCGGCCCGCAGCAGATCGCCCTCTTGTACCAGTACCCGAACGCTCGGCTACGCGTGCATCTGCTCGATCCAGGCCCCACCGGCCTTGCCATAACGAAGAACGTCTACGAGACGAACGAAGGCGACTACGACCTGAGCCGCGGTTCGTTTGCCGCCGCGGACGTGACCGGCGATGGCCGCGACGATCTCATCGCGATCTACAGCGACGACGACGGGAGCGCGCGAGTCCAGGTGTTCGATGCGGCGAGCTCGTTCAAGCCGGCGAACGGTTTCACCGGATGGGCGAGCCTGTCCTCAGGCTCATCCTGCGCCGGCGCGACCGCCCTGGTCCTCGGAGACTGGAACGGCGATCGGAAGATCGACGCTGCCGCGCTCGTGCCGGGCGACGGGGTCGCGTTTCGCTCGAGCGTGCTCCGGAACATCGGCGGCGCGTTCGCCGTGACCTCTACGACCGAGCCGACGGTCTGTCCGCGCTGGCCGCTCACCGGGCTTCCGTTGAACGGCGCGTCCGCGACGAAGCGTCCGCTCTACGTCAAGGTCGATAACAACCAGCACGCGCGGCCGCACTACGGCATCGCGCAGGCCGACCAGGTCTACGAGTGGCTGGTCGAGGGACTCACCACGCGCCTCGCCGCGGTCTTCCAATCCCGCGATCCCAACGTGATCGGCTCCGTCCGCAGCGCACGGATCACCGACACGCCGATCGTCCCGAGCCTCGACGCGGCATTCGTCTACTCAGGCGGCGGTCCCGAAGAGCTCATGCGCCTGCACTACGAGGCAGCGGTCGCGCGACGATATGTCGATCTCTCGCCCGGATACGGCTGGGGATACCGCGTCGGTTTCCGCGACGCGCCATACAACTACTTCACCTCATACGCGGCGCTGCGCGACGCGCTGGCCGGCGCGCCCAGTGGCGATCAGCCGGTGAGCATCCCGTCGTGGGATTTCCTTCCAAACGCGAACGGTGACGCGCAGGCCGGCGGTTTCGGCGACAGCGGCTCCGCATCCGCGATCACCATCCCGTACCGCGCCGGGTTCACGGTCCGCTACCAGTACGACCCGGGGTCTCGGTCTTACGCGCGGTTCCAGGATGGCGTCCGCGAGGCCGACGGCGCGACCGGCGAGGTGATCGCCGCGAAGAACGTCGTCGTGATCGGGACCGAGGTCCACTTCACGACCGACTACGGCCTGGATCCCGCGGGCTCGCCCAAGCTGTTCATGCAGCT
This sequence comes from Chloroflexota bacterium, assembly GCA_005889445.1. GTDB lineage: Bacteria > Chloroflexota > Limnocylindria > P2-11E > P2-11E > 3-1-20CM-2-70-9. Next base: position 22,250 of record VBGS01000170.1, read on the forward strand.
CGTCGGCTCGGGGCAGGCCAGCGTGTTCCGCGACGGCCGTCGCGAGGACGTGACGTGGATCCGGCCAGACGTCTTCGATGTCTTCCAGTTCCGCAACGCGGCCGGCGAGGCCGTGCGCCTGGAGCCCGGGCAGACCTGGATCCACATCGTGCCGAGCGACTGGTCGATCCCGAGCCAGTAACCGAGTCCCGAGCGGAGGGCTCAGGCCCTCCGCTCGTCTCTTCGTGTTTAGGGGATCGCGAGGATCGAGATGACCTGCTGCTGGTAATGCGCCGCGTTCTTGGTGTCGTAGTCGTACGTGGTCACGGAGGTCGTGTAGGTCTTCCCCGCCGCGGAGATGATGCCGAAGTAGTCACCGATGAAGGTGCCGCTGCATGAGGGGCATGAGGTGTGCGGCGAGTTCAGCTGCGGGTCCCAGGTGTGCGCGGTCAATCGGATGTTGTGGCCCTTCGGCGCGAGCGTCGGGGTGTAGTACTGGACGCTCGTATTGATGCAGTAGTTCGCCGCGCCGTACGGCGGAAGGCTTCCACCGTACGCGGGATTGGCCATGTCGAGGGCGATGCCCGCCCCGGCCGCTTCGGCGGTCCCGGCCGCGGGACACAAGAGGCGGCGGTCGTAGAACGCGACGGCCACCGTGCCGTCCGACGCGACGTCGACGTTCGGCTGTAACTCATCGACCGGCGACGCGTTGTCGTTCACCTGGATCGGATCGGTCCAGGTCAGCCCTTCGTCGTAGGAGGCGGAGATCAGGATGTTGCTGAGCCCCGTGCTGCCGTCCTCCCACGAGACGTAGAGCGGGTAGTGGCCCCTCACCAGGTTCGGCCCGACGCCAAAGCTCTGAAGGATCCCGTCGCGGAACGTCGTGTTCGTGTAGTGGAACGGCGGGATGACGACGTCGGTCCGGAAGGGTGTGCTCGTCCAGTGGTAGCCGCCGTCCTTTGACGTGTCGATGAAGATCGAGCCGCAGCAGAACCCGTGTGCCGGGCTTTCGCTCACGAGCGTCGTGAAGACCGTCCCGTCCGGGGCGACGTGCGGAAGGAGGTAGGTCGCGCCCTGCGGCGTCCCGCCGACCTGTGGCAGGGAGATCGGCTGCGACCACGGCGTGTGGGTCCCAT
>VBGS01000058.1 GCA_005889445.1 Chloroflexota bacterium
TGACACGGTCGTCCGCCTTCACCGTGTCGAGCGTCGGGCCCTCGCGGCGCGCCTCGACGGGCGTTCGCGTCTTCGGTTCGGCGCGGTGGACCTTGACCCGCTCGTCGGCGCTCTTCGTGTTGTCGGGTCGCGGGGTCTGCAGCGCGTCAGCCATCGCGATGACTCTAGTCCACGACGACGAGGAGTTCGCGCGGCTCGGCGATTCCCTTGAGCGCGTGCAGTCCACGGTCACCGAACTGAATGCCCGAGCCGGCGCAGAGATCGCGGACCGTACTCGAGACGAGGATCTCTCCGGCCGCCGCCGCGGCCGCGATACGCGCCGCGAGATGGACATTGATTCCTCTGATCGCGCTGCCCGCCCGTTCGACCTCGCCTACATGAACGCCCGCTCTGATCCGTAGTCCGAGTTCCATGTCTGAACGCGCGATCGCTCTCAGACACTGGATCGCCCGGGCCGGACCTTCGAAGGTCGCGAGGATGCCGTCACCCGCTGAATCGATCTCCGTACCGCGATGTCCTGTAAGCGCCTCTCGCGCAAGCCGGTAGTGCTGATCGAGGAGTTCCTTCCACGCACGATCGCCCAGCTCGGTCGCGCGTACCGTCGAAGCGACCAGGTCGAAGAATGCGATCGTGGTCAGGAAGCGTTCTCCGCTCGGAGGGGACGAAGATCCTGTGGCAAATTCCTCGATCGCCGTATAGACCGGCTCTGGATCGATCCCGAGCCAGGGGGCGCCCATGTAGTGGGTCTTTCCGGGAAAGAGGCGGACCCGCGCCCCCGGTATTCGTGCAGCCAGATCGCGCACGGCTTCGGGTTCCGTGATCGGATCGCCGTCCCGAGCCATCACCAGCGTCGGGACGCGAATCGCCGGCAATACGTCGCGGATGTCTCCGTCCCGGTTCATCTCCTCGAGCGCGACCACGGCCGCGGGTGAGGCGGCCATCTGCATCCGCGAGAGGATCGCATCCACGACGGCGTCATCAGCCTCCGGACCGACCCCGGCCCCCCACGTTCGGACGTACTCGCGCGAGGGCCATTGCCCTGCCAACGCTGCGAGCCGTGCGTCTTCTTCGGCTTTTGTTATTCCCCAGGGGTAGTCGGCCGCGCGCACGAACCGCGCCTGACATCCCCAGATGATCAGGGCTCGGGTACGGGTCGGATGCATCGCCGCGAATACGCACGCCATCGATCCACAACGCGGTCGGACATGCCCGTCCCCCGCTTGTCGAAACGGATGAGCCGAGCGAAGCGCGACAGCCGTTCGATCGTCTGAACCTGCCGCGGCTCATTCCAGGCAAGCGCGAGATGCGACAGCGTCCCGGGTGCCACAACCAGGTCGAGTGGCGCGCGTTCGCCGGTGATCTGGTAGGCGATGTTGACGTCGCCACTGCGCGCGTACCGCACCGGTGGCATGTCCATGCCGAGCCGGATGCTACTCGGCGTACGCCCTCTGCAGCCGCTCCGCGACCTGCTGCAGCCAACGCAGCTCCGTCAGACCCGCGCGCGCGATCACCATCCCGCGAGTGAACGCGAGCCACGGTTTGAGCGTGCCCGCGAGGAGTCCCAGCCATGTCGCGCTCGTCGCGTCCACCTTGGGACCGGGACCTTTCAGGTCAGCGAGCTCGGCGTGGAGCTTCCCATCGCCGGCCTGGAACTCGATCGCGCGGCCGATGTCCGTGAAGCGGAGCAGCGCGCGACCGGCCTTGACGTCCTTGAGCGCTGCCTGAACAGCCTCGGTCGAGCTGGCCGCCGTCAGGATCCGCAGCACCAGATCGGGTATGTCGTTCCCGGAGCCGTCGGTCTTCGCCCGTGCTTCCGCTTCGTCGAGCACGGCGGCGAGCTCCGCTCTGGTCACGCGAGCTTGAGGTCGCTGCGCACCGCCGCGGGTATCTCCGTGCCGCGATGACGCAGCGCGAAGAACGCCGCCGCGCCGATCATCGCACCGTTGTCCGTGCACAGGCCCGGTCGCGGCACCCGCAGCGGATGTCCGATGCGGCGAGCGATCTCCTCGCGCAGCGCGAGGTTCGCGGCCACGCCGCCACCGAGCAGCACGGTCTCGACCGCGTGCTCCGCCGCCGCACGCGCGGTCTTCTCCGCGAGCATCTCGGTGATCGCCTTCTGGAAGGATGCGGCGACGTCGGCGACGGGCACGTTCCCCTTCTTCTCGAGCTCGCGCACGAGGCGCAGGACCGCGGTCTTGAGGCCGCTGAACGAAAAGTCGAACCGATCGGCGACCGCGGCGCGCGGCAGCGGGAACGCGTTCGGATCGCCCTCTTTGGCGACTCGCTCGATGATCGGCCCGCCCGGGAACCCGAGGTGCAGCAGCCGCGCCACTTTGTCGAACGCCTCGCCGGCCGCGTCATCGATGGTCCGCCCGAGCAGTCGGAAGCGCCGGTGCGCCTCCATGAGCACCAGATCGCTGTGCGCGCCGCTCACGACCAGCACGATGGCGGGGATCTCCGGCTCGGGCGGGATGTGCGCCCACCAGAAGGCAACCGATCAGGCCTGGTCCGACGGTCGCGGCGATCGCGTCGATCTCCGCCAGCTCGCGGCCCGCGTCGCGGAGCGCCTTCTCGGTCAAGGAATCGAGGGTCCGCAGATGCTCGCGCGCAGCCACCTCCGGGACGATGCCGCCGGTGTCCTGATGCACGAGCTGCGAGGCGACCACGTTCGACCGGATCCGCCGGCCATCCTCGACGACCGCGACGCCGGTCTCGTCGCACGACGTCTCGATCGCGAGGATTCTCAAGAGGATTCCAGGGCGGCCTTGAGCTTCGCCAGACGATCGCGGACCGGACGGTCGCGGAGCCGCTCGGTCCACATGATGAGCGCGTCCTCGTTGTTGTCGGAGTAGTAGCGGCGACGGACCCCGGCGCGCCGAAATCCGTATTTCTCGTACAGCTTCTGCGCCGCGAGGTTCGACGCACGAACCTCGAGGGTGAGCCACTCCGCGTTGAGCGCGGCGGCCATCTCGAAGATCCGGACGAGCAATCGCTCTCCGACGCGCCGCCGCCGCTGATCGGGGTGGACCGCGAAGGTGGTGATGTGCGCCTCGTCCACCATCAGCCACAGGCCGGCGTAGCCGATGATCCGGTCGCCTTCGCGAGCGACGATGTAGCGGGCGTTCTTGTTCTGGGTGAGCTCGTGCCGGAACGCGTTCGCCGGCCAGGGGACCGGGAAGGAGGCCCGCTCGACGTCCTGCACCGCGGCGACGTCGTCCACGGTCATCTCCTCGATCACGATCGGAAAGGTGGCGACCATTCCTGCGACTCTAGCTTCGCTTCGGAAGGCCGAGCGTACGTTCGTCCGTCGGCGCGGGGCCGAATGGCTGGTCGAACGACACGCGGATCGACGGCTGTCGCACGTAGAGCGGCTCGATCTCGCTCATCTTCACCTGTGTTCTGCTGTCGAGCTCCCTCCAGCCAAGCTCCGCCAGATAGCCCGCCCGCCGCATACGCGATGCCGGTGACGCGAAGAGCGCTTTCGGGCCGAGGAGGTCGCGAAGTGTGGCCTCCGCCTCGGCGCCGATCTCGCCGACGAAGAGCGTGTGCGTCCCGATCTGTCGGCAGATCTCCGCAAGGCTCGCGACGATGAACGGCGAGCGCCGCTGCCACTTGCGATTCCGCTCCTGGTAGAACGCCGCGTAAAACTGGTCGCGGCCGGCGGGAAGCAGCGGGCAGACGCGCTGTTTGGACGGCGCGTGCGGATACGCGAGCACGTCGAGCGTCGAGATGCCCACCAGCGATGCGCCGCTTCCCCTCGCGATGCCCTGGCCCGCGGCGATCGCGACGCGCAGGCCGGTGAACGAGCCCGGTCCGGTGGCGACCGCGACCCGCGTCACGGTCGTGAGGGACGTTCGGGTCGACGTGAGGATGCGCTCGATCGCCGGAAAGAGCTCGTCGCCGTGTCTACGCTGCGCACGCCAGGTCTCCTCTCCGAGGACGTCGCGCCCGTCGAACACGGCGACCGAGGCCCACTCGGTCGACGTGTCAAGCGCGAGCAACACTGGAACGAAGCTCCTCCACCAGTCGTGCCGAGCGGCGGCCTGTCCCGCTGATCACGGCCCGCCGCTTGGTATCCGCGATCCACTCGAGCCTGACGTCGACCCGGTCCTCCGGCAACGCCGACACGGCGCGATCGGGCCACTCGATGACGGTGACGCCGCCCGCCTCCAGACACTCCTCCCATCCGGTGTTCGTGATGTCCGCCCCCTCGAGCCGGTACAGGTCCAAATGGAACATGGGCATGCGGCCGCCGAAGTGCTCGCGGAGGATGATGAACGTCGGGCTCGCGACGTCGACGGGGTCGATGCCGAGGCCCACCGCGACGCCGCGGGCCAGCACCGTCTTTCCCGCTCCAAGCTCGCCCCACAGCGCGAAGACGTCGTTCGGCTGAGCGAGCTTGCCGAGGCGTTCGCCGAGGCGTTCGGTGTGGAGCGAGGAATGGCTAACGAGATCGATCGAATCTGCGTCGCTCAAGGATCATCCGAATCGTAATGCCGGCGAACGAGCCGAAGAGCGCGGCCCAGATCGCGAGATACCACTCCACCGGGACCGCGCACAGCGCGGTGATCCCCGCCCCGCAGCCGAGGAAGCCCGCGAGAGGCACGACCACGAGCGCGCCGACGAGGTTTCGCCGCCGGTTGAGCGAGCGCTGCTGCTGTTCGAACGCGGCGCGTCGCTTGTCCTCGGCTCGGGAAGCGGATCGCTCGCTGGGGACGGACGGCGGCGCGTGCAGGGTCCGTCGCTCTCTCCGCCGGCGGCGTCGCGGCACGAGCGGAGACTAACGCGCGTGGTAGCCGCGAACGTTCGCCACGGGGAAGAGATCGTCGCCGCAGCGAAGCGCGTCGACGCGATGCTCGCTCGCAAGCCCGATCTCGCCGACCGGCTCGCATGACGTCGTCAGCGTACGGACGCTGGCGTAGTCAGCCGCGAGCGCGGTGGGCGGCGCATCGCGGGCGATGTCGGCCGCATCCGCGGGACCGAACGCGAAGAGCCGCGCGCTCGCCGTGTGGATCGTCGCACGCGAGCCGGCGAGGCTGACAAGCGGCTCGAAGATCTCGCGAGCTGGCGCGGCGCTGCCGAATCCGAGAAGGGAGAGCACGGTCGGGCGATCCTCGCGTGTCGCTCCGCCCGACGCGAGGGCGCCGTCGCCGTACACCACGCGGAGTCCCGCGGCGGGGATGGCACCGCCGACGATCCCGGCGAGACCGCACGCGTGAGCCCTGGTCAGCGCCTCGGCTGAGATCTTGGCGCCGGCGATGAGGATCCGTCCGCTGAGCCGCACGTCGAGGCGGAATGGGGACAGCTCCGCGCGCGGCGAGTCGACGCCGAGCACGAGCTCGCCGATGGCATCGGGGCCGTAGGCCGCGACGCCCTCCAGCCCCCAGGCAGCGCCTTCCACCGTCACCGCGCTGTCATCGGATCGCGTGACCGTGCCGTCGAGCGTCGAGCGAACGGTCCATCGCCCGACGATCGGGGCCACCAGCAGATCGCCGTCCGCGGTCATCTGGACGAGACGGCCGGCATGGGGGGCGGTGACGGCGCGGGCGAACCGGCGACCGGTCCGGGCGATGACCATGCGCGCTTTCACCTCGCTGCCCACGGCGACGCGAAGGACCCGCGGGAGATCGGCCGGCTCGAGTCCGAGCCGCCGCGCGCCGGCGACGCGAGTCGCGGACGCGAGGACCGCGCCGGAGCCGATGACCTCCCCCGCGAGCACGCGGGCGCCGAGCGCCGCGCGCTCGACGGCCCCGATCGGGAGCGGATGCTCCGCCGTCCACGTCTGGAAGCGCCACCCGTTCACGCGAGTCCGCCTGGCAGAGCGCCCACCGCCGCGAAGTGACGCGCCACGACCGGCAGTCGCTCAGCGTCGCGATGCGGCAACCCGAGCGGACGACCGCGAGCGTCGACGAGGAGGCCGAGGGCTCCCACGTTGCCCGTCCCGCGCAGACTCCCGATCGAGACGTCGACGTCGCCGCCGAGCGGGACGAGATCGAACGATCCGCGCGACACGCGACGCTCGTTCCGCCCGTTCGCATGCACCAGACGCAGCTTCGTCGCGCGCTCGGGGACGGTCAGGACGAGCGCGATGCGGGCGGCCCTGCCGTCGTCGGGCTCGCGCCACACGCTGGTCAGGCCGGTCGGCTCGACGCCGTCGACGACCGTGAGAAGGGTCTGCGCCAGACGAGGGAATGCCGCGATGCGACCGGTCGCGAGAACGCTCCGCGCCTCGCGCATCGCGGCCACGTCGCACCCCGCGCTGAGCGCCGCGCGGAGCAGGTGCGCGACGGCCTCTCGCGCCAGGGCCATCTCGAGGGCGAGTGCGAGCTCGGTCCCGGGGACCGCGCCAGGCCAGCCTGCGCGGTTGTAGATCCGCTCCAGCAGCGCCGGCGCATCGACCGGCCAGGGCAGCCATCGGCGGATCCGGTCCACACCGATGTCGGCGACGAGCCGGTCGCTCGCGGCGCCGACGCCGCACGACACCAGGTGCGCCGCGTCGATGATCCCCTCGGGGCCGGCGAACGCGCACGAGGTCTCCTGCTCGGAGACGTCGATCACGAGGGCGGTGCCTCGCGATGAGGCGGCGAGAGCGCGCGCGGCGTCCTCCACGATCTCGTCACGGAGCGACTGATCCGCCTCGCGGCGGCGCAGCGCGCGCAGCGCGATGATCGCGGCGGTCGCGTCTGCCAGGACGTCGAGGGCGAAGGGCTTCGCGGCGGTTCGAACGCGATCGGCCAGCTTCGCCGCGCCGATCACGTAGACGATCGGTAACGGCCGCTGCGCCGCGCAGCCGAGGCGCAGCGCGTCCAGCGCAAGGGCGACGCCCTTCGCGTCGCGCGCGTCGCCGGAGAGGAGGACCGCGTCGAGGCGCGCGTCGCGAAACGCCTGCGCGAGCTCGACGATCGCTCCGTGTTCCTGCGCCGCGACGACGAGCGCCGTGTCGACGCCCGCCGCGAGCGCGATCCGCGAAAGGAAGTGCGCCGCGGTCTGGGCACGACCGTGAACAAGCGCGACGCGGACGAGGCGTCCCGGACCGACGCGGACCTCGACCGGGACCTCGACCGCCGCCCCGGCCGAGACGGTCACCGTGCCGACGTCGTGCTGCGTGCTGCCTCGGCGACGAAGGCGTCGAAGATGCGTCGCGCCTCGGGCGAGACCTCGGCGGTCCGCTCGGGATGCCACTGCACGCCGACCACCCATCGCCGGTCGGTCGCCTCGAACGCCTCCACCAGACCGCCGACCACGGCCGTCGCGACGAGATCCTTCCCGAGAATCTCCTCAGTCACCGCCTGATGATGCCGTGAGTTCACGGTGATGGCTGCGCCATCGGAGGCCGCCGCGAGGCGCGAGCCGGACCGCGGACGGACGTCGGTGTGCTCGACGAGCCCTTCGCGCTCTTCCGGACGATGTCCCGGCACGTCCTGCACGAGCTTGCCACCGCGAACGACGTTCAGGACCTGGAACCCGCGACAGATACCGAGAACGGGAAGGTCGCGCTCGATGGCGGTCCGCGCGATCGCGAGCTCGAGCTCGTCGCGTAGGGGGTCGACGTCGGCGCAGGCGATGGACTCGTCGCCATAGCGCCCCGCGTCGATGTCGCCGCCACCGGACAGGAGGAGTCCGTCGACGTCCTGCGGGATCTCGTCACCGGGATGCAGCGCGACCACGTCCGCACCGGCACGCTCGAGCGCTTCGCGGTAACGACGATGCGACTGCTCCTGGAGAGCGTTCGGACGGGAGAGCGTCAGCGCGATCCGAACGCGACGTCTCCCTCCGCGCCGTGGCGAGGCGCGCGGTCGATCAGCTCGATTCCCTGGCGCTCCAAGCGGACAAGCGTTCCTTTGAGATCGTCGACGACGTAACAGACGTGATGGAGTGCCGGCCGTCCGCGCTCCGCGACGAAGCGCCCGACACCCGTGTCGGGATCGAGCGGCTGCACGAGCTCGATCCGCTGACGGTCATCGCCGAGGAAGACCACCCGCACGCGCTGATCGGGAAGGTCCCGGATCGCACCCGGCGCGAGGCCGAGCGTGTCACGAAAGAAAGGAAGGGTCTCCTCGATGCGCGGGACCGCCACCGCGACGTGATGCAGAGGACCAAGCTCGATCACGAACGCGGCGGGACGTACGTGCCGAACACGCTCCGCAGATCGGCGCAGATCTCCCCAAGCGTCACGTCCGCCTCGACCGCCGCGAGGATGAGCGGCACGAGATTCGCGGTCCCGCGCGCGCCAACGACGAGGTCTCCGCGCGAGCGTGTGGCCCGGCCGGCATCGCGCCGCTTCCGGAGGTCGGCGAGCCGTTTCCGCTGCCGGGCGACGACCCGCTCGTCGACGCGGGTGATCGCCATCTCCGGCTCCTCACCCTCGGCGCGATAGGCGTTCACGCCGACCACGATCTTCTCGCCGCGCTCGACCGCCTGCTGCTGTGCGTACGCCGAATCCTCGATCGCGCGCTGCTGGTAGCCCTTCTCGATGCAGGCAAGGGCGCCGCCGAGACGATCGATGTTTTCGATCTCCGCGAGAACGCGGCGCTCGATGTCCGAGGTCAGCTCCTCGATCGCGTACGCGCCACCGAGCGGGTCGATCGTTTCGGCCACGCCAGACTCCTCGGCGATGATCTGCTGCGTCCGGAGCGCGATGCGGACGGAGTCTTCGGTCGGAAGGCCGAGCGCCTCGTCGTACGCGTTGGTGTGGAGTGACTGAGTACCGCCAAGCACCGCGGCAAGCGCCTCGATCGCGGTACGGACGATGTTGTTCTGGGGCTGCTGCGCGGTGAGCGTCGAGCCCATCGTCTGCGTGTGAAAACGGAGTGCCAGCGAGGCCGGCGACTTGGCGCCGCAGCGCTCTCGCATGATGTGCGTCCACACCCTTCGCGCGGCGCGGAACTTCGCGACTTCTTCGAGAAGGGTGCTGTGCGCGGCGAAGAAGAAGGAGAGCTGTGGGGCGAACCCGTCGACGTCGAGCCCGGCACTGACCGCCGCGTCGACGTAGCCGATGGCGTCGGCGAACGTGAAGGCGAGCTCCTGCACCGCGTCGGCGCCGGCCTCGCGGATGTGATAGCCGCTGATGGAGATCGGGTTCCACCGCGGCAGCGATCTGGCGCAGTAGGCGATCAGATCCGTCGCGAGCCGCATCGACGGGCGCGGCGGAAAGATATACGTCCCGCGCGCGATGTACTCCTTGAGGATGTCGTTCTGCGTCGTTCCGCCGATCCGCTCCGCCGCGACGCCCTGCTGCTTCCCCACCGCCACGTACATCGCGAGGAGGATCGGTGCCGTCGCGTTGATGGTCATCGAGGTCGTGACCTCGGCGAGGGGGATGCCGTCGAAGAGTCGCGCGAAATCGTCAAGCGAGCTGATCGAGACGCCGACCTTCCCGACCTCACCAGCGACCGTCGGATCGTCCGCGTCGTAGCCCATCTGTGTCGGGAGATCGAACGCCACAGACAACCCGGTCTGGCCGTGCTCCAGGAGGTAGCGATACCGCGCGTTCGACTCCTCCGCCGTCCCGAACCCGGCGTACTGCCGCATCGTCCACAAACGGCCGCGGTACATCGTCGGCTGGATCCCGCGGGTGAATGGCGGCACGCCGGGCACGCCTGGGTCGTCGCCGTCCGCATCGAAGATCGGGGGCAGCGGCGCGCCGTAGGTCGTCTCGAACTTGGTGCGCTCGCCGACGCGCCTCGTTGCCTCGGCGTACCGCGTGCGCTCCCATTCCGCACGGTCGCGGCTGTGCTCTGGCACCCTTGCGATGGTACGCGGCGAGGATCTCAGCGCGGTCTGAAGATCAGCGTTCCTTCCAGGCGTCCGAGCTGATCGCGCGAGAACCGCATCCGTTTGTACTCGCCGCCTGCCCACAGCGCCGTCTGGTCGCCGAAGAACTTCGACCCTGGCTGCCCCGATTCGCCGATGGGAACGACCGAGAGCGAGCCGTCGAGATCCGCGAGATCGACGATCATCCGCTCCGATGGGTGCGTGATCACCGCGAACGGTTTGGCGTAGTCGTAGGTCTCCTTGTTGACCGAGGTCTCGTCGCCGGGCCGGCGCAGCGGGCCGACGTTCAGAAGCAGTGCGAGCGGACCGATGGCCAGCGGATGCGCGAACGTGATCGTGTGCGCGTCGCCCCACCGCCATGTCGCCATGTCCGTCCCAAATCGACGGGAGAGCTCGAGCAGGGCATCGCCGAGGGCGACTCCGGCGAGGGCATCACGCCCGTGGATCGACGGATCGCCAAGCTCGACGAACCAGGCATCATCCGGGCGCGCCGACAGCTCGAAGAGGGCCTGCGTCGGCCGACCGTTCTGCAGCCACGCCGTGTACAGGGGCTCGCCCAGCTTGTCGGCGAAGCTGCGCTGGAGCATGTGGACGAGCCAAAGCTCGTAGATCGCCGCGGCGGCGGAATCAGCTCCGAGCGCGCCGTCCCATTGGCGTATGACCGTCTGCGCCTGGCGCTGCAAGTCGGTGCGCGGGGTCGCGGACAGGATCGCGTCGCGAAAGCGGCCCACGGGGGCCGAGGTGAAGTCGGTCTGCAGCGTGCGCGTCGACGGGAGGTCCCACGATGTCGACTGTGCGAGGCGGCCGCGGATGTAATTCGCGCGGTAGGCGGGATCCCACTCGCCGGCATATCCCGCGGACCCCGGGTCCGCCGAGGGTCGGTCGTTCGAGTTCTCGATGAAGCCGCCCGGTGGATCAACGACGTTGACATTCGCCTCGGCGGGCAGCAGGCCGGTCCAGTCGTACTCGCCGGTCCAGCCAGGGACGGGCATCCGACCGTCGCGCGGACACCACCGCGCCGGTGAAGTCGGCGGCCGCGGCGTGAAAGTCGCTCCAGCGCTGCGCGCGCGCAACGCCGATGAGCCAGTCGACGATGTGCCCGGGCTCGAGCGCGGTCCAGCGGAGCGCGAGCTGCGCGGTCTGTCCCTTGAGGGTCGACGTGACGATCGGTCCGTGCCGCGTGATCGCGACGTCGAGGATCACCGGATCGGCGCGTCCCTTCACCCGGATCTCCTCGCGCGCGAATGTCGCGGCCTCGAACGCTCCCTTGTATTCGTAGCGGCGCGGATCGCGCGGATCCGGTCGCTCGACGAAGAGGTCCTGCGTGTCCGCGTAGGCGTACGTCAGGCTCCAGGCGATGCGGTCGTTGTGTCCGATCAGGACCGCCGGGGTCCCCGGTAGCGAGAACCCGACGACCTTGAACCCCGCGCCTTCGAGGCCGATCTCGTACCAGATGCCGGGGTTGCGCACCGCGAGGTGCGGATCGCCCGCAAGGATCGGCGTTCCGCTGGCAGTCCTGGCGCCGCTCAAGGCCCAGCAATTGGATCCCGCGGCCGCGCCCGCCCCTGGGAGGATCGCGCGCAGCGAGGCGAGGCCGCGGTCGAGCTCGGTCGCCGAGAGGAGCGGCGCGACCGCCGCCCAGGCGCGCTCGTCGACCGACGCCGGCGCGCCGGACGGATCGGGCATCAGGGTCGCGAGCGCGCCGGTCCCCAGACGAAGGGCGATGTCCGCGCGAAGGACCTCCTGCGTCTGGTTGCCGGCGGCATCGAACGCCTGGAGCTTGCCGACGAGAATCGTGTCCGTCGCGGTCCAAAGGTACGGGCGGTAGCCGAGGATCCCGAACTCGATCGGTAGCGAATCGCCGTGCTGCTCGAGGAACTTGTTCACGCCCTGGGCGTAGGCCTCGAGCGCGGAGCGCGTATCGGGTCGGGCGATGTCGAGCTCCTGGCCGGCGATGCGCGCGAACCCGAGCGTGCGCATGGCCTTGTCGGCGTCGATCGTCGGCTCGCCGAGGACCTCCGACAGGCGGCCGGCCGCGGCACGCCGGTACAGATCCATCTGGAAGAGCCGGTCCTGCGCGGTGACGTATCCCTGCAGGTAGAAGAGGTCGTGCGCGTTCTGCGCGTACACGTGGGGGACGCCGAAGGCGTCGCGCAGCACCTCGGCCCGCTGCTCGATGCCGAGGAGGCGGTACTCGCCGTCGATCGTCGGGAGCGGCCGGTACACGAGGATGAGCCCCGTGACCACGACGCTCGCGACGAGGAGCAGCGCGCACCAGGCCGCCACCTTCGCTTTCATCGCTACTCGCTCGCGATGACGACGAGGACGCTTCCGCCTTCCACTTTCGTACCCGCGCTCGCACCAATCTTCGTGACGCGACCCGCGGCCGGGGCGCGGAGCTCGTTCTCCATCTTCATGGCCTCCAGGGTCGCGAGTGGCGCGTCCTTCGCGACGGCGTCGCCCTCTTTCACGTGAATGGCCTTGAGGAGCCCGGGCATCGGTGCGCGAATCTCGACACGGCCCGAGCCGGCGCGGGGGGCGCCGCCCCGTGCACGCGCGGCTCGTTCATCGACGACCGCGACGCGGACCTCGGTCCCGTTCACGTCGACGCGCATGGGATCGTGGCCGAGCAGGGTGACCTCGTGGCTCTCGCCATCGAGCGTCACGGACCAGAGCCAGCCGCGCACGATCTCGCGGACCTCGGCGGCGACGGCGCGATCGTCGATCGTGAAGCGGCCGTCGGGCGTCAGCTCGACACGAACGAGACGCTCGTCGAGCGTGACCTCGTAGCGCATCAGCGGAGCCCATCCTCACGGGCCGCGCGCGCCCAGGCCGTATCCGTGGGCGTCGCGGCGCGGCGCTCGGTCCGCGACCGCACCGCGAGGACGGCGGCGAGCGCGCCGGCGGCGGCCGCGCCGTCGGGGAGGTCGCCGCGCTCGGCGGGGGGCCAA
>VBGS01000059.1 GCA_005889445.1 Chloroflexota bacterium
ACCGCGTAGGTGAGCGCGGTGTAGTAGAAGAGGGCGAGCACCGCGATCGCTCCGGGCAGGCGGTAGTAGACGAGCATGAAGAAGACGACGAGGAGCAGCCCGACCGCGCCGGCGACGAGGCTCTTGTTGACCGAGTCGCGCCCGAGTGTTGGCTCGACCTTCGAGGACTGGATGACGGTGAGCGACACCGGGAGCGCACCTGAGTTGATCAGGTTCGAGAGATTCTTCGCGGAGTCGACCGTGAACTGGCCCTGGATGATGCCGCGACCGGAGGTGAAGACGACCTGGATCGTTGGCGCCGAGATCTGCTGGCCATCGAGGGTGATCTGCACGGGCTGGTTCAGGTAGTCCTTCGAGAGCTGCACCCAACGGTCGGCGTCCGTGCCGGTGAACTCGAAGTTCACGACCGGCTGGTTCGCGCTGTCGAAGGAGACATACGTCTGATTCAGGTGCTCGCCGGTGAGCGGCGGCACCAGCGACTTGAACTGGCCTGGGTTGTCCTTGTCGGGGACCTTGATCTCCAGCTTCGCCTGCCGCGTGGCGACGTCGTTGGCCTGCTGGAGGTCGTCGATACCTGGGAGCTGGAGGAGGATCTTGTCGTCGCCGAGCGCCTGGATGACCGGCTCCGAGACGCCGAGCCCGTTGATGCGCCGATCGATCACCGTCCGGGCGCGCTGGTTGTAGTCGGACACGCTCTGCCCTGCCGGGATCTCAGCGAGATTCATCTGCAGGACCAGCTGCGTTCCGCCCTGCAGATCCAATCCCAGATGGGTCTTGATCTCCTGCTGGACGTGCAGTCCCCCGATGTTCAGGCAGATCCCGGGACAGGTCGGCGGGAACGGAAACGAGATCTGGTGCTTGGGGATGTCGATGAAGACGGCGAACACCGCGACGAGCGCGACGATCCACGGAAAAAAGCGAGTCATGACCTCTCCAATGCTAGCGGTGGATCAGCTGTCGCGCTGGGCTTTCAGACGCTCCCGGGCCTCGCGCATCTCCTTGTCGAACAGGGCCTCCCCATCGGGGCCCGCGGGCTCGCTGATCGCTGGCGAGCTTGGCGGCGCCACCACGGCCGCGGGCGCCGCGGGGGTCGTGTCGATCGGCTTGGCGATCGCGCGATCGGCGTTTAGGAATTCCTCACGAAGCTCGTCGGACGTCCGCCGCAGATCGCCCAGCACGCGCCCGATGTCGCGCGCCACGCGCGGCATCCGCTCGGG
The DNA here is from genome assembly GCA_005889445.1 of Chloroflexota bacterium. GTDB lineage: Bacteria > Chloroflexota > Limnocylindria > P2-11E > P2-11E > 3-1-20CM-2-70-9. The sequence goes on from VBGS01000059.1 coordinate 1,218, forward strand.
GCCAAGGACGATGAGCGCGATGACGAGGATGAGGAGGAGCTCCTCCGTCCCGATCCCGAACATCAGCGCGCCATCGCCGCCGCGCGCGCGGCGTTCGCCGCATCGCGAAGGGCCCGCGCGGCGGCGGCCGCGCCCCGCATGTGGTCGCCGCTTGCCTCGGTGTAGAGCACCGAGCGAGACGACGAGAGGATGACCCCGCCGCCCCGTTCATCGAGGCCGGCGCGGACCGTGGTCTCGACCTCGCCACCCTGCGCGCCGACGCCCGGGAGAAGGAACATGCGATCGGGTGCCAGGGCGCGCAGCCGCCGGGTCTCGGCGGGATAGGTCGCTCCGACCACGAAGCCGCAGCTCTCGGATGGAAAGCGCGCGGCGATCTTCTCCACGACGCGTTCGAAGAGCGGGCGACCGCCGACATCAAGGTCCTGGAAGTCGCCGGCGCCCGGATTGCTGGTGCGCGCCAGCACGAGGGCAAACCGGCCGGTCGAGCAGAACGGCGCGATCGAGTCGAGGCCGACGTACGGGGCGACGGTCGCCGCGTCGGCGCGAAACGCGTCGAAGAGCGCATCCGCGTACGCAGCCGACGTGTTGGGAACGTCGCCACGTTTGGCGTCGAGGATCACCGGCACGTCGTCGGGGATCACGTCGAGCGTCTTCGCGAGGACGTCCATCGCCGCCTCGCCGTAGCGCTCGTAGAAGGCGAGGTTCGGCTTGAACGCCGAGACGTATTCAGCGGTCGCGTGGACGACGTCGCGAAGGAAACGGACGGCGGCTTCCGGACCGCGACCGTACGAGGAGGGGATCCTCGCCGGTTCGGGGTCGAGTCCAACGCAGACGATGCTGTCGTGCGCGCGCTGCGCCGCGCTCAGCTTTGCGAGGAAGGCCAACTCGACGACAATGATACGGACGGGTTCCAATTGAAGGAGGGGCTATGCGCAGCACGCTGCGCGGTCCGTTGGGGTGGGCGCTTGCCGCTGGTCTGCTGATCGCCGCATGTGGCGGTGGTGGTGGAACGGCCGCAAGCAACGCACCGAAGGCCAGCGGCCCGCGACTCGGTTCGTTCGACCGTCCGATCTCTCTCGCGTTCACGCCCTCGGTGCAAGCAGCGACGATCTCGACCAACAGCAATGCGATCAAGGCCGCACTCGAGAAGGCCACCGCCCTCGCGTGGAAGGTGACCGCGATGACCAGCTACGCGGCGCAGGTCGAGGCGATGTGCTCGGGCAGCGTCGATGTGGGTTTCTTCGCCACGATCCAAATGACGCTGCTCGTTGACAAGGGCTGCGGCACGCCGGTCCTCGGCGCGCTACGGGTCGACCCGGTCTCCAAGCAGCTCTCGACCTCGTACAGCTCGCAGATCCTCGTGCGCGCCGACAGCGGCATCACCGACCTGAACGGTCTCAAGGGGAAAAAGTTCGCGTTCGTCGACCCGCTTTCGGCATCCGGCTACGTCTATCCGACACTGACCATCAAGAACAAGACCGGTCAGGAGCCGAAGACGTTCTTCTCAAGCACGATCTTCGCCGGCGGCCACCCGCAGGCCGCGCTCGCGGTCTACCAGGGCACCGTCGACGGCGCCGCGACCTTCATCGACGTGCGCACCTTGCAGGACGGTGTGACCGTTGCGGCGGGGATGCCCCCGGACATCCTCACCAAGACGAAGCGGATCGATACCGCGGGTCCGATCCCGAACGACGGGGTCGCCTTCGCGAAGAACCTGCCAGATGACCTCGCCAAGCAAGTAAAGCAGGCCCTCATCGACTACAACAAGAGCGACGACGGAAAGAAGGTCCTCGGCGCGCTCTATCAGTGGGACGGCCTGCAGGAGATCGACGCGAAGTTCTACGACAGCATGAAGGACGCGCTCAAACTCGCGGGAGTCGACGTCCAGGGCCTCGCGAACGCGACCCCGCGTCCCGCGCCCACGCCCACGCCCACGCCCACGAAGACGCCGTAGCCCGGACCAGCGATAACAGGAAGAGGAAAAGGCCGCCGGACCTCCGGCGGCCTTTCACTTTCCTAGACTCCCGAGCGTGACGGCCGTGCTGTCGCTTCGCAACCTCGTGAAGGTGTACCCAAGCGGTACGCGGGCGATCGACGACGTCTCTCTCGACATTCACCGAGGCGAGTTCGTCGTCCTCATCGGCCTCTCCGGGTCGGGGAAGTCGTCGCTCCTGCGCTGCATCAACCGGCTCATCGAGCCGACGGCCGGCCAGGTGATCTTCGACGGCGTCGACGTCACGCGCGCGCGCGGCGCCGACCTCCGACGGATCCGTCGCCGGATCGGAATGATCTTCCAGCAGTTCAACCTGGTCCGGCGCGCCTCGGTCGTCAGCAACACCCTCGCCGGCCGTCTTGGGTATCGATCCTCCTGGCGCACGATCGCCTCGCGCCCCTCGCCGGAGGACATCGCGGCGGCGTTCGAAAATCTCGGGCGCGTGGGGATCGCGGACAAGGCGTTCGCGCGGGCGGACGCCCTTTCCGGCGGGCAGCAACAGCGGGTCGGGATCGCGCGCGCCCTTATGCAGCGACCCGAGCTGATGCTCGCGGACGAGCCGGTCGCGAGCCTGGACCCGGCCACGAGTCATTCGGTCATGAAATATCTCGAGGAAATCAACAAGAAGGACGGCATCACGGTCGTCTGCTCGCTTCACTTCCTCTCGCTGGCCCGGCGTTACGGCACCCGTGTGGTCGCGCTCAAGGCCGGCAGGGTCGCGTTCGACGGGCGCCCGGAGGAGATCGACGAGCGCCGCTTCAAGGAGATTTACGGCGAGGACGCGATCGAGGTCGAGATCGGTCCGGAGCGCTCTGTGCCCCAGCCGATGAGCGCCACGGAGGCCGCGCTGATCGCGATGGCCGAGGACACCGGCCATGGTCCACCGCCGGAGATCCGCTGATGGCCGAGTACTTCACCGCGCGCGGGCTGCCGGTTCCGCGCGAGCTCCGCCAAAACCCCCTCACGGACTGGCGCCGTCTGACGCTCATCGCGGCCGCACTGATCGTGTTCGTCATCGGCCTGCGCGTCACCAACCTGGATCTCTCGCGTGCGAACCCGGAGTACTCCGCTCAGTTACTCCGCCAGCTGTTCCAGTGGGATCTCACGATCCTGACCCCGCGGAACGATTTCGAGACCTTCTGGGACACGGCCGAGGGGCTCATGGTCGTGACGATCTTTCTGGGGATCATCGCGACGGTCTTCTCCGTCGTCGTCGCGCTTCCCCTGAGCTTCCTGGGGGCGCGAAACATCATGAGCGGCAATCGCGTGACCGCGGCGGTCTACGTTTTCATCCGACTGCTTTTCACGGTCGTGCGCTCGATCGATGTGCTCATCGTCGTGATCGTCTCGGCGGTGCTCCTCGGGATCGGCAACGCCGCGGGCGTCATTGGGCTCGCATTCCACAACGTTGGTGTTCTCGGGAAGCTCTACTCCGAGGCCATCGAGGGCATCGATCCGGGACCCCTCGAGGCGATCACCGCGACCGGCGCGAATCGCTTTCAGGTCATTTGGACGGCGGTGCTCCCGCAGATCGTGAACCCGTACATCTCGTTCACGATCTATCGGCTCGACACCAACGTCCGGCTCGCGCCGATCCTCGGCCTCGTCGGCGGCGGAGGCATCGGGATCCTGCTTTTCCAATCGATCAACCTGCTGCAGTACGGCGCGGCCGGGCTGATCATCTTCATGATCGTCATCACCGTCGCGGCGATGGATTTCGCCTCGGCGCAGATCCGGCGGCGCCTCGTGTAGGGATCGACCTACGAGCCCCAGGCGGGACGACTCGCGCCGTCGATGCCCTCGCCTCGCGTGAGCTTGGTGGCGTTCTTGGGCGATCCGCCGCTCAGCGCGTCCGCGAGATCCATGAAGAACAGATCGATGACGCCGTCGTGCTCGCGAAGGAACGCGATCTGCTTGCCGTCGGGTGAGAAGACGCCGTTCCAGCTCTTGCCGTCGCTGGTCAGCGCGACGTCCTTTCCTCCGCTGGCCTGCACGGCATGCACGTCGTTCCTGCCCTCGTGCCGGAGCGTGTAGAGGATCCAGCTCCCGTCGGGCGAGTACGCCGGCCGGTACGGCTCGCCGTCGGTCGTGATCT
>VBGS01000060.1 GCA_005889445.1 Chloroflexota bacterium
CAAGCTCACGGTGGGAACGTCAGCGCGCAGAACCTCGCCGGCGGCGGCGCCGAGTTCGCGGTACGACTGCCGATCGCTCGCGGTTCGTAGACTCGCGGCAGCATGGCACTGGGCGGGACGGTCCGCGGAACGAAGACCACGCTGCGCATGCCGGTCGAGGCCGACCTCGACGGGCATCAGCGCTGGGCCGCGGACCTCGGTGCGCGGCGTGCGCACTCGGTCTGGCACGAGCCGGCCATGCCGGCGACCTGGAAGGAGCGGCTCGCCGAGGCCGCGAAGGACAAGCAGACCCTGCTCTGGTCCATCGATGGCGAGGGCACCCTCGTGGGATTCGCGGTGGCGCACCTGTGGTCGCTGGGGAACGCGGTGGACATCAATCGCTTTCTGGTCGAGCCTGAGCGCTGGCGGAAGGGTTATGGCTTCGACGCCGCCCTCGCGCTCCACCGCTACTTCTTCGACTACCTGGACCTGCGTCGGGTCAACGTGGACCTCCGCGCCGACAACGCGGCCGCGCTGCGGATCGCCGAGCGGCTCGGCTATGTCGAGTACGCGCGAGGACACGAGGCGCACTATCGGGATGGCTCCTACGTGGACGAGGTCAAGCTCTTCGTGGACAAGGAAGCGTGGCAGCAGCGATTCAGTGGAGAACGCGAGTATCCGCCGCTGCCGCCGGAGGCCTTCCGCTGATGCTCGGACCCAGGCTCGAAGGACGCGGTCGCATCTCGCTCGTACCGCCGACCCTCGAGGACTACAGGCGACTCTCGCGTTCGATGCTCCAGCCGGAGATCGGGCGCTTCTGGGGACCCCGCTTCGGCGACTTCAGCGACGAGACCCAGGAGAAGAGGTTCAAGGAGGGCGCCGACAGCCAGACCTCGGTCTCGTGGCACATCGCGTTCGCGGGCGAGGTCGTGGGATTCACAGGGATCTTCGACATCGACTGGGTGGATCGCGATGGGGAGAGCGGCATTTTCATCGGACGGCCCGATCTCTTCGGCAAGGGCATCGCGAGCGAAGCGGTGCGCCTGCGCACGCGTTATGCGTGGGACGAGCTTCGGATGCATCGCGTCCACAACTGGATCGGCCTCGCGAATCGGGGGAGCAGGCGAGCGAATGAAAAGTCCGGTTACCGGCAGATGGGCCTGTATCCGAGGTCGTGGTACCGGTCGGGTGAGTGGTATGACGAGTGGCTCGGCGAAGCTTTTCCACACACCTTCCCCGACCCGACCTGAACTGTTAGGCTTGACATGCCCCAAAGGGGCAGCGGCGACGAGAGTCATCACGCGGGTCGAGTGAGGCACTTCCTCCCAGATCCTGGCGGGCTCAAAGCGGCGCGAACAAACAAAGGGAGGAAGCTTCAAAGTGAGCTTCTCTGACAAGACTCTGACCTGCAAGGATTGCGGTCAGGAATTCGTGTGGACCAGCGGGGAGCAGGAGTTCTACGCCTCGCGCGGTCTCATGAACGAGCCGGGACGTTGTCCGTCCTGCCGCGCGGCGCGTCGCGCCTCCGGTGGCATGGGCGGCGGCGGCGGCAGTGCCTACGGCGGAAGCCGTGGCATGGGTGGACCCCGTGAGTTCTTCACGGCCACCTGCAGCAACTGCGGTGGTGAGGCCCGTGTGCCGTTCCAGCCGCGCGGCGACAAGCCGGTCTACTGCAGCTCCTGCTTCGAGCAGGTGCGTCCGTCGGCTTCGCGCAGCCGGTACGCCTAAGCAGCGCTCCGTACGCGAATGAGACGAGCCCCGCCGCGAGGCGGGGCTTTTCTTTTTCGCGCGAAAATCCCCCCAGTGGGCCACCGGACCATCGCGAAGCTCGGGGAGATCCGCGACGAAGAGCTTCACCGCGCCGGGGGAACGGACGGGCCCACCCGGAAGTTCCTGCTCTACGCAGCGCTGCGCCGCGAGCAGCGCGTGGCGGTTGTCGCCGAGACGTCAGCCGGGACCGAGATCGTTCGCATCCTCACGCTCGCCCAGTCCGCGTTCCGCGAACTTGAAGCGCTGCTTGCCGGTCGGCCCACGCGGCTGCTGGACGACGTCCGCGACGGCGAGTGGACGCTACGAGATCTCCTGCGTCACGCCATCGCGACCGAGCTTCGCTACCGCGAACAGGTCCGCTACTCGGCCACACGCGCGGACTCGGAGACGATCGCGATCCCGCCGGAGCGCCTGCCGTGCGACCGATTGGATCCGCCGGACCCCACGTTCGCGGACAGCCGTCGGGGTGACCTCGCGCGGACGCTCGGGCTGCTCGCCCGCGCTCGCGAGGAAACGGACTCTGCGCTCGCCGGGCTAGATGATGCTCTCCTGGGCCGGCCATCGCTCTGGGGCGAAGCACGCATCGACGTCCGCGAGCGCCTCCATCAGATCGCGGCGCACCTCGTCGAAGTGACTCTCCAAACCGAGAAGATGATCCGGGCCGCTGGCGAGATCGACAGCGAGGCGCGCCGGATCGCACGACGCATCTGGTCGTGGCGCGGCCGTCACGAGCGCCTCTCACGGCCCGAGCTGCTCGTCGCGCTCGACGAGGAGCTCGCGGCGATCTGCCTCGCTTAGACCCCGTCGCTGTAGACGCGACGGATCGCCAGGCGGTAGCTGATGCGGTGCTGCTTCCCGAAGCGCTCGCGCACCGATTCGTCGGCCTTCGCCTCACCGTAGTTCAGCACTGCCAGCCGTCGGATATCGGCCTGAGCGATCCGCTGATCGTGCTCGATGCTGGCTTTGCCGTCGATCCGCACGAAGCTATAGCCGTCGGCGATGATGACGCTCATCCGCGGGTCGCGCGCGAGGTTGCGGTCCTTGAGGCGTCCTTCGGCGCTGTTGACGACGATGTCGTCGTCGTCGATCAGGTACCACATCACCGCGAGATGCGGCGACCCATCCGGGTTGATCGTGCCGACGACCGCGAAACGTCTCTCCTCGAGAAATTTCCGCTGCCCGAGTGTGAGCGCCACTACCGGAACATGTCGCGCTCGGCCGGGCGTACGTACTCCCGCGCGGTCTCGTCCGAGTCCTCGAACGTCAGCCCGCGCACGATCGCGATCGGGCAGCGGTCGAGCTTCCCCATGACGAGCTCCGCCGCGGCGGCCGCTTCGTCGGCCACCGCGATCTCGGTGACGCGAAGCTCATAGCCCTCCGGATCACGCTGACCGACATAACGTTTGAGCGCCGGGAGCCCGGCGATGCCGATCGCGACGTTGGTGTGTCCCTCACGCCAGGCGCGTCCGAACGTGTCCGTGATGATGACCCCGACTGGGATACCGATCCGTCGCGCGATCTCGTCACGGATGCGTGTGGCAGAGGCATCCGGGTCCAGCGGAAGCAGGATCACCGTATCGGGTGCGCCCGCATTGGAACGGTCAACGCCCGCATTCGCGCACACGAATCCGTGGTGCGTCTCGCTGATGAGCACACCACGCTCCCACCGGACGATCTTCTTGGTCTCGCGTAGCACGACCTCGATCTGCCGCGGATCCTTCCCCGCCTCGGCGGCCATCGCGGTGGCGCGCTCGCTCGGGACGACGTCGCGAAGGTGGACGATCCGTCCCTCGCTCTTGGAGACCACCTTCTGGGCGAACGCGAGCACATCCGCTTCGCGGACGCTATCGCCAACACGCTCGAGGGCCGTCACGAGCAGGCCGACAAGGTCGTCGCCGGGGTGGATCTCCGGAAGCCCATGCACCGGGATGACGCTGAGCGCGCGTGTCTGCGGGCGCGCAGCCTCGGTCTTGCGGGCTCGCGCGATCTTCTGGGCGCTCACGCTTCTGCTCCCATCGCTTCAGCGGAGTAACCGGGTCCGCCCCACGATCCATTCCCCGAACGGCGCGGCACCTCTCGCGACGTAGTCTTCACTCGGTAAGTGTTAACGCTGGGCTGGAAGGCGTCGGCCGAGCAGTTCGACCCCAAAACGCTTCTCGACTACGCCGTGCTGGCCGAGGAGCTCGGTTACGACAGCATCGCCATCAGCGACCACTTCCATCCCTGGCGGGACACCGGCGGGCATGCACCGTTCGCGTTCGCGTGGCTCGGCGCGGCGGCCGCGAAGACCTCGCGCGCACGGCTGGGCACCAGCGTGGTGACGCCATCGTTCCGCTACCACCCCGCCATCGTGGCGCAGGCGATGGCGACGATCGCGCTGCTCGCGCCAGGCCGGGTGTTCCTCGGCGCCGGCAGCGGCGAGTCGATGAACGAGACACCGCTGACCGTCACCGAGTGGCCTGATCCTGGCGAACGTCTCCGCCGGCTCCGCGAGGCGGTGAAGCTCATCAAGCAGCTCTGGTCCGACGAGTACGTGACCTTCGACGGGAAGTACTTCCACACGAAGGACGCCAAGCTCTTCGACAAGCCCCCGCAGCCGATCCCGCTGCTCGTCGCCGCCGGAGGGCCGCAGGCGGCGACCTTCGCGGGACGCGAGGGCGACGGCATCATCGTGACGAGCGGCAAGGGCGCCGAGCTGTACCGCGACACCCTCATGCCGGCGCTGGAGAAGGGCGCGCGCGATGCCGGCAAAGACCCCGCGAAGCTCGAGCGGATGATCGAGATGAAGGTCAGCTTCGATCACGATCGCTCGCGAGCGATGGAGGACACCAGGGAATGGGCCGCGCTCGCGCTGCCCGCCGAGGACAAAGCGGGGGTCGAGGATCCCCGAGAGATGGAGCGCCGTGCGGCGGCCGCCGCCGACCGGGCGCACACCCGCTTCATCGTGTCGACCGACGCCGACGAGCACGTCGCGCAGATCCAGCCGTACCTCGACTGGGGTTTCACTCACCTCGTCTTCCACTTCCCGGGCAAGGATCAGGCGCGGGCGATGCGCCTGTACGCCAAGGAGGTCCTTCCGCGCCTGCGCCAGAAATGACCGAACACCTCAGCGCACGATCACGGGATCTCGTGACGAACGCCCGCGAGGCGCACCTCGCGACGGCTGACCAGTACGCCCGCCCGCACATCGTCCCCATCGTGTTCGCATATGAGCACCCGTTTCTCTTCACGCCCATCGACGCGAAGCGCAAGTCCGTATCCGATTGGCGCGACCTCCGCCGGATCCGCAACATCGAAACGAACGGTCGCGCCGCGGTCCTGGTCGATCACTACGAAGAGATCTGGACGCGATGCGCGTGGGTTCGCCTCGATGGGGTGGCCGATCTACTGACGACGGGTGAGGAGCACCGGCACGCGCTCGGGTTGCTCGCCGCGAAGTACCCGCAGTACGAGCGCATGCCGCTGCGCGACGCGCCGGTGATCCGACTACGGATCGAGCACATCGCCCAGTGGCACGGCTAGCGCGGACTGCCTCCTACACTTTCGCCCTCCATGGACTTCGGATTCACGCTGAAACCGGACCACCCGCTCGAGCGCGTGGTCTCGCTCACGCGACGCGCGGAGTCCGCGGGCTTCACGTACGGATGGCTCTTCGACAGCCACGTGCTCTGGAAGGAGCCGTACGTGCTGCTCACGCTCATGGCCCAGAACACCAACCGGATGCGGCTCGGAACGTGCGTGACGAACCCGGCGACACGCGAACCGACGGTCACCGCGAGCGTCCTCGCGGTCCTCCAGGAGCTTTCCGGAGGGCGCATGGACCTGGGCATCGGCCGCGGGGACTCCGCCCGTCGCGTCCTGGGCAAGAAGCCCACCGATCTCGCGATGCTCGAGGAGGCGACGACCGTGATCCGTGACCTCTGCGAAGGGCGCGAGGTCACCTACGAAGGCACGACGCTCCGGTTTGACTGGACGGGCAAACAACGTCTGCCGGTGTGGATCGCCGGGTACGGGCCGAAGGCGCTCGAGCTCACCGGCCGAATCGCCGACGGCGCGATCATCCAGCTCGCGGATCCAAGCCTGGTCGGCTGGTGCATCGGCCTGCTCCGGGACGGCGCACGCAAGGCCGGCCGCGACCCGCGCGAGGTCTCCGTCATGGTCGCCGCGCCGGCGCACATCGGAGCGCGCGACAAGGTCCGCGACCGTGTCCGGTGGTTTCCCGCGCTCGTCTCGAACCACGTCGTGGACCTGGTGCGGCGGTACGGCGAGAAGGGTCTCCCGGCCGACCTCACCGCGTACGTCCGGAATCGGCCCGCCTACGACTACCAGCATCACGCCGAGTCGGGATCGTCGAATGCCGCGTTCGTCGACGATGAGTCGGTCGATCGCTTCTGCGTGACCGGCGAGATCGACGAGCACATCGAAAAGCTGCGCCAGCTCGCCGCGATCGGCGTCCGGCAGTTCAACATCTATCTGATGAGCGGCGAGGAGGAGCGGATCCTCGAGCTCTACGGCGAGCGCATCATCCCCGCGCTCACTCGAGCGACGACGGCGGCCTGACCGCAGCCCGCGCCGCTACGCGCGCGTTCGTTCTCGTGACGAGCATCACGACGTGGCGGCAGCCGAGCGTGCGGGATTCCCGCTCCCCGCGGGCGAGGAGCGCGGCGCCGAGGCCACGCGACTGATGCGTCTGGGCGACGAGCAGGAGCCGCAGGTACGCGGCGCGATCCAGGGCCCGAGTTGGAACGAGCCACGCCAGGCCGACGACGCCGTCGCCGTCGAGCGCCGCGAGAACGATGTCTCGCTCGCGCAGCGCCGCCGCCAGGTTCGCCTTCGCGCCGCGCTCGGTCACGCGGTAGCGGCGAAGAAGCGGTGACGCCGCCATCAGCCGCGCCATCGGGACGACGTGCTGGGCGGCCGCCCGGACGATCCTCATCGGCGCTGCGGATCGAGCGCATCGCGGAGACCGTCGCCGAGCAGGTTGAAGCCGAGGACGGCGACCATGATCGCGAGGCCGGGGAAGATCGCGAGATGCGTCGCGAACTCGAGGTACTGCCGTCCTTCGTTCAGCATCACGCCCCAGGACGGAGCGGGTGGCTGCGCGGAGAGGCCCAGGAAGGACAGCGCCCCCTCGGTCAGCACCGCCCAGGAAAGCGCGAGGCTCACCTGGACGATGAGCGTCGAAAGAAGGTTGGGCACGATGTGCCGGACAACGATCCGCGTGCGGGTGGCTCCGATGGCACGCGCGGCCTCGACGAAGTCGCGCGCCCTCAGCGCAAGGACCGGTCCGCGCACGACCCGCATGAAGATCGGCGTGTAGACCACCGCGATCGCGATGATCACATTCCGCGGATCGGGGCCGAGCGCTGCGACGATCCCGAGCGCGAGCAGGATCGCCGGGAACGCGAAGAAGACATCCATGACCCGGCCGATCGCGAGATCGACGATCCCTCCCAGATACCCCGACACCAGGCCCAGGACGCCGCCAGCGGCGGTGGCCGCCGCGACCGACAGCAGCGCGACCTGCATCGACAGCCGCGCGCCGAACAGCACGCGGCTGAAGAGGTCGCGCCCGAGCGGATCCGTTCCGAACGGGAACGCCGCGCTCGGCCCCGCGAGGCGGTCGGCGGAGATCTGCAGCGGGTCGCGGAGCGGCAACACGCCGACCGTCAGGGCGACCAAGGCGAAGACCGCGACCATCGCGAGCCCCGCAAGAGCCACCGGTTCGCGTGCGATCGCCGCGAGCACGCCCGTGCGGCTCTGACCGAACGCCACCGGCGCGTTATGCGAGGCGGATTCGGGGATCCAGGTAGCCATACAGAAGATCCACAACGATGTTGAGCGCGACGAACAGGATCGCGATCGCGAGCACTCCACCCTGCACGAGCGCGTAGTCGCGCTGCACGATCGCGGTCAGCAGCATGCGGCCGACGCCCGGGATCGTGAAGATCTCCTCGACGACGACCGCGCCTCCGAGAAGCTGGCCGACCTGGATGCCGAGAAGCGTCACCACGACGATCAACCCGTTCTTGAGGACGTGCCGGCGCAGGACGAGCGCCGGACCGAGCCCCTTGGCCTTCGCCGTGCGCACGTAGTCGGCGCTCAGGACGTCGAGCATGGCCGAACGCGTCATTCGCATCGTCGCCGCGGCGAGCGCGAGCCCGAGCGTGATCGCCGGGAACAGCTGGAGCTTGAGATTGCTCAGCGGGTCGCGGACGAAGTCGACGTAGCCGCCGGTGTTGGGGAGCCACCGGAGATAGAGCGAGAAGAGAACGATGATCAGCGTCCCGAGCCAGAAGCTCGGCAGCGAGAGACCGATGAGGCCGCCGATGCGCGCCGCAACGTCGAGGCGTGAGCGCGGCCGCACCGCCGACAGCAGGCCGAGCGGTATGCCAAGGGTGACCGCAATGAGCGCGGCCGCCGTCGCGAGCTCGAGCGTCGCGGGGAGGCGCTCGGCGATCTCGACGAGGACGGGCCGTCCGGTGCGGATCGAGTAGCCCGCGTCGCCGCGGAGGAGCGAGCTCAGCCAGTTCCAGTACTGGACCAGGAGCGGCTGATCGAGGCCGAAGTACGCGCGAAGGCTGGCGAGCTGCTCGGGCGTCAGCGCCGTCGAGGTGCCGAGCCGCGCCGCGATCGCATCCCCGGGGATGAGGCGGATGAACAGAAATGTGAGGA
>VBGS01000061.1 GCA_005889445.1 Chloroflexota bacterium
GGCGTCGGCCCCGTCTGTCCCTGATATGACGATCCGAGCTCCGGCGATCCGTAGGGATGCTCCGCGGGAGTGGACAGCGGAAAGAACGACAGCTGTCCGATCCGCATTCCGGCGTAGAGCGTGATCGGAATCGTGTTCACGTTGCTGAGCTCCAGCGTGATGTGGCCGTCCCATGCCGGATCGATGAATCCGGCGGTGCTGTGGATCAGCAGACCGAGCCGACCGAGCGAGCTTTTCCCCTCGACCCGCGAGACGATGTCATCGGGAAGCCGCAAACGCTCGCGCGTCGAGCCGAGGACGAATTCGCCGGGGTGAAGGATGAAGGGGGTCCTCGGAGGCACCTCCACGAGCTCGGTGACGTCGTCGAGCGGGCGAGCCAGGTCGATGAACGCGTGACGGCTCGAGCGGAAGACCCGAAACCGATGATCGAGACGGATGTCGACCGAAGCCGGCTGCACGCACTTCTCATCGAACGGATCGATGCCGATGCGCCCAGCGGCGATCGCCTTGCGGATGTCACGATCGGAGAGGACCACGTCCTCGCAGTATGCCGGGACCGTGGTGAGCGTCCTCCCAGAGAGGACGACGCGGATCAGCGGCCCGGGGTCACGCTAGCGGCGGCGGCGACGGGGCGCGACGCCAACGGGCTCCGCGATCGGAAGCGTGATCTGCTCCGCGACGCGGCGGTCGCGCACCTCCTGACGCAGTCGGACGAGCGCTGCAAGCTCGTCGTACAGGGCATCGATGTCCGGGGTCCGCGAATACACGATCTTGAACCGCAGGTAGCTCAGCGGATCGCGCTCAGCCAGCCGCTCGAGGACCATCTCCCCGATCCGCTGCGAAGGGACCTCGGAGAGACCGCTCTGCCTGAGGCTCGACTCGAGGTCCTCGATGAGCCCGCTGATCTGGTCTGGGGTGAGCGCCTTCGACCCGGCCTTCTCGATCGCGCTGGCCAGCTTGCGTCGGTCAAACTCCTGCCGGGTCCCGTCCCGCTTGAGAACCTGGATGCGCGCCGACTCGCTCCGCTCGAAAGTGGTGAAGCGCTCCTCGCAGCGGTCACAGACGCGCCTGCGGCGGATCGAGGTCCCGTCCTCCGCCTCACGCGAGTCGATGACACGTGTGTCGGTGTTGCCGCACGCAGGACAGCGCACGGACACAAGATATGGGAAGAGGGACTACTAAATCTAGTGGCTGGGGCCGGGAGAGGGGGTTGGGGGCTACCCGCCATGAGAACACAAAGCCGAGCCCGCGGTTAGCGCGGGCTCGGCCGGCTCGCCAGAGAGAGCGAGGGGTTGCAGGGGCAAGCCCCTGCGCAAGAAATGGGGGCAAGCCCCCACGACAAAACTAGTGTCCGACGCCGAGCAAGAAGAGAAGGATGATCAGCGCGAGCGGCGCGCCAAGCAGCCAGAGCAGGATCAGGATCATCTCGCTACCTCCTTTAGATACGCGTCGTGCGATCGCTCATCACCGGACGGGATGCGCCCATCCGGCGCTCGCGGTCGATTACGGTGAAGTTCATCGGCTCGCCCGAGCCCATCCAGCCGCCGACGACGCTGCCGGCAAGGCCGAGCAGCAGCGCGACCGCGGCCGCGGTCGCACCGGCGGTCGCCGCCTTGGCGGCATTCGGGTCGACCGGCTGCCCAGGCACGGCGGGCACCGCTGGCGATGGCGCAAGCCCGGCATACCACCCGTTGAAGACCGCTCCGCCGAAGCTCGACATGGCCAGCAGGATCACCGTCCCGGCGAGGAACGCGATCGCGCCGTGAAGCGCGGCGGGCTCGGCACGGCGGATACCGGCAACACGGACCGCGATCCACCCGCCGATGACAAAGGCCAGGAAGGAAGCGAAGACGGCATACGCCACGGCAACGCGTCCGACGCCGCTGAAGTCGGTGACGCGACCGGCGTTACCAGCTTTCCACGAACCGACCGCGGTCCCGATGACTCCAAAGAGGACGACGGCGACGACCGACGCGAGCGCTCCGACGATGATCGGTGTCCAGTAGACCGGCCACGCCGTCCAGGTCTCGTCCCGAACGACGGTGCCGCTTTCTCGCACCATTCAACACCCCCGCTTTCAAAATTTGGCTCGTTTTCGAGCGGGGATGCAGGCAACATGCCAAGGTCCGTGAGCGGCGGGCGTGCCGCCGCTCAGTTCAGCGGCGTCGTAGGAAGCTGGGCACCTCGAGATCGTCGGCGTCGAGCTTCTTGGCCTCTTCCGCCTTTCCATGAGGCGGCGTCATTGCCGGCTGCGGCATCGCCGCCGGCGCGGCCGTCCGCTGCTCGACCGATGGCGCCTGCCTCTTGTAGAGCGGCCCCTCGAGCCTCCGGATCGCGCGCGCCTGCTCGAAGGCCGTCGCGATGACCGAGATCTTGACCTCGCCACCCATGCGCTCGTCGATGACGGCGCCGAAGATGATGTTCGCCTCGGGGTCGGCCGCCGCGTGGATGATCTCGGCGGCCTCGTTCACCTCGAACAGCGTGAGGTCGGGACCACCCGTGATCGTGAAGAGCACTCCGCGAGCTCCGTCGATCGATTGCTCGAGGAGCGGCGACATGATCGCCTGCCGCGCGGCCTCGGCCGCGCGTGTCTCGCCAGATCCGTGTCCGATCCCCATCAGCGCCGAGCCGGCGTTCGTCATGATCGTCTTCACGTCCGCGAAGTCCAGGTTGATGAGTCCAGGAACGGTGATCAGGTCGCTGATGCCCTGGACGCCCTGGCGCAGCACGTCGTCAACGATTCGGAAGGCGTCGACCATGCTGGTGCGCTTCTCGACGACCTGGAGCAGCCGGTCGTTCGGGATGGTGATGAGCGTGTCGACCTTGTCGACGAGCTCCGCGATGCCCTGCTCCGCGAGGAGCCGGCGCTTCGCGCCCTCGAAGCTGAACGGCTTGGTGACCACGGCCACGGTGAGCGCGCCGACGTCCTTGGCGATCTCCGCGATGATCGGCGCCGCACCGGTGCCAGTCCCGCCGCCCATGCCGGCGGTCACGAAGACCATGTCGGCCTCTTTCAGGGCTTCGTAGAGCTTCTCGCTGTCGTCTTCGGCCGACTTGCGGCCGACCGTCGGATCGGCTCCCGAGCCGAGGCCTTTGGTGACCTTGTCGCCGATGCGGATCTTGTGGGGCGCGTCGGAGAGGAGGAGCGCCTGGGCATCGGTGTTGACCGCGATGAATTCCACACCGAGAAGCTCGGCGCGGATCATCCGGTTCACCGCATTCGAACCACCGCCGCCAACGCCGACGACCTTAATGAGCGCGAAGTTCTCGATATCGCTTCGGAGGGGCATGGGTAAGCCTCCATGATGTCCATGCCGCTGCCCCTCCCCTAGCGGTGCGCTCATGGCTATTCAGTTCGCGTCGTGACTATATCTCGCTGGCTCAACGTTTGGCGAGCACCAACTGTGATTCCCTCGCGGTCGATCGCGCAGAACTCGCGGCGTCAGCCGCTAGGGCATGAGTCCCTTGAAGATCTTGCCGATCCGCGAGGTGACCCCTTCAAGGGAGCGCGCGCTGGAGCCGTCTTCCTCGGCTGGCCAGTTTCGAGCGCCCCAGAGCAACAGCCCGGAGGACGCGGCGTACCGCGGGGTCGCGATCTGATCGGTCAGACCGCCCAGGCCCGATGGACTCTGGATCCTCGCGCTCATGCCGAGCTGATCGCGTGCCGCTCGGCCGATCCCGCTGAGCAGCGAGCCGCCCCCGGTGAGCACGAGACCTGCCTGCAGCCGGTTCATCGCGCCCGCGGCTTCGATCTCCTTGCCCACAAAATCGAAGATCTCGCTGACCCGAGACTCCACGATCTCCGCGATGTGACGTCGCGTCACCCCGTGTGAGGTCTCCTCGCCGATCGAGGTCACCTGCAGGACCTCGTCCGGATCCACGTCGAGCGGCGCGGCGTTCCCGTACTTGAACTTCACGGTCTCGGCGGCGTCCGGGGTCACGCGGAGGACGATCCCCAGGTCCCCGGTGATCGTCCGCCCGCCCATCGGGATGGTCGCGCAGTGCGAGATGGAGCCGTCCTGGAAGATGGCCACGTCGGTGGTGTCGCCCCCGATGTCGGCGAGGACGACCCCGAGCTCGCGATCCTCCTCGCTCAGCACCGCCTCCGCGGTCGCGAGGGGCGCCAGCACCAGCTCGTCGATCTCGACACCGGCGCGCTGCACGCACTTGGTCAGGTTTTGGACGCTCGTGCTCGACGCGGTGACGATGTGCGTTTCGACCTCCAGCCGGACGGCGGTCATGCCGATCGGATCCCGGACGCCGTTCTGGCCGTCGACGACGTACCCGCGCGGGATCACGTGAAGGATCTCGCGCGTGTTCGGGATGGAGATGGCTCGCGCTGCCTCGATCGCGCGGACCGTGTCGTCGCGATCGACGTCCTTCGCTCGGCCAGAGACCGCGACCATGCCGCGGGAGTTCTGCGAGAGGATGTGGCTGCCGGAGATCCCAACGAACGCGGAGCGCACCTTGAGCCCGGAGAGTCGCTCGGCCGCCTCGACCGCGTTGGCGACGGATTGGACCGTCCGGTCGATGTCGATGACGACGCCTTTGCGGAGGCCGTCGGAGGGCGCCTGGCCGATGCCGATGACGTCGACGCCCCCACGCTCTCCCATCTCGGCGATGAGGACGCACACCTTCGTCGTGCCGATGTCGATCGCGACGAGGATCGGCTGCTCAGCCATCGATTAGAGAAAGTGCCGGCGGATGACCGCGACATTCTGGAAGATGCGCCATCCGAAGGCAAAGAGCGCCACGAGATAGAGGTCGATCCCAAGACGGTCGCCCAGGAACGTCAGCGCTGCCGCGAGCAGGGCGTTCGTGTAAAAACCGGAGAGGAAGATCCTCGTGTCGAAGTGTCCTTCGAGCTCCGCGCGCGCCGCTCCGAGGAGCGAATCGAGCGCGGCGAGGATCCCAACGGCGCTGTAGCGAGCCCACTCGATCGGAAGGTTGAATCGGAGGGCGAGCCCCAGCAGCACCCCGGCGACCAGGCCGAGGAGCGGAAGAAGCACTCAGCGCGGACTGACGACGATCGAATCCGGGGTGCGCACGTCGAGGTAGTCTAGCTTTCGCTGCGGGTTCTCCCGAAGGAAGCGTCTCGCGAGCGCGATCTTCTCTTCCATCCGTTCCGCGCCTCCGAACCTGATCTCCCACCCCGCCGTTCGCAGGACGAGGCCATTCGCCCCCGCAGCGAGCACGACGCGCAGCGAGTTCGCGTCCGCGCGCAGGTCCTCAGGGCGCAGCCGGGCGAGCTTCATCGCCGCATCGACGAGGGCGGGGTCCAGAC
>VBGS01000062.1 GCA_005889445.1 Chloroflexota bacterium
GGCCACGGTCGCGAGCGCGACCAGCTGCAGCAGCTCGTCCTGCCGGAGCGCATATCCGAGCTCCCCGAGCAGCGCGCGAGAGAGAACGAGCGCGACGCCGGCGCCCGCGAGGTCCTTGTCGATCGATGGATCGCCCGGACGGCGCGGATTCACCAGCGCGTACGCCGCGGGAAGCCGCTCTGGCGGGTGGTGGTGGTCGGTGACGATCAGGTCGATCCCGAGCTCGCGGGCGAGAAGCGCTTCGTTGACTGCGGTCACGCCGCAGTCGACCGAGACGACCACGCGAGTTCCGTCCGCGGCGAGCTGACGCAGCGCCGCCGCGTTGATCCCGTAGCCCTCCTCGTACCGGTTGGGGATGTAGGCGCTCACGCTCGTTCCGAGCTGGCGGAAGGCCCGCACCAGAATGGCCGAACCGGCGATGCCGTCGACGTCGTAGTCCCCGTAAACGACGATGCGCTCGCGAGCCGCGAGCGCACGATGGAGCCGCTCGACCGCTCTTTCGAGGTCGAGCATCGGCGGCCCGGCCTCGCTGGGCCGCGCAGCGAGGAATGCGGCCATCTCTGACACCGAGATGCCCCGCCCGGCAAGGACCTGTCCGACGAGCGCGGGGATACCATCCGGCACATCGCCGGTCTTCGTCGGCATGATCCACCGCCGCCGCGGCACGAGGCCCATCTGACCTTCAAGTATCTCGCACGCGTGCTCGCCACCCTGCTCTTCCTCGGCTCGTGCGCCCCGGCCAGCGCCCCGACGCCGCCGCTCGCAAGCCGTGCGGACGGGCCTTCAGTGAGCCCTGCCGCGGGACTGGCGGCGCAGGTCGATGTCGTCGCCCTGAGCCTTGATCGACGCTGGTACACGGTCCCGGATCAGATCTCGAGCGAGCCGGCCGTCGCGAGCGTCGAGTTCGGCGCCGATGCGAGCGCGGGCGCGCCGCGCCTGCGGCTCGATCCGGGCGGACGGGACTTGCCGCTCGAACCAGACGCGTTGCCGCGCCGCTGGAGCGCGCGGATCGACTTGGCCGGGATGGCGCCAGGCGTCTACCGGGTCGGCGTCACCGAGCGCATCGGCGGCGCCTACACGCAGGTGGGCGCGATCAGCGCGGAGCTGCGGCTCTCGCAGCCCGAATACGCCGTATGGACGCTCGACTTCGAGGGCGACGCCGCCGGCGACCCCGAGCTCGCGAACACGGCCGCGATCGCCGACACCCTGAAGATCCCGATGACGATCATGTGGAATCCGCGCGCCTGGACGACCTCACAGGTCACCCCCGCACGCGCCGAGGCGATGGCCGCTTGGACCAAGGCCCGCGCTGCCAGCGGCGACGAGATCTCGCTGCATCTGCACATGTGGACCGACTTCGTCCGCGCCTCGGGTCTTGTCGCGCGCACCGCGCCGAACTGGGCGGGACGCAGCGACGGTTACGACGTGCCGATGACGGCGTTCAGCGAGGCCGAGAGCAGGACGCTCATCGAATTCGCGCTGAAGCTGATGGCCGAACACGGGATGCAGCGGCCGACGACGTTCCGCGCGGGGGGCCAGTTCGCGAACGCAGCGAATCTCCGCGCGCTCGCCGCCTGGGGATTCGTCGCCGACGCGAGCGCGGTGCCCGCTGGGGGCTTTGGACGCCTGCCGCTTCCGTGGACCCTCGCCGCCGATGCGCAGCCGTACCACCCGGCCGCGGAGGACGCGAACATCGCCGGATCGCTCCAGGTGCTCGAGGCGCCGACCATCGGCGGCAACACCTACGCGTTCACGAAGGCGACGATCCGGCCGATGATCGACGCGGACCTCTCCTATCTCGCGCCGCCGAGCACCGTCGCGACGCAGCGACGCGCCATCACGATCGTCAGCCATCCGGGGACCATCGTCGCCAGCGAGCGTGCCGCGATCGAGACGCTGTTCGCGGCGTTCGAACCGCTGCGCTACGACCGCGGGAACGGTCCGCTCCGCTTCATCACCCTCGCGCAGCTCGCGACGGCGTACTCCCGCTAGGTCCTCTCACCTCCGCCGCCGATCGGCGGCACGGGACCGGGCACCGGCGGATACGGGCCTGGGACGGGCGGCTGCCCGGGGCCTGGCTGGCCCGGGACCGGCTGCGCGACCGCGCCCGGGAGCGCGAGCGGGACCAGGTGTCCGTTGCCGCTGCCGTTCTGCGCAAGCTCGTCGAGCGTGGGCAGCACGAGCGGCCGCCTGACAAAGGGCGCGGCCTTGTCTGGATTCGCTTCGTCGGCGTAGGCGAAGACCTCGTCAAGCTCGGAGCCGATGAGCTCCTGCCGTTGGATCAGCGCCGCCGCGACGGCGTGAACGGCGTACTCCTTCTCGTGGATCAGACGCTTCGTCTCCTCGAACAGGTACTGGAGCATCTTGTCCGCGAGCGTGATCACCTGCGGCGGGTAGCCGCCCATGCTCACCGGCGCGACGAGCAGCGTCGAGCCCATCCCGAGCATGGCGACGTACATGAGCGCGCGGCTCGTGGCGTTCTGTAGATCCGAGCTCGCGCCGGCGAGCTTGGTCCCGAGGATGATCTCTTCGACCGCGCGTGAACCGAGCGCGATCATGATGTCGGCCTCGATCTGCCGCGCGTGCACCTGGTGACGCTCCTCGCGCTCGGAACGCGAGACCACGCCAAGGGTCTCGCCGCGCCGGACGATCGACGCCTTCTGCATGCGGTCCTCGGGCTTGAGGTACCTGGTCACGACGGCGTGCCCGGCCTCGTGGTAGGCAACGGCGCGCTTGTCGTCCTCGCTCATCTTGTGGATCGGCTGCTTGAGACCGAGGAAGCGCATGTCGGCCGCCGCGAGCCAGTCTTTGTAGCTGAGCATCTCGCGGCCATCCTCGTGGGCGACGATCAGCGCTTCGTTGATGATCGTCTTGATGTGGATCGGGGTCCACCCGATCGAGTCCTGAGCCATCATGTCGACGTCGGTCGTCTGGTCGTGCGCCTTCTGTCCGAGGTAGTGCCGGATGATGTCCTTTCGGCCCTCGCCGTCCGGCGGATAGACGATGAGTGAACGGTCGAGTCGGCCCGGCCGCGTAAGCGCCGTGTCGAGGACGTCGGGTCGGTTGGTGGCGCCGATCACGAAGACGAGCGGCTTGGGCGGGACCGGGCCGCGAACGAGCCCGAGCCAGCGCGCCATCTTCATCTTCATGCGGTCTTCGACGTGCGCGTTCAGCGAGTCCATCTGGTTGAGCAGTGTGTTGAGGCCCATGCCGACGCCGCCGAACATGCCCATGCCGCCCATGCCGCCCTGCGTCTGACCGCCCGCGCCCTGCACGCCGCCACGCGACATGCCGATCGAGTCGAGCTCGTCCATGAACAGGATGCAGGCGCCGGGGGTCCCTGGCTTGGCGTATTTGCGTGCGAGCTTTCGCCCGCGTCCGAAGAGCGACATGATGATGAGCGCGTCGACGCCCATCCACATGCTGCGCAGGCTCGAGGCGTCGATGTAGATGAATGGAAGCTTTGCCTCCGCGGCGATGACCCCGGCGAGGAACGTCTTTCCCGTGCCCGGCTGACCCGAGAGCAGCATGCCCTTGGGCATCTCGCCGCCGGCCTGCTTGAACCGCTCGACGCCGCCGAGGATCCGCACGAGCGTCTTCGCGTGGTCCACGAGGTCCGGCTGCCCCCGATAGTCATCGAAGCTCAGGCCGATCTGCGGGTCGTCCGGCGTGACCGTGTAGGTGCGGGGCCGTGAAAGGAACCACATGAGCGCGCCGAACTGCGCGATGAACGCGAACGCGTAGAAGACGAGCGTGATGAGCAGCGTCGGGACCTGGCCGACCAGGGCGGCGAGCCCCTCGAACACCGAGCGGATCCCGTAGAAGAACAGGATGATCGCAAGGAGCCCGAACAGGATCAGCAGCCGTCTTTTGTTGTGCTCGAGCACGTACGCACTCGTCGTGACGAAGCCTCGAGCCGTCAATTCACACCTACCACCTGGTCATTCGAAACGCGCAGGACGAAGCCAACGACGAAGTCGGTGCCACTGGTGTCTTTGCCTTTCACGATGTAGGCGGAGAGCTGGCGGCCTTCGCTTTCGACCGCGCCGACGAACGTCGCGCTGCGGACGTCGACGATCGGCTGCATCGCCGTTTCGAGAGCGGTGAGCTGATCCGAATCGAGCAGCTTGGCGAGCGCCCGCGGGTCGTCGTTCGCTATCGCGGCGGCGACGTCGTGCGCGACGGCTGGCTCCGCCGCCTTGGGGAGCGCGGGATACGGGCTTTCCGCGGGTCCACGGTCGGTGAACTGGTGCAGGCCCACGCCCAGGACCAGCCCGAGCGCAAGCAGGCCGAAGGTCCTGAAGGCGCGGACCTCATTCACTCCGGATCACCTTGCCGCCCAGGACCGTCAGCGCGAGGGGGAAGAACTGGTCGACGCCGCTCGCGCTGCGCAGGCCGACCGCGTAGATATGGACCGAGACCGGACCTGCCGACGCCCCGCCCAGGTATGTGAGTGAGAGCGGAGTGATGTTCGTGCTGCGGTTCTGGCTCGCTCCCTGGGCTTCCATCGCGCGCTGGGCGATGTCCTGCGCCGGCCGGATGTTCGTGATGGATCCGGGATCCTGCTGGAGCAGCGCGAGCATGTATGTTCGGGCGACCGGCGATTCGCCGTTGCCGCCCAGCACACCGCTGTCCTGCACCAT
>VBGS01000063.1 GCA_005889445.1 Chloroflexota bacterium
AACTGCAGATCGTCGTCACATGGCGTCGACCCCGATGCGAGCGGCGCCGGCAGAAGCATCGCTGACATCGGTCGGCTCCCGCGGGACGCGACCGTGCCGGCCGGCAGGGAAGTACCGAATCCGACGCCGATCACGCTGCAGGGGGCGAGCCACCGGCCGCCGGCGACGATCAGGGTGTTGGGGTTCGCCGCCACCGTCACGTGGCCGAACCAGGTCAACAGGGGGACCTGGATCAGGGTGCAGTTGAGACCGGCCGGATAGTCGACCATTCCCTGCACCGCGCTGACCAGACCGGTGAGCATGTCCGCGTCGGCGACGACGGTGACACTCGTCCCGTCAGTGCAGTTGATCGTGACCTGGGTCATTCCAAGAGCTGCTGCTTGCGGCCGTTGGGTCACGCCGGCGAGGACGAGCGCCGCGGCGACGGCGAACACGACGGTGGCGCGTCTCATCTTGGTTTCCTCCGCATCTTCGACGCGGCCACCAGACAGGCAGCCGCGCCCGCTGAGGCCTCGGCGTGCAGGCGGTGTGCCACTCGCGCGTGACCTCATCGAGCGTCGGGCAGACCGGTCGTACGAAGGTAGGCCGTGGGCTCGTTCGCCTGGCCGTCCTTGGTCGCGGACTAGAACAATCCTCGACCGTAGAGTCCGGCCAACCATCGATTAGCCGGAAGTACCAGCAGCCTCGGCGTCGTGGTCGCCCATCCTTCGCTGCACGATGACGCGGGAGGGAACCACCGATCGTGGGCAGGCGATCGTCGAGTTCGCACTTGTCCTACCTGTCTTCCTCCTGTTGCTCTTCGGGCTCGTCGAGTTCGGGGTGCTTCTCAACGCGGCGAGCACCGTGAACTACGTCAGCCGCGCGGCGGCGCTGCTGGCCGCCGAGGGCGGGAAGACCGAAGGAACCGATTGCCAGGTCCTTCGGGCCATCGAGCGCGATCTGACCCCGCCCACGACCCCAAACCGGGTGGCCCGCGTCGAGATCTATTGGTCGGACGCCAACGGGAACCAGATCGGCCCGAACGTCAACCGCTACGACCGCACCGGATCGATGACGTGCACGTACGCAGACGGCACGTCCGCGGCCATGCCCTACACCCTCACGACGGACAACTACCCCGAGAGCGAGCGATGCGACGCGCTGGACGGATGCGACCTCGAGCACACGACGGTGGACACCATCGGTGTGCGCATCACCTACAACCATCAATGGGTGACCACGTTCGGGAAATTCATCGCGGGGTCGATCACGTTCGAACGGAGTACGGCGGTCCGTGAGGAGCCGACGCTGTGAGGCGCGATCAGAACGGTCAAGCCGTGACCGAGCTCGCGCTCCTCGTTCCTCTGCTCCTCGTGCTCGTCTTCGGCGTGATCGAGCTTGCGAACGCCATCAACCAGGCCATGACCATCGCCGCCGCCACGCGCGAGGGGGCGCGCGTCGCGGGCGCTCTGGTCAACGGGGGCGGCGGGCTCGGATGCGCTTCCGGCAACTCCCCGAACGGCTCGTCCGTCGACCCGGTCATCATCGCCGCGGTCGAACGCGTCCTCACCGGGTCAGGGGCGCAGCTGTCGACGGCCAACGTGACCGACATCCACATCTACAAGGCGACAGCGGCCGGCGCCGAGACCGCGGGCGTGGTGAATATCTGGGTCTACTCGGCTGCTTCAGGGCCGACGGTCGCGGGACAGCCGCTCGATTTCGTCCAGCGAGCCAACGGCTGGCCGGCCTGTGTCCGGAACAATGTGACGCCCGCGGACTCGGTCGGCATCACCGTGCGCTACGTCTACCAGGCATACACGCCGCTTCGCATGTTCATCCCAGGGCTCTCGACCATCAATCTGAGCGATACCGCGGTCATGCCACTCAATGCGACTCGTTAAAGACGATCGCGGGCAAACGATCGTCGTCGCGGCGCTTCTTCTCACGCTGCTCATCGCGCTCGTTGGTCTGGGTGTCGACGTCAGCTGGTTCTCGCTCAATCTCGTGAAGATGCAGCGTGCCGCGGACGCGGCCGCGCTCGCCGGCGTCGTCTATCTGCCCGGCGACCAGACCGGGGCGTACGGCGCGGCGCTCGCCGAGGCGACCAAGAACGGCTACACGAACGGGGTCGGCGGAGTGACGGTCACGCCGGCGCAGGACTCGTTCAACAACCGCGCGCTCGCGGTCACGATCAGCGGACCCGTTCAGACCTACTTCGCGAGGATCGTCGGCGTCGCGACCTTCCCAGGAGAGCGGAACTCGCGTGCCGAGTTCGTGCTTCCCCTGCCCATGGGGAGCCCACAGGATTACAACGGCGTCGCGACGCTCTGCCGCAACACCGACCCGTACAACGCCTGCCCGGCGGTCGCGTCGGCGACGGGGGTCGGCACCGATGCGTCGCAAGGCTTCTGGGGCGCGGTTATCGCCAAGGGCGGCAGCCGCAACAACGGAGATGCGTACTCGACCTACTACAACCCGTCTCCGACGCTGAACACGCAGTACGACGCGAACGGCTACTCGTACATCGTCGAGTTCCCCGCGGGCACGCTCGGTGGCGCCGTGTGGATCTTCGATCCAATCTTCTGCCCGACCGGCCGCCGGACCTCGACCCCATTCCAGCATCTCGGCATGGGGGAGGCCTGGTACAGCGTGAGCGGCACGCGGCAGGTCACCACCGAGTTCAAGCTCTGGGACATGGTGGGAACGCCGTACTCGACGACTGACGACGTGCTCATCGCGAGCGACGGCGGTCTCTTCGCGAACATGGACTACGTCGACAAGAGCCTGGACTACGGCGGCGATCACAACTACGGCGGCTTCTACACCGGCCTGAGCTCACCCGACTGCTCGGCGAGCCCGTACCACAATCACTGGTGGCAGCTCACGTCCGGACTCGGTGAGGGCACGTACCGCCTCCAGGTCACGACCAGCCAGGGCGGCACACTCCAGAACGGCCTCAACAACTTCGCGATCCAGGTGACGACCTCGTCGGGCAGCGCCGCGCGGGTCTACGGTCAGAGCCGCATGTGCGCGTACGTGAACCTGGCCAACACGAGCGCGGTCTTCTATCTCGCTCAAGTAGACGCCGTGTACGCCGGCAAGACGCTCGAGATCAGACTCTTCGACCCCGGCGACATCACGAACACGAGTCTGCGAATCGAGCAGCCGACGGCGACGGGCTACGTCGACGCGACCTTCAAGTTCACGGCGACCGGCAGCGCCGGCGGTGCGCCCACCAGCGGCGGCCCGCAGACGTCGCTGCCGACGTCCAACGCGTTTGCGAACTTCTACAACAACCAGTGGGTCACCATCAGCATCCCGCTGCCGGTCGGCTACGACGCGCCAACACCTCCCGGCGAGACCCAACCGGGCTGGTGGAAGATCCAATACACCGTCGGGGCGGCGGGCCAGGACGTCACGACCTGGGAGGTCAACATCCGCGGCAACCCGGTCCACCTCGTCATCCCGTAGCCGGGACCTAGCCCGCGTTCTCCTGCGCCTCGCGTGCCGCGCTCTCGGTGGCCTCGTGCGCCGGATCCTCGTTCGGCTTGAACGCGCCTGGTGACGCGCTCGGCGTGTCCATACGGACGCCGGATCCAGCGGTCGTTCCGGTCGCTGCGATCGCGCCAAGTGCGAGCTTTCGGATGTTCATCGTGTGACTCCTTTCGATTTGCCCGCGTTCCGCGAGCTCATCCAACATGCGACCCGGTCGCGCGTCGCGCATGAGATGCATGTGAGAGCGCGCCCTAGGAAACGCGTGTGATGTAGCCGCTACCCTTCCCGCGATGGCACGCTTTGTCGTCGAAGGGGGAACGCCCCTGCGTGGTGAGATCACTCCCGCGGGGAACAAGAACGAGGCCCTTCCGCTGATCGCCGCCAGCCTGCTCACCGAGGAGCCGGTCACGCTGCGGAACCTTCCCCGCATCCGCGATGTTCGGAACATGCTGGAGATCGCCGCCGCGCTCGGTGCGACGATCGACGACCTCGATGCGCACACCGTCCGGATCACAGCGCGAGATCTGCGGAGTGACGAGCTGCCAGCCACGCTCGCCCGCGAGATCCGGCCGTCGCTCCTCTTTGCCGCACCGCTGCTCCACCGGCGCAAGCGCGCGCGTCTCGGGCAACCGGGGGGCGACATCATCGGCCGGCGTCGGGTCGACAGCCACTTCCTCGCACTCGGCGAGCTCGGCGCGGCGCTCGACCTCAGCACCGGCGGCTTTACCGTCACTACGGCCGGTCTGCGCGGCGCCGACATTATCCTGGACGAGCCGTCGGTGACCGCGACCGAGAACGCGATCCTGGCAGCCGCGGTCGCGAAGGGCCGCACGACGCTCCACAACGCCGCGAGCGAACCGCACGTGCAGCAGCTCGTGAAGGCGCTGAACGCGATGGGCGCGAAGATCTCGGGCACCGGAACGAACACCCTCGTCATCGACGGCGTCGAGCGACTCCGCGGCACCGATCACACCCTTCTCGGCGATCACATGGAGATCGGCTCGCTGATCGCTACGACGGCGATGACCCACGGCGAGGTGACCATCAAGAACGTCGTGCCGGAGCATCTGCGGATGACGCGTTTTGTCTTCGGGCGACTGGGCATCGAAACGGAGGTCCGCGGCAACGACGTATTCATCCCCGCGCGAGACCGCTACCTCATCGAGTCCGACATCGGCGGCGCTGTCCCGGAGCTCAAGCCGAACGTGTGGCCCGGCTTTCCGACGGACCTCACGAGCATGGCCACCGCGTTCGCCACCCAGGCCGAAGGCGTCGTGATCATCCACGAGTGGATGTTCGAGGGGCGCCTGTATTTCGTCGTCACGCTGCCCCGCGAGATGGGTGCCCGCATCGTGCTCGCGGACCCGCATCGCGCGGTCGTCATGGGGCCATCGGCATTGCGACCCGCGGAGGTCCGGAGCCCCGACATCCGTGCAGGCATGGCGCTCCTCGCGGCCGCGCTCTGCGCGAAGGGCACGAGCGTCATCAACAACGTCGAGCAGATCGATCGCGGCTACGAGGAGCTGGACACGCGCCTGCGGGCGCTGGGCGCGAAGATCGAACGCGTCGCGTGAGCGGCTTCGCGACCCATCTCGAGTGCTCGCGCTGCCGCGAGGATTTCGCGCTCGAGCAGCTCGCGCAGGTCTGCAAGAACGACGGCGGTCCGCTTCTCGTCAAGTACGACCTGGTGCGCGCGCGCGACGCGATGCGACGTGAGGCGCTCCACGAGCGGCCCTGGACGATGTGGCGATACCGCGAGCTCCTGCCGATGCGCGGGGAGGATCGTGTGTCCCTCGGCGCCGTCGGCGTGACGCGCGCCGTCGAGCTGGGCGTGCGGACACTCGCGCTGCCGACCGCGGGCAACGCCGGCGCGGCGTGGGCCGCGTACGGCGCGCGCGCCGGGATCCGCGTCGTGGTCGTGATGCCTGAGACGACGCCCGAGGTCATCGTGCGGGAAACGGCCGCCTATGGCGCCGACGTCTACCTCGTCGCGGGCTCCATCGCCGACGCGGGTGCGGTGGTCAGGCGATCCTGCGAACGCTTCGGGTGGTACGACGCGTCGACCCTCCGCGAGCCGTACCGCATCGAGGGCAAGAAGACGATGGGCTTCGAGCTCGCGGAACAGCTGGGGTGGCGCCTTCCCGACGTGATCATCTATCCGACCGGCGGCGGCGTCGGTCTCATCGGAATGTGGAAGGCGTTC
Source organism: Chloroflexota bacterium (assembly GCA_005889445.1). Classification (GTDB taxonomy): domain Bacteria; phylum Chloroflexota; class Limnocylindria; order P2-11E; family P2-11E; genus 3-1-20CM-2-70-9. Next base: position 5,678 of record VBGS01000063.1, read on the forward strand.
GACGAGCTCGCCGCGATCGGCTGGATCGACGGGAAGCGTCCACGATTCGTGGCGGCGCAGGCGGACGGCTGCGCGCCGATCGTCAAGGCGTTCGAGGAGGGACGCGAGGAGTCGGATCCATGGCCCGAGCCGCGCACGTTCGCCGCGGGCATCCGCGTGCCCAAGGCGCTCGGCGACTTCATCGTCCTGCGTGCGCTCCGCGCGACCGGTGGGACCGCGGTCTCGGTGAGCGAGGCGGACATCGCGCGAGCGATGCGCGTCGCGGGAGAACGCGAGGGGATGCTGGTCTGCCCGGAGGGAGGCGCGGCGCTCGCGGCGGCGGGGCGGCTGCGCGCCGACGGATGGATCGCCCAGGACGACGAGGTCGTCGTGTTCAACACCGGCACGGGTCTCAAGTACGCCGAATCGCTGCAGGGGGAGCGCCCGCACCGCCTCGAAAGCGGCGAGCTTCCGAGCGAAGGCACGGCGCGATGACGACGCGCCCGACGGTCCGGCGCTCCTTCGCGCCCCGCGGCGTCATCGGCGGCGCCGTGCTGCTCGCGGTGGGCGTCGCCTTCCTCCTCGCCGCGATCGGATTTCCCCAGGCTGAGGGTGGCCGGTACCTCTTCCTCGCGCTGGGCCTCGCCTTCGCAGCCGCGTACGCCCTCGGGACGCGCCAGTTCGTCTACCTCCTGCCGGCGGGGGTGCTCACCGGCTTCGGGGTCGGTCTCCTCATTCCCGCATGGTTCGGACTCTCTCCCAGCCTCGCGAACGCGGCGTTCCTCGGCGCGCTCGCGCTCGGACTCGTCGCGGTGTTTGCGCTCGCGCCCGAGCGATGGGCCCCGCTCGCTCTCGCGGCCGTTCTCGCGGTGATCGCGGTCGCGTCGCTCTTCCTGCGCATCGATCTCGTGCCCACGATGCTTCAGCCGTTCTTCGTCCCGCTGATCGTGATCGCGGTCGGTGCCTACCTCTTGATCGTGCCCGCGCCCGAGCGGCGCTAGTCCTCGCCGTTGATGGTCATCTCGCCCAGATCGACGACATACCGCTCCGCGACGGTCTCCATCCACAGCTCGAGGTGCACGGTGTCACCGATCGGCCACTCCGGCCCTTGCGACGCCCCATCCCACCTGAAGTAGCCGTCGTTCGGCTGGGCCATCACCTCGTTCGTGTACGGCTGGCGGCTCCAAATCTCGCCGGCCCTCGTCACGCGCACGCACGTCGAACGCACGCCCTCGAGGACGAAGCGGTCGTCCGCTGAGATGGTCACGGAGACGTGCAGCGGCTGCGTGCGGAATGGGATCGACGGTGCGGAAGCCCAGCCCATGCTGCGATTGATGCTCGGATAGAAACTGAGCGTCCCGGACCCGACGCTCACTCGAGGCCAGCCATTGTCACTTGCGGCGCGCTCGGGGGGGACCGGTCGACGGGCCGCGTCGACCCGCGGTGCGGACTCCCATCCGGACGGGCACCTGCTCGAGATCGCGATGCCCTGGTGCGCGACCAAGACCGTCAGAAAGACCGCGACCGCGAGCAGCGTGACAAGTCGGATGGTCACTATCACGCAGAACCACGCCGACTACCATCCGGTTCATATGACCATCGCATCCGACGTACTTGGTCTGGTCGGCCAGACGCCGCTCGTGCGCCTGTCCCGCATCGCGAAGGGTGTCCGGCCGACCGTCGTCGCGAAGCTCGAGCACCTGAACCCGGGGGGCTCGATCAAGGACCGTATCGGTCTGCTCATGGTCGAGGACGCCGAGCGGCGCGGCCTCCTGCGCAAGGGCGGAACGATCGTCGAGCCAACGAGCGGGAACACCGGGGTCGGCCTCGCGATGGCCGCGGCGATCAAGGGAT
>VBGS01000064.1 GCA_005889445.1 Chloroflexota bacterium
ATCCCAGCGGCGACGAGCGCGACGAGCGCTTCGTCGCGGCGGCGGACGCCGAGCACCACGATCGCGAGGAACGTGGCGGTGATCGCGAAGTCGATCCCGAAGCGGCGGGGCTCGCCGATCGCATCACCGAGGAGCACCCCCGCGATCGTCGTGATGATCCAGACGATGTAGAGCGCCACGGCGAACGTCGCGTAGTAGCGCACCCGTCGGCCGCCCCGTCGCGAGTAGCCGGTCGCCATCGCGAAGGCCTCATCCGTCAGGACGAACCCTGCCGCCAGACGCTGGGCGAGGCTCAGCCGTGCGAGGTGGGAGCGAAGCGCGGTGGCCATGAGCAGGTGTCGCAGGTTCAAGAAGAGCACCGTCGTCACGATGAGCACGGCCGGCGCGTGCGCCGACCAGAGCTGCACGAACGCGAACTGCGACGCGCCAGCGAAGACCAGGACGCTCATCGCGATGATCTCGATCGGTTCGAGGCCTCCCTGCCGCGCGACGACGCCAAAGGTGGTCCCCACAAGCGCGACTGTCCCCAGGACCGGCCATCCTTCGGCGAACGCGCGACGGGATGGCCGCGGGTCCGCGGCCGGGATCTCGCTCAGGTCTGGTCCGGCTCGAAGTCCGCGAGCCGCTCGCCTCGCGCGACCTGCTGGCCCACCTTGGCGAGGACGCGGGTGATCCGTCCGTCGGCCGGCGCCTCGACGCGGAGCTCCATCTTCATCGCCTCGACGACGAAGAGCAGGTCGCCACGTCGCACGCGCCGGTCGGGCGACGCCGACGCCCCGATCACGACGCCCGGCATCGGCGCGACCACCTCGGCGCCGGCGACCTCCTCGACGGCGCGATCGCGCGGCCCGGTCTCGAGCTCCCACGTCTCTCCGCCGACCATCGTCCATACCGTTCCGCCCGCGCGTGCCGCGGCCGCCGGCGCATCGTCGACCGTCCAGCGATGCGGCTCGTCGGCGGCTGCGACACGGTGCGTCCCGGAGCGGTAGGGGCCCGCGCCCTCGAGCTGAACTACCTGCTCGCGATCGCCGTCGCGCAGGATGAGGGTGGTCGCCGGTACGCCCCCGATGCGCCACGGTCCGGCGGACGTCCACGGATCGCCCACCGTGCGGCTCGCGGCGACGACCGAGGCAGCGGCGACCGCGTACGCCTCGGGCGGAGGCGCCGCGCGCGACGCCACGAGTGTCGACAGCTCTCGCTCGACGAGCTCGGTGTCGAGAACGTGGACGCGGACGCGGTCGTTCCGCAGCAGCGCGCCGAGGAAAGCGAGGTTCGTACGAACGCCGAGGATCTCGGTCTGCGCGAGCGCGTTCGCGAGCATGCCGAGCGCGATACGCGGATCGCCGCCGTGCGCGATGACCTTCGCGATGAGCGGATCGTAGTGGCGCGTCACGACGTCACCCTCGTCGTAGCCGGCGTCCACGCGGATGCCGTTTCCGGCGGGCCAGCGGACGTGCACGAGCCGTCCCGTCGAGGGGAGGAACCCTGAGGCGGGGTCTTCGGCGTAGACGCGTGCCTCGTAGGCGTATCCCCGCGGCAGATGCGGTGCCGCGAGCGGCTCGTCGAGCGCGATCCGGAGCTGCTGCTCAACGAGATCGATCCGGTGGACGAGCTCGGTCACTGGATGTTCGACCTGCAGCCGGGGATTCACCTCGAGGAAGAAGAAACGACCCTGACCGTCGACGATGAACTCGACCGTCCCGGCGCCTCGGTATCCCGCCTCCCGGGCCACCGCGATCGCGGCCTCCTGCAGGACGGCGTGCTGATCCTTTCGCGCCGTGACCGCCGGGCTGACCTCGACGATCTTCTGGTGACGGCGCTGGAGCGAGCAGTCGCGATCCCCGACCGCCTGCACCTCGCCGTGCGAGTCCGCGAGGATCTGGACCTCGATGTGGCGAGGGCGCTCGACGAGGCGCTCGAGGAGGAGCCGCTCGTCACCAAAGGCGGACGCCGCGAGCCGCCTCGCGCGCGCGAGCGCATCGCCGAGCGCCCGCTCCTCGCGTACGGTCTGCATGCCGATGCCGCCGCCACCCGCGAGCGGCTTGATCATGAGCGGATATCCCGTGTCGCGCGCCGCTTTCGCGAACGCGGCATCGGTCTGTTCGGTGCCAGGGTAGCCGGGCAGTACGGGGACGCCGGCGCGCTCGGCGATGGCCTTCGCTTCCGCCTTGTCGCCGAGGGCGGCGAGCACCGCGGCGGGAGGGCCGACGAAGCGGAGGCCCGCCGCGGTCACGGCATTCGCGAAGTCCGGACTCTCCGCGAGAAATCCGTACCCCGGATGGACGAGCGCGGCCTCGGTCTCGCGCGCCGCGGCGATGAGCCGGTCGATCGCGAGATACGACTCGCGCGCCGGAGCGGGACCGAGCCGGACCGCGGCATCCGCTTCGCGCACGAACGGCAGCGCGGCATCGGCGTCGGAGTACGCGGCGACGGCTCGCATTCCAAGGCGTCGCGCCGTCCGGATGATCCGACGCGCGATCTCGCCGCGGTTCGCGACGAGGAGTGTCGTCACCAGCTCGGCTTGCGCCGTTCGAGGAACGCGCGAAGGCCCTCCTGGCCCTCGGCGCTGACGCGGATCGCGGCGATCCGCTCGACGACCAGATCCGCGACCGCGTCTGGTGGCCGGCCCTCGACCTCGCGAACGAGGCGCTTCGCCGCTCTCACCGCGCGCGGCCCGCTCTCGAGGATCGCCGCCACGACGCGTTCCACGGACGCGTCCAGATCGCCGGGCTCGACGAGACGCTCGACGAGACCGATCTCATGCGCGCGTTTCGCGTCGATCCGCGCTCCGGTGACGAAGAGCGCCGTCGCCCGAGCGGGACCGATCTTGCGCACGACGAACGGGGACACGACCGCCGGGAGGATCCCGAGACGCGTCTCGGTGAACGCGAAGAACGCCGCGGTCGACGCCACGGCGATGTCGGATACGGCGACGAGTCCGGCGCCGCCGCCGAGCGCGGCCCCCTGGACCCGGACGATGAGCGGGACCGCGAGCTCGTAGAGCGCCCGGTACATCGCGGCGAGGGCGCCGGAGTCGGCGGTGTTCTCGGCGAGGGAGTAGTCGGCCATCGACCGCATCCAATCGATGTCGGCCCCGGCGCAGAAGGCGTCGCCTTCGCTGTCCAGGATGACCGCCCGCGCGTTCTCGTCGACCGTTCGGGCCGCCGCGGTGATCTCCGCGATCATGGCCGCGTCGAAAGCGTTCTTCCGGTCGGGCCGCGCGAGCGTGATGCGGACGACATGTCTTGGATCCGTATCGAAACGGACTCTGCTCATAACGTGAACTTTAGACTCGCGTCGAACTGGAGGAGGGAAAGCATGAGCCAGGCCGCGACGACTCGATTCCGGTTCCCCCGTCCGACTGTCCACGTCCGCTCGCCGTTCGGAGACGATTGGTTCGGTCGGCGGGCGGAAGCGTTCGCGCGATTCTTCGGGACCCCCCGCTACCTTCTGATGCAGACCTTTCTGGTCCTCTGCTGGGTGGCGCTGAACGCGATGGGCGCCTTCAACTACGACCCGTATCCGTTCATCCTGCTGAACCTCGTGTTCAGCACCCAGGCCGCGTATGCGGCGCCGATGATCCTGCTCGCGCAGACGCGACAAGCCGAGCGCGAGCGCGCGCATTCCGACGCCGACGCGGAGCATCGCGAGACGATCGCGACGTCGCAGATGGAGCTGCTCACCCAGAACACCGAGCTGACCGTGCAGGTCGCCAAGCTCGCGCACCAGATCGAGACACTCACGCGTGAGATGCACGGACGGATCGTGTCCGAGTCGAAGGCGATCGGCGACTGACCGGGGCGGCCTGACGAGCGCTGCCGGCATCCTTCTCGCCGGCGGCGCGTCGAGACGCTTCGGACGCGACAAGCTCCGCGAGCCGATCGACGGCGAGCCGCTCTTCTGGCGTCCGCTGCGCGCGCTCCGAGCCTGCGATGAGGTCGTGATCGTCGTGGCGCCCGACGCGGCCGAACCAGATCTTCCCGGCGACATGTCGCGGGCGCGCTTCGTGCGAGACGATGCGCCTTTCGGCGGGCCGCTCGTCGGCTGCCACACCGGGCTCCGCAGCGTCAGCGAGGCGATCGCGGTCGTGGTCGCGGGAGACATGCCGGGCCTGCGGCCCGAGATCGTCGCGCTCTTGCGGCGTCGCCTTCAGGAGAGCGGCGCGTCTGCCCTGGTGCTCTCCGACGGCGAGCGAGCGCGGCCGCTCCCGCTGGCGCTCCAGGTCGCACCCGCGCTCCGCGCCGCCGAACGGCTGCTCTCCACGGCGGAGCGCCGGCTGCGGGCGCTGGTGGAAGCGCTCGATGCGGTCGTGCTCGGCGCGGAGGAATGGGGCGCGGCGGACCCGACTGGGGATTGGCGTCGCGATGTCGACGTCCCGGGGGACGTCTAGCTCCGCTCGCCGCTAGGTCGAGACCGGCTCCAGCCGATCGAATGCGGCCGCGATGTCCTCGATGATCTGCGCATTGAGATCGGCCGCAAGCCGGTAGCGGACGACATTCCCGTTCCGCGCGGGCCGGACCACATCGGCCTCGCGGAGCACGCGGAGGTGCTGGCTCGTCGCCGACCGGCTCCGCCCGAGGACGCGCGCGAGATCGCTCGCCGCGAGCTGGTTGTCTCGCAGGGCACGGACGATCTTGAGGCGCGTCGGATCGCAGAGCACGTCGAGCAGGCGACGCATTCGGCGCTCGCTCGGCGCCGACAGTGTCTGGCGCTCGGCGGCCGCCACCGCCACAGGATCTATGGGTTGGGGGGCAGGTGATTCCATCGGTTGGACCTCTAGCAAACGGGTCATTCGCCGGACGTTCCTTATGCATCCCACATGCCTGTCTGCCGCCGGTCCGCTCCAGGTTGAGCAGCGACGAAAGTTGCTCTGTCGTTACGAAATCCCCTATGAAGTCAGGTCATGGCGCGCATCCTCGTCCTCGATGACGACCCTGCGCTCGTGGAGCTTCTCGAGACCGTGATCGAGGAAGCCGGGCACATCGCGATCGCGGCGACCACGATCGAAAACGTTCCGATCGATCTGGAGATCGACCTGGTGATGAGCGATCTCATCCCCGTCAAGTCGTATCGGCGCGAGGCGGCGCAGGCCTGGGTCGATCGACTTCGCGGGCGGTTCGGCGTCCCGATCGTCATCATGACCGCGC
>VBGS01000065.1 GCA_005889445.1 Chloroflexota bacterium
GGCGCGTTCGCCCCGTCGTTCCCGGTCCGGACGTGGGCCACTCCGAGAGCCATGGCCTGCACCAGCGTTTCGCATTTGAGCGCGCGCGCGACGCCTCGCCCGCGGACGCTCCGCGCGGTCGCCGTCCAGGCGGTCCCGACCGGGCCGCGGACCGGCGGATACGAGAGGACCGAGATCCCGACGACGTCGTCGGCGACGCGCGCGATCCAGACCCGGTCCTCGCGGATGTCCGGCGCGCGAAAGAACGCGAGATAGTCCTCGAGGGTCTCCTCCGTTCGAGGGAGCGTCCGCGGCGTGTCCGCGGACGCCTCTTCGCTCATGCGCCAGATCTTTTCGTACCGCTCCGGATCCGGGTCGTCGGCGAGCGTGAGGACCCGAACGCCCTCGCGCTTCATGCGCTCGCGTGACCGCAGGGTCATGACCTCGATCCGCTGGCGCTCCGCGACGAGGTCGAGCTCCCAGCGCTTGCTTCGGCGGTCCTCCCGGTAACCGCGCGCGCTCAGGACCCCGGCGCGCAGCTGATCGTGCTCGTCCGCGAACGCGCGGACGACCGTCGCGCCATCAGTGAACGCCCGTCCCTCGCCGAACGCGACGAGCTCGTCAAGCTCCTGCGGATCTCGGGCGGCCCGCACGAGATCGCCGAAGAGCGTCGCATGCGCCCGCGCCGGGCCTTCGACCGCGCGCTCGAGGACCGCGAAGCCGACGCGGGTGCCGTCGCGCACAGCGATATGGCGAACGGCCTGCGTGCCGGACTGTTCGTTCTCCCACTCATAGCGGAGCACGACCGGATCGATGGCCGACCCCGGGGGCCGCACCGCGGTCATGACCTCCGCCACGAAGTCGACGTCCTGGGGCTCGAGCGGCCGGAAGCGCAGCATCACCCGCTCCGCTTCAGGCGACCGGTGCGTTTCGCATGTGCCTCCGCCCAGAGGAACGCGCGCAGGCCAAGCGGGATCGAGATCGCCCCGACGACGAGCGCGGGCCAGAGGTCCGGCCACACGCCGCCGACGTCCGCCCCGTCCAGCAACGCGGCGCGCATCCCGCGGATGACGTACGTCGCCGGCGAGATCACCGAGAGCGCCTGCATCCACGCGGGGAGCACGGTCGTCGGGTAGTACACGCCCGAGACGAGCAACACGACCGCTTGGACGATGTACGCCATCTGCAGGCCCTTCTCCGTCCACAGCAGCGGGAAGACCGCCGAGCCGATGGCGAGTCCGATGAAGGCGACGGCGCCCGTCACGAGCAGGACGATCGCCGCGGGCGCATTCGCGTGCGAGAGATCGACCGGAATGAAGAGGGCGACCGCGGCCAGGATCGCGACGCTGAATCCGATCGCCCGCACCAGCGTCGCGCCGCACATCCCGATCAGGTGGGTGAGACGCGGTACCGGCGCCATGAACGTGTATTCGATCGTGCCTTCCCACCGCTCCCAGGCGATGGTCTCGCCCATCTGCTCGAAGATGAGGCCGAGGAAGCGCCACGTGATCGTCCCGACGAGCAGATAGAGCACGAACCGCGAGATCGCGGCCGCGTCGGTCGCCCCGCCGGAAATGGCTGGGGCTGCCAGCCCGATGTACGCCACCGACAGGCTCGTGACGACGCCGTACACGAGCCAGACCAGCTCCCACGCCCAGTAGCGCCTCGATAGAGCGATCTCGCGCTCGACGAACGCATACGCGAGGCCGGCCTGCGCGCCCAGGCTGGCGATCACTCGGATCGCTCGGCGTTCGTCGCGTCCGCGTCGTCGAGCCTTCGGCCGGTCGCGGTCATGAAGACTTCCTCGAGCGTCGAGGCGCCATACCCGGTGGTCAGCTCGGCGGCGGTCCCCTCCGCGACGAGGCGACCCTCGTGGAGGATCCCGATGCGGTCGGCGAGGCGAGCCGCCTCGTCGAGGTCGTGCGTCGTCAGCAGGATCGTCGCGTCGTGCTCGTCGCGCAGATCCCGAACGAAGGTCTGGACCTCGCGTTTGCTGCGGATATCCAGACCGGTCGTCGGCTCGTCGAGCAGCAGAAGCATCGGCGCGGTCAGGAACGCTCGCGCGATCGCGACCTTCTGCTGCATCCCGCGCGACAGCTTCTCGAGCGGCTCTCCCAAACGCTTCTCGTCGACGCCGAGACGCGACAGGACCGAAACGATCTTCGCGCGCGACTCGTCCGGCCCGACGCCGTACAGCCTCGCCGCGTAGACGAGGTTCTCCATCGCCGACAGCTTCTTGAAGAACGAGGCCTCGACGGAGACACGGTTGATGAGCCGCTTGACCGCGAGCTCGTCGCGCCTGATGTCCAGACCGAAGATGCGGACCTCGCCGGCGTCCGCGGTCAGGAGCGTCGAGAAGACGCGGATCAGCGTCGACTTGCCCGACCCGTTGGCGCCGAGCAGGCCGTAGATCTCGCCCCGCTCGACGCGGAGCGATACGTCGTCGACGGCGAGCAGGTGCGCTCCGCGTCCGGCCTCGAGCCGCGAGGACCGAAATCCCTTGCGGATGCCCGTGGCCGCGAGCGCGGCGACACGGCTCGGGGCGTTCTCTCGCATCGCTGGTCGTTCGCGAGTGTCGATGGCCATCTTTCACACCTCAGACAAACAAAAGACCGCGGGCTTTGAGCCCACGGTCGGAGCGGCCTCGCGCGAGTTGGGTCTGCTCTAGGCCATCCCGAAAGTGGGCAGGCTGCGCCGGGAGAACGCCCCGACGGCGCGATTAGGCGTGCGGTAGGAGCTCAGCACTGCGCCACTTCCTTTCGAAAAGTCCATACGAGTACGGCGAGAACGGACGATACCAAGCGCACGCTCGCCACGTCAACGGCCCTGATGCGGCGAGCGTGCGCGCGAGCGCCGGAAAGAGACGCTAGATCGCGACCCTACGCCCGGAGATGAGCTGCACGAGCAGGACGATGACGGCGATCACCAGCAGGATGTGGATGAGCGCGCCGAGATTGAGGATCGGCCCACCGAGCAGCCACAGGATCAGCAGGATGAGGATGATCGTCCAGAGCATCTGTGGCACCTCCTTCTTTGCGACACCCGAGCACGCAAGCACCATGCCACGGGCGTCCGCTCGGCTACGCGGTCGCGTGTCGTAGGGCCGAGCGGTCGCCGATCCACTGCGCCGGCGGCACGGCCCAGAACCGAGCCATGCCCTCGAGATCGCCGGCGTAGCGGCCGCGGATGCGCTGAAAGTCGGACCACGAACGCTCCACCTCACGGAGTCTCCAGCCTGCGGCCGCGAGCTGCGCGCGGGCTGCGTCGAATTCGGAGCGCTCGACGATCACGCCGTGCTCGTGTGCGATCCGGAAATATCGCGAGACGTCTTCCACCAGATGCCCACCGATCGCGAGCAGCAGCTTCGCTCGCCCTTCGGGACAGCCTTCGACGGTCGTGAGGCAAAGGGTCGCCGCATCGAGCAACGCCCCGAGCGCGCTCACCCAGGACTCGTTGTCGTGGGACGAGCGGAAGAAGCAGAGCAGCGGATACGCAAGATGACTATCGAGGACTTCCGCTGCCCACTTCTCCCACGACAGGAAGAGGGCGGGCAGGTCATTGATCAGCCCCAAACGTCCCATGCTCTCGAGCAGCTGCACGCCGGAGGGCGGCGCACCCGCGGGTGAGTCGAGCGTCACCACCAGGACCTCGCGGCGCTGGAATGACCCGTAGAGCGAGAAGAGGAAGGTGATCGCGAGCGCGACGAGCACGAGACCGGTGGCGCCAGCCGACAGCGCCGCGAAGCGCGCGCCAGGTCCGACCGGCGTGATGTCACCGAAACCGATCGTGATGAAGCTGGTCCCGGCGAAATAGAGCGACGTCCAGAAATCCGCCGTTTGCGGGACCACCTGGTCGCGCAGCCCCTCCATCACGAGCCCGAAACCGACGATCAACGTGGCGCCCCAGAAGAACAGGAGGAACACGAGGATGAACGGCGCGTACGCGCCGAGACGTCGCTCCCGCTTGTTGGAAGCCGCGAGCGACTCGCCGTAGCGGCGCCATACCCGCCACGACACCGCGACGATGTATCGCGCCAGTCCGATGCCGCTCGTCGACGGTCGCGGCACGATCACCGCCTGGAACACGTCGTAGAGGACCAGGCCGATCACCAGGACGCCGGCGACGATCTCGGCGAGCGACATGCGCGGCTAACTCTCGCACGATCGAAACGAAGAACGCCCCTCGAACGAGGGGCGTCCTCCGGCTGCGTTGGGTGTCGGTTGGGCTAGCCCTTCGTGAGCTGTCCGCGGATCACACCGCCGCCGTGGACGGTGGAGTGGAAGTTCACGTAGTAGCCGGCGGGGTTCGCCATGACCGCGGCGATGACCGCGGGATCGGAGTTCGCATTCGTCCGAGTGAACGTCACGCCGCCGCCCGTGAGCGTGATGTCACCGGCCTTCAGCGTGCTGTCGATCTTGACCGGACCGTTCACGCCGGTCGCGCCCTCGTGGATGTGACCGATGTTGATGGCGGTGGTCGCGGGGCAACCGCTGATGGCGACGTCGAACTTGGTGCTCGTGCCGGTGAACGTCACCGTCGCCGTACCGGTGCAGCTGGCCTCGGCGTCGGCGATGGGGGGATTCTCGTTCGCTGACTTGAGCTCAGCCTTGAAGACGTTCGTGGGGGTCGGGGACGGCGTGGGCGACGGCGACGCGGTCGGAGACGGCGACGCCGTGGGTGCCGTCGCGGTGGTGCCGCTGCAGGCGGCGACGATGATCGCGGCCGCGGCGATCGGAGCGAACAAACGCATGCGCATACCTCCCTTGGGTTCAAACCTTAGTACGGGAGGGGACCCCGACCGGATGTGTATGCCGAGCAGGCCGTTAAGCCGGATTCTGGCGAGGACGGTCATCCCTCTCGAGCGAAGGTCACCCTCCGCCTCTAGCGGCCTACCCGGGAACGGCGCGGGCGACGCCATCGCTCCCTTACATGGCCTTGCTCCAGGTAGCGCTTGCCCGTTTCACCCCGCTTGCGCGGGATCGTCACTGTGGCGCTGGCCTCGCCTCACGGCGGAGGGGCGTTACCCCTTACCTTGCCCTGTGGAGTCCGGACTTTCCTCGGCGGCTTTCGCCGACGCGACCGTCGGGCCTGCTCGGCCTGGCCATTTTACCGGGCTTCGCCCGAGATTTCACTTCTTACTCATGAAGCGCGCGTGATTGCGGCGTGTACCCGGCGGGCGGCGCGTATGAGACGCTCGCTCACGGGCGTCCCGCTCGCGTGCCCGTAGATCGCGAAGAGCTCCGTCCCGACCTCCTTTCCGGTGAACACCTCGGCGTCAGCGGCGAACCGGCCGATATCACTCCACGAGGATCACACCCCGCTCCGAGGTCCGCGCGTTGGCGCACGTCAGGTCCCCGTGGCAGAGCACGACCGGCAAGCGCGCCAGCTCGCTCGCGGCCGCGCGGGCATCCGCGTCGATCGGCCGATCGATCGCGGCCCGTTCGGTCGCGCGCTCGACAAGCCCGATCGGCGCGAGGGCCGGTACGCCGAGAGCGCGCAGGGCCGGCTCGTCGCGAGCGACCGCCCGCTCGACGGCGCCTTTCGCGCGGACGACTGCCGCGAGATCGCCGTGACAGGCGCTCGCGGTATCGGCAAGGTCCTCGGTGAGGACCCACGGCCAGGCCGCCACCGCCGGTGGCGGGATCCCGCGCGCGTGAACGATCGGGACGCGGTCCGTCTTGCGGGCGAGCAGCGGAAGAAGCTGCACCTCGAGCGCGTCCTCCGGCGGGACCCGCTTCATCACCACCGATCGCTCGGCTCCTTCCTGGCGGAAGGTGATGCGTTCGAGCTGAAGACGCGCGTTCTGCGCGATGACCTCGCTGCTCACCTCGCTGACCTCGGCGCGCAGGCTCCGCGCGATGAAGCTCGTGAGCGGATCGACGGTCATGTCGGCAGACCTGCGTCGTCGATCGCCCGATTCGACAGGAGATCGGCGTGCGCGTTCTCTTCGCGGGGGATGTGCTTGATGTCGCGCTCGGGGAAGGACGCGAGGAGCGCGCCCGCCCGGAGCGCGAGGTCCTTCAGGCCGGGATGCTTGATGCGCCATCGCCCGCGCATCTGCTCGACCACGAGGAGCGAGTCCATCCGCACGTCGACCGACGTGGCTCCGCGCCGTTTGGCCTCTTCGAGACCGAGGATGAGCGCGCTGTACTCGGCGACGTTGTTCGTGGCCCGGCCGAGCGCTCGCGTGAGCTCTTTGACCACGACTCCGTCCCTGTCGTAGAGGACCGCGCCCGCGCCCGCCGGGCCGGGGTTGCCGCGCGCGGCGCCGTCCGCATATATGACGAAGTGCCGATCGTCGCTCACCCGCGAAGGATGTCGGCAAGACGTGAGCCGTCGACGTTCCCGCCGGAGACGATCGCGACGACGCGGTCGCCGGCACGCGGGCGGACGGCTCCGGAGAGCAGCGCGCCGGTCGCCGCGGCGCCGGCCGGCTCGGCGACGAGCTTCGCGCGTTGGGCGAGAAAGCGCACGCCTTCGGCGATGACCGCATCGTCGACGACGACGACGTCATCGACAAGCCGTCTCACGATCTCGAGCGGGAGGGTACCGGCGATGGGCGCGGCCAATCCGTCGGCGATGGTGTCGATCCGTTCGAGGCGGACCGGGGCGCCGGCGTCGAGGGCGCGACGCATCGCGTTCGCGCCGGTCGGCTCGACGCCCACGACCCGTGCGGCCGGCCGACGCGCCTTCACCGCCGTGGCGATACCGGCGATGAGACCGCCGCCGCCGATCCCGACGACGAACAGATCCGCGTCGGGAAGATCCTCGAGTACCTCGAGCGCGGCCGTCCCGTGTCCGGCGATCATCGCCGCGTCGTCGTACGGGTGCAGGTAATACGCGCCGCTCCTCGAGCGGAGCTCATCGACGAGAGCCATCAGCTTCGTCATGTCGGCCGCGAACGCCACCTCCGCTCCATAGCCCCGCGTCGCGGCGACCTTCGTCGCCGGCGCCGTCTCGGGCATCGCCACGGTGACCTTCACCCCGGCCGCGGTCGCCGCGAACGCGATCGCCTGGGCCGCGTTACCGGCGCTCATGGTGACGATCCCCGCCGCCCGCTGCGCGCTGGAGAGCCGGCTCACCGCGTAGACGGCGCCTCGGGTCTTGAACGAACCGGTCCGCTGGAAATTCTCGGCCTTGAGAAAGGCGGTGGCCCCGATGCGGTCGCCGAGCGCGCGGCTCGAAAGCAGCGGCGTGCGGTGGATCACTGGGGAGACGACGCCGCGCGCGAGCTCGACGTCCGCGATCGCGACGCTCATGGCCGCGAGGCTACCGTACGGGTCGTACGTGGGGCCTTTACTTCGAGCGGGACCGACGACAATGCGCCCGTGCGGAACGCGCCTCCCGCGATCGCGACCCTCGCGCTCACTAAGGACTACGGAGCGCACCGCGGGGTCTTCGATCTCGACCTCACCGTCCAGAAGGGCGAGGTGTTCGGGTTCCTCGGACCGAACGGCGCCGGCAAGACGACCACGATCAGGCTCCTCATGGGGATGATCCATCCGACGCGCGGCACCGCGACGATCTTCGGACTCGACGCTGAGCGCGAGGCGGTCGCGGTGAAGCGTCAGGTCGGGTACGTGCCGGGTGAGACGCCGAGCTTCGGTGGCTGGCGGGGATCAGAGATCGTCGCCTATGTCGCGGGATTGCGGGGCGCCGTGCCCGAGGCAGTGATCACCAGCCTCGCCAAGCGACTCGACCTCGACCTTGGCCGCAGGTATCGCGAGTACTCGCACGGGAACAAACAGAAGCTCCTTCTGGTGATCGCGTTCATGCACCGTCCGCCGGTGCTGATCCTCGACGAGCCGACCGGCGGGCTCGATCCGCTGCATCAGCAGGTCTTCTACGAGCTCGTCCGCGAAGCTCGGGATGCCGGGGCGACGGTGTTCCTTTCGTCGCACGTGCTGTCCGAGGTCGAGCACGTATGCGATCACGTCGGGATCGTCCGCCAGGGGACGCTTGCCACGGTCGGGACCCTCGCGGAGCTCATCGGCGTGCGTGCCAGGCGCATCGAGATCGACTTCGCCAGCGATTCGCCGATCGCCCGCCTTCGGGCGGTGCCGGGTCTCGAGAAGATCGACGTCCGAGGGCACCACGTGAGCGGGATCCTGCGCGGCGAGGTCGAGCCGCTCCTCGCGGCCATCGCCGGGCAGCGTGTCGTCGACTTTCAGAGCCGCGAGCCAAGCCTCGAGGAGATCTTCCTCGCGTACTACTGGGGCGAGGCGTGACGCTCCTCCGGCTCGCGCTGCGCCTCGGCAGGGTCGGGGCCATCGCGACCGGCCTGATCGGCGCGGCCGGCGCCATCGCGCAGCCGCTCGCGTTCGCCCAGCTTCGCGGCGACACGCCCGCCGATCAGGCGGTCTTCGCCCAGCAGATGGAGATCCTGGCCCGCCAGCTCACCTACATCCTGCCGACGGCTCACGACCTGGGAACGATGGCCGGGTGGATCGAATGGCGCGCCATCGGCGCGATGGAGATCGTCGCCGCGGTCTGGGCGCTCATCGCCGCGACGGGTGCCGGCCGCGGCGACGAGGAGCGGGGCCTGCTCGAGCACTGGCTCGCGCAGGGGGTCTCGCGCATGCGCTACATCGCCTCGCGGATCGCGGGCTTTGCAGTGCTCGGGATCGTCGTTTCGGCGGTGACGCTCGGCGCCGCCGGCCTTGGATCGGCGCTCGCGAAGGATCCGCTGCCGCCCGGTCCGCTCGTGCTGCAGGCCGTCGCGCTCCTCGGTCTGGTGCTGTGCTGCTACGCGATCGCGCTCCTCGCCTCGCAGCTCGTCATCACCCGACGGTCCGCCGTCGCGGTCGGCGGCGGCGTGCTCCTCGCGCTCTATCTCGTGGACGTCGTCGCGCGCAGCGACGGCGCCGAGGCGATCCGCTGGATCTCACCGTTCTGGCTGTACGACCAGAATCATCCGCTCACGAACGGCGGCGCGCTCGATGTGCCGAGAACGATCGCGCTGTACGCGAGCGGCGTCGCGATCGCGGCCGCGGCGGTGGCAGCCTTCATCGGGCGCGACCTCGGTGGCGCGCTTCTGCGCCGCCCGCCGCGAGATGCGCGCCCGACGCTGGCGCCCTCGCGCGACCCGCTGCTCCGCGTCCCGGTGCTCGCGCTCCTGGACCAGCAGCGCACCGCGCTTTCGGTGTGGGCGCTCGTCCTCGCCGGACTCGCTCTTTTCTTCCTCTCGTTCACGCGCACGCTCGTCGACACGATGCTCGCGACTCCGACCTTCCGCGTGTACCTCGAGCGGGCCGGGCTCGCGTCGTACACCGGCTTCATCGGCATCCAGTGGTTCAGCACGCTCGTGCTGCTCCTTTCCATCTACGCGATCG
>VBGS01000066.1 GCA_005889445.1 Chloroflexota bacterium
TACCACCTTGCGGTCGTCGTCGACGACCACGTCATGGAGGTCAGCCTCATCATGCGCGGCGAGGAGTGGGTCGCCTCGGTGCCCAAGCATCTTTTGATCTATCGCGCGTTCGGCTGGCCTGTGCCGCCCATGGCCCACGTGCCCTCAGTCCTCGGACCCGACGGGAAGAAGCTCTCGAAGCGGCACGGCTCGACCGCCCTCGCCGAGTTCAAACGCGGGGGCTACCTGCCGGAGGGCCTCCTGAACTACCTCGCGCTCGTCGGATGGTCGCCAGGGACCGAGGACGAGATCTTCTCGATGGACGACCTCATCCGCGTCTGGAAGATCGAGCAGGTCCAGAGCGCGCCAGGAAAGTGGGACAAGGACCGGCTCGACTACTTCAACGGGGTCTGGATCCGGAGACTATCCGTCGACGAGCTGGTCCGCCGCCTCGAGCCGTTCGTGCCCGCCGAGTGGGATCGCGCTGTACTCAAGAAGGTCGTGCCACACATCCAGGAGCGGATGAAGACGCTGACGGATGCCAAGGACCAGATCGCGTTCCTCTTCACCGACGAGCTCGAGTACGAACCGGCGCTCCTGATCCCCAAGAAGAAAGATCGAGAGTCGACGCTTCGCGCTCTCGCGCGGGCCGCTGAAGTCCTTCGAGCCATCACTCCGTTCACGCACGACCCGATCAAGGTCGCGCTCGAAGGTCTCGCGGAGGAGATCGGCTGGAGCAGGAGCGAGGTCAACGGCGCCGCCATCCGGGTTGCGGTCACGGGACGGACGGTCGGGCCGCCGCTCTACGAATCCCTCGAGCTGCTCGGCAAGGAGCGCGCGCTCACGCGGATCGAAGCTGCGCGCGAAGCGCTCGCGGGAGGTCGCGACTGATGGCGCTCGCACGACGCGTCGGTCTCGGTCTCGCGTCGCGCGGCAAGGTATCCGACTGCGTCGGCTGGGCCGAGCGCGCGCGCGCAGCCGGGCTCGAGTCTGTGTGGTTCCACGACAGCTACTTCGAGCGCGACGCGGTGACGTACGCGAGCGCGGTCGCCTCGCAGGTGAGTGAGATCGGCGTCGGTCTGGGCGCGCTCAACCCGTTCACCCGCCACCCGGTGCTCATCGCGATGACCGTGAGCGCGCTGGACGAGATGGCGCCGGGCCGCATCCGACTGGGGCTCGGTTCCGCGCTGCCGCTTCGCCTTGGGCAGATGGGCATCCCGTACGCGCCCGACGACGCGGCCAGCCGCACCGTGAGCACGATCGAGACCCTCCAAAAGCTGTGGAAGGGCGAGCGCCTGCCACCAGGAAAGGCAGGGCTCCCGCCGCTGCAGCCGATGTTCGCCCCGGTGCACCGCGTACCTATCTATATCGCGGGCTACCGCTCGCCGATGATGGTCGTCGCCGGCGAGCGGGGCGACGGCTACATCGCGCGCCCGGCCGAGTCGATCCCCGGCCTGCGCAAGCTCCTGGGGGTGATGGACCGCGCCGCGAAGGCTGCGGGCCGCGATCCGGACGCACTCGACGTCGCCGGGTACCTCCTGACGTTCGTCGACGAGACCCGCCGCGACGCGCTGAACCGCGCCAAGCGCGATCCGTTCGTGATCTACATGATGTCGATCCTCTCGGACGTCACGCTCAAGCGAGCCGGATTCGAGCCGGAGATGCGCGACCGCATCGCGGGCAAGTGGCGGGCCGAGGACTACACGGGCGCCGGCGCGCTCATCGCCGACGAGCTTCTCGACGCGTACATCCTCTGCGGGACCCGCCGCGAGGTCGCCGAGCGTGCGCACGCGTACCACGAGGCGGGTATGGATCTGCCGCTCCTGCAGCCGGTCGTGCAGGAGGAGGCGCAGGTGGCTGCGCTCCTCGAGGCCGCGGTCATCTACGGCAGCGCGGAGGTCGGCTCGGCCGCGCGCGTCGCGCTCGACGCGCAGCGAAAATCGTTCGGCGACGACGTGCGCGATCGCGTCGGCGGCCTGTGGGAGATCGCGCGTCCGTTCTCGTTCACCGCGTCGACCGTTCCGGTCGCGGCGGGTGGCGCGCTCGCGGCCCTCGCGGGCTCGTTCGACCCGGGCCTCTTCCTCGCGTCGCTGGTGGGGGCCGTCGCCCTTCACGTCGGCACGAACGTGACGAACGAGATCTACGACGTTCGCAAGGGCGTCGACACGATCGTCTCGCCCCGCGCGAGCCACGCGATTGTGAAGGGCCGCATCAGCGATCGCGCGGCCTACCGCTTCGCGATCGCCGCGTTCAGTGTGGCGTTCGCGATGGGCGTGATCCTGACGTACGCGCGCGGCTGGCCGATCGTCGCGCTCGGGATCATCGGTGTGATCGGCGGGTACACCTACACGGCGCCGCCGTTCCAGTACAAGTTCGGACCGGTCGGCATCCCGATCGTCTTCCTCCTCATGGGCCCGCTCATGGTGATCGGGAGCTTCTACGCGGTGAGCGGCATGTTCGACGCGCGCGCGGTCGCCGCGAGCATCCCCGTGGGGCTCCTCGTCGCGGCCATCCTGCACGGGAACGAATGGCGCGACATCAGCGAAGACGCGCGCGCCGGTGCCCGCACCTTCTCGGTCCAGGCCGGCCGCGTCGCCGCGCACTGGCTCTACGTGGCGCTCGTCGTCGGCGCGTACCTCGCCCTGTCCGCGGGTGTCGTCTTCGGCCTGCTGCCGACGTGGACGCTCCTCGCGATGCTTTCGTTGCCGCTCCTGGTCCGGCAGATCCGTTCGTCCGAGCTCGGCGCGACGGGTCAGCAGCGCGCGATCGCGATGATCGACCTCGAGACGGCGCAGCTTCACGCGGTGTTCGGCTATCTTCTCGTCGCGGGTCTCGTCGTCGCCGCCCTTCTCCCCCGCTAGCGAGGTGAGGCTGCTCGCGCTGGGTGTCGCAGCGGCCTACGCGGCATTCGGGCTGACCTTCCGCGGCCCTCGCGATCGGTTCTGGGACCGGATGACCGCGACCGGCCTCGCCCTCGGCGCGCTCGCGCTCGCGACCGAGCGGCAGAGCCGCCGCGTGCGCTTCGGGCCGGCGACGGTCGCGCTCGGTCTCGCGAGCGCCGCGGGACTCTACGCCGTCTTCCGCGTCGGCGACGGGCTCGCGAGGCAGATCATGCCGAGGGGCAGAGAGGAGATCGGGACGATCTACGCGCTCCGCTCGCTCCGGCCGAAAGAGGAGCTCGCCGCGCGTCTCGGCCTGGTGATCGGCCCCGCGGAAGAGCTCTTCTGGCGCGGCTTCGTCCAGCGCCGCGCCGGCTACCTCGCGGCAACTGCGCTCTACGGCGGCGCCCACCTGGTTACCGAGAACGCGACCCTCGTCGGGGCGGCGACCGTAGCCGGAGCGTACTGGGGACTTCTTCGCGCGATGGGCATGCCGATGGGTGCGCTCATCGTGAGCCACGTCGCCTGGGACATTTGGATCTTCCTCATCGCGCCGACCGAAGAGGTGATCGCGCCGCCGGTCTAAGCCCTTCTGTTGCCCCGCTGCGTTTCGTGAGCGCCCTTGCGCTCGGGGCAGCACTTGCAGTGCGGATCCGGCCAGACAAGCCAGACCACTAGAGCGAGCCAGCCGGACAAGAGGCCGACGCTGAACGCGAGGTCACTGGTCATGGCCGACACGCAGGCATCGGGCGTGCCAGCATCGGCGCGTGCAGCAGGGGGAGGCTCGCGCGAATGGCATCCGGCTCCACTACCTGAGCGAGGGGGCAGGCGACCTCCTCATTCTCTTGCACGGCTTTCCCGAGACGAGCCACGCCTGGCGCAAGCAGATCGGGCCGCTCGCCGAGCGATTTCGGGTCGTCGCACCGGACATGCGCGGGTACGGGGAGAGCGAGAAACCGCCGGGCGTCGCGAGCTACCGTGCCGAGACGCTCGCCGACGACGTCGCGGGCCTCGTGCACGCGTTCGATGCCGAACGCGCTCACGTCGCGGGGCACGACTGGGGCGGCGCCGCGGCTTGGTACACGGCGCTGCTGCGTCCCGAGGTGGTCGGCCGCCTCGTGATCCTCAACTCGCCCCATCCCGCGATCATGGCGAGGGCGCTGCGGTCGAACTGGCGGCAGCTGCTGCGGAGCTGGTACATCTTCGCGTTCCAGATCCCTTGGCTTCCCGAGCAGCTCCTGCTTCGGAGGGGCGCCCGTGCGGTCGCCGACGCCATGCGCGCGGGCTCACGCCTTCCTGAGACCTTCACCCCGGACGATCTGGACCTATACCGCCGCGCGTTCCGCCGCCCCGGCGCGGCGACCGCGACGCTCAACTACTACCGGGCCGCGATCCGCGGCGGGCGTCCGGCCTGGTGGACGCGCGTCGTCACCGCGCCGACGATGCTCATCTGGGGCCGCGACGACTTCGCGCTTGGCAACGAGCTCACGCTCGGGACGGAACGGTTCGTCAGCGATCTCCGGATCGAGTACCTCCCGGACGCCGGCCACTTCGTCATGGAGGAGCGCCCCGAGACCGTGAATCGCCTGCTGCTGGAGTTCCTCGCCGGGTGAGCTACGTCGTGCCGTCGCGCGCCGCGCGCATCGCGTCGCCGAGCGTGAACCGGCCGAGGTAGATCGCGCGACCGACGATCACTCCGCGGAGGCCGCGATGGCGCAGCTTCGCGAGCCTTCGGATGTCGTCGAGCGAGCCGACACCGCCTGAGTAGATGACGTCGCCGCCGAACGCGCGCGCCACCGCCTCGGTCGACGGCAGATCGAGGCCCTGCAGCGTGCCGTCGATCGACACATTCGTGTAGATGACGATGGGCACGCCGGTGACCGCGAGACGCTGCATCAGGTCGACCGCGCGCATGTCGGTCGTCTCTGTCCACCCCGTCGTCGTCACCATCCCGATGCGCGCGTCGACCGAGACGGCGAGCCCGTCGGCGTGCCGATCGACAAGCCTGCCGATGAGCTCGGGGTCCTCGATGGCTGCCGTGCCCACCACGATCCGCGAGGCGCCCGCCTCGGCGAACGCCTCCCGACGATGTGCAGCCACTCCGCGCCTTCGGCCACGAGCTTGCGCGCGGCATCGAGCGGCGACGGCGCGACCTCCTCGACGGTCGCGAAGTCGCCCCGGGTCATGCGGACCGCGCGGCCCTGATAGATGTCGATCGCGGGGTAGACGATCACGCGCGAATGTTAGGAGGCGGCAGCGAGCGCCTCGGTCAGGCGGGTGGTCGCCGCCATGAGGCCGTAGCGTTTGGCCGCGCGGTCGAGGCCCGTCGGATCCTTCGGCATGCGGGGCAGAGTGCCGTCGGCGCCGGTCACCGGAGCGTCACGGGCCATCCACACCACGCGGCGCGCGGCGGCGAGGTAATCCGCGGACGCGCGGAGCTTGGCGCGGATCGTCGCCGAGAGATCCGGTGCCGCGAGGATCGCATCGAGCGAGCCGTACTTGGCCACGAGCTGGCTCGCGGTCTTCTCGCCGATGCCGTGTACACCCGGCAGCCCGTCGGAGGGATCGCCCCGCAGCACCGCGTAATCGAAATAGCGGTCCCCGGGGATCCCGTATTTCGTGTTGATGTACGCCTCGTCGACGGATGCGAGCTCGCTGACGCCACGGAGCGTGTAGAGCACCCGCACATCGGGATCCTTGACCAGGGCGTAGAGATCGCGGTCGCCGGTGACGATCTCGGACCGCCCGCCGTTTCGCGTGACGAGCGTCGCGATGACGTCCTCCGCCTCGTACCCCTCGGCCGCGACGGTCGTGATCCCGAAGAGGCCAAGGATCTCGATGATGATCCGCATCTGGGGATCGACCGGGTCGGGCGGGTCATCCGGTCCGGCGACGCGGTGCGACTTGTAGCTCGGAAGCGCGGCGACGCGGAACTCGGGACGCCAGTCCGCGTCGAGCGCGACGAAGAGCCGCGCGGGCCTCCGGTCGGGCACCAGGCGCGAGAGGAAGTTCAGGAAACCGAGCGCGGCGTTGACGACGGTCCCGTCCGGCGCCTTCCATTCGGGGACCGCGTGATACGCGCGGTACGCGAGGCTCGCCGCGTCGAGGTAGAGCGCGGCGCCTGCTATCGGGACGTCGCCTTTGCCGCGAACACGCCGTCGAGCGCGGCGATGAAGCGATCGTTCTCGGCGGGCGTGCCGATCGAGGCCCGCAGGCACCGATCGCAACCCGGCCACATCGAGACGTCGCGGATGAGAACGCTCTGCGCGAGGAACCGCGCGTGGATCTCGGCTGGTGTGCCCTCCCGCAGGCGGAAGAGGATGAAGTTGGTGACCGACGGGAAGACCTCAATTGTTGGGACCTTCCGCAGCGCCGCGAGCACGCGCGCGCGCTCGCCGGCCGCGAGCTCGAGCCGGTGCGCGACCGCCTTTTCGTCGCGCGCGACCCGAGCGGCGACGGTGAGCGTCAGGGTGCTCACGTTGTAGGGCAGCGCCGCCGCGGTGAAGAAGCCCATCAATTCAGGACGCACGATGAGCGCTCCGACCCGCAATCCGGCCGCCGCCAGGACCTTCGAGAACGTCTTGGAGATGACCATGTTCGGGAACTCGGCGCGCCGGCCGACAAGCGAGGTTCCCGCGAAATCGGAATACGCCTCGTCGACCAGCACGAGCGTCTCGGGGTACTGCTCGGCGACTGAGAGGATCACGTCGTCCGCGATCGTGTTGCCGGTCGGGTTATTCGGGGTCGTGAAGACGACGATCTCGGGACGGACCCTGGCCATCGCCGCGAGCGCGCGGTCCCTGGTCACTTCGTAGGGCAGCCCGACCATTTCGGTCGCGACGGTCCCGCCGGCTATCTCGGTGAGCCGGCCGTGCATCGAGTAGGTCGGATGGAAGAGCAGCGTCTTGCGGTCGTGGCCGCCGAAGACGAGGAAGACCTGCAGCAGCAGCTCGTTGCTGCCGTTTCCGAGCATGAGCTCATCCGGCGCCGTGCCCCAGCGCGCGGAGAGCACCTCGCGGAGCTCGTCGCCGCGGCCCGGGTAGCGGTTGAGGATGATGCCGTCAAGCTCGTCCGCGCTCAAATATCGGGAGACCGGGTTCGGCTCCGGCCACTCGTTGGCGTTGATCCGGACGTCCGCTTTCAGCATCTGCGTGCGGTACGGCTGGAACTGCGCCAGCTGAGCCCGGGGTCGCGGCAGCTTTCGCTCGGTCATCGACAACTAGCCTGACATGCACGGGCCGCCCGCGCTTTCGCGCGTGCGGCCCGGCGCTGCTTGGGGGAGGTGGAGCGAGCTAGCGGAGGTTCGTCGCCCGTGACGCAGCCGTTGGAGCGTTCGGCTTCGCGGTGCTCACGGTGCCGGTCGGACACGAGAGCGCCGCGCTCAGCGTCGACATCTGGACGGTGATCAGCCCGACCTGATCGGTCGTGAGCTTCTTGCCGCTCTGGGCCGCGACCTCGTTCGACAGTGTCTTCATCGCGGTGCACGTGTCATCGACCTTTGTCAGCAGGCTGTTCTTCGTGCCGCCGTCGAGCGGCAGCGACTGCAGGAGCGCCACGAGGCCGTCGACGAGCTGCTGGCTCGTCCGGGCGTTGACCGTGAGGGTCGTCGTCGAGGTGACCGCCGCGCCAGCCGCGTCGGAAACGGTCGCGCCCAGGGTGTATGCCCCCGCGGTGTTGAAGGGGTGGGTCACGGAGAACGTCGTGGCACCGGCGCCCAGGTCGAGCCGCACGATCGGCGATCCGTCGCCCCACTTGACCGTGACGCTGTGCGTGTCGGTCGCATCGAGATCGCTGAACGTGCCCGACAGAGTCGCGGTTCCCCCTTCGGAGATCGCGTTCACCGAAAGCACGAGATCAGCTGGTGCGTGGTTTGGCGCCTGGACCGTCAGCGAAGCGCTCGCCGTTCCGACGCCGCCGTCGCGGTCCGCCACCGACAGTGAGACGGTCGGTGTTCCCGCGGTCATGAACTGGTGTGACACAGAGAAGGTTCCCGCGGACACCGACTGCGCGAGCGGCGCGCTGCCGTCGCCGAAGTCGAACGTCGCGGTAAACGTGTCGCCCGTGCCCGGATCGTGGACGGTGACGCTGATCATCACGGTGTCACCCTCGAGTACCGAGGACGACGAGAGCGAGACGCCCACCGTCGGAGGAACGTTCGCCACGGCGAGGGTCGCGCTCGCGCTCGTCGAAGCACCGGCGCCGTCGGTCACGGTGGCGTCGACGTGGTAGCTGCCGGTGTTCGCGAACACGTGGGAACCATCGAAGACGAGGATCCCGGCGGCGAGATCGTGGGTCTCCACCGGCGTGCCGTCGCCCCAGGTCAGGCTGATCCGGTGCGTGTCGGCGGCATCGAGATCGGCGAAGGTCGCCGACAGTCCGGCGCTTCCGCCTTCGAGCGCAGCCCCCGTCGTCAGCGCGAGGTTTGTCGGCGCGTGGTTCGGCGACTGCACCAGAAGCGCGACCTGCGCCGTGCCGACGCCGCTGTCATCGTCGGTGACCGTCGCCGTCACCGTGTAGGTCCCAGGAACCAGGTACGGGTGCGACGGGCTGAAGGTCTTCGCGTCAGTGGCCTTGTATGACTGCGTCCAGGGGGATGACCCATCGCCCCAGTCCACCGAGGCCTGGAACGTATCGAGGACTCCCGGATCGGTGAACGAGCCGTGCACGAAGAGGGTGTCATGGTCGAGGAGCTGCGCGGCCGACGCTGACATCGTGACCGTCGGCGCGACGTTGCGGACCACCAGCGTGAGAGTCTGCTGAGCCATCGGATTCACACCGTCGTCCAGCCACAGCGTCACGGTGTACACATCCTGCGGGGTGCCGCTGCGGCCGTCGTCCTTGTAGACGGTCTTGAACGAGAAGGTGTCGACGCCGAACGGCGGGCTGAGCGACTCCTGCGCCTGAACGCCGCCCCAGTCGATCGTGACGAGTGGCATCTGGTCCGGATCCGAGTACTGCCCGGTCAGGGTGACCACCTGGCCTTCGTTCGCCGGCGAGGGGTCGATCGCGAGGCTCACGAACATCGGCCCGGTCGGCACCGCGCTGGCGCGCGACCCGAACGACGCACCGACTACCACGATCGCGAGGGCCGCCACCAGGGCCGCTCGCAGCTGAGCTTTCATGTTCCTTCAGACCTCCCCACAGGCCCCGCCTGCGGTGATCAAGCTAGGGACACGCGTGGCTGGCGACGAGAGAGGCGAACGGGCTAACCAGAGCAGGTGAGGTCCTACGCCACTCGTACTCCCCCTTCCGGATGGTCTTCGACTCCGTCACCCGTTTTCGTGATGTGCGCTGCTCGCTCCGGACGGAGCCTCTCGCCAGAAACCTGGAGGGACGGATGAACGGAGCGCTACAGCACCAGGCGGGCAAGGACTGCGCCCTCTGCGCGGCCCACTCGAAGGCCGCGGAGCGGCACCGGACCGCGCCGGCCGCCCGCCGGGACCGCTACGTCCCGTGGATCGCCGCGATAGCGGCCAGCGTGGTCGTGTTTCCGTTTATCGGCGATGGAGGCCGCTGGCTCGCGCTCGGTCTTTGCGGGGGTCTGGGCATCGGTGCTGGGATCGCATGGCTGAACACTCATTCCCACACGCACTTCGCCGCGGCGACGCTCGCCGGCGCGACTGACGAGCTGAAGGCTGAGGCCGATCAGCGGGTCGCGATGGTCATCCGGCAGTTCGAATGGGCCGTGAACGACGTCGCGATATGACGCGCGAATCAAGATCGGCGAGTACTCCAAGGCTCTTGGCAGCGCCGAGACGATCATCGATGAGCCGACGGTCCTCCCGACCTCGGAGGAGCTGGTCGTGCCGCTCACATGGCGCACGTATGAAGAGAACATGCTCACGTGGCTCCAGTTCGAGAGCGCCGGCATCCTGCCGTCACAGCTGCGGATCCTCAACGAGCACGACAGCGTGATCGCCATCAGCGCGCGGTCACTCGACACGGTCGCTGAGGGCGACCAGGTCTCACTCATCCTTCGAGCGCCCGACGATGTTGTCGCCGCACTCGAAGGCCATCGTTCCGACCGCTTCCGATTCGAGGCACTCGTCGATAACTCGTGGTGCAAGGTCGACCTCAAGACCGCCGGCCGGGCCGACAAGCGCGGACGGGTA